>JBIIZD010000016.1:0-32411 GCA_044346445.1 Caulobacteraceae bacterium
CGCGATCTCGCTTTCAATCTTGGCCGAGATGACGACGGACTTGGCATTGTCCTTGGCCGCGCGTTCGGCCACGGCTTCAGACAGGGCATTGCCGCTATCGGCGCTAGATTCCTCGACATTGCAGACATAGAGCGCGGGCAGGGCGGTCAGGAGCTGCAACATGTGCCAGCCCTTTTCGTCCTCCTTATCGATCTTGGCTGCGCGGGCAGGCTTGCCGGCATTGAGCTGATCGAGCGCGATCTTGGCTAGGCGCACAGTGGCAATACTGTCCTTGTCACCGCCCTTGGCGCGCTTTTCCAAGCCGGTCATGCGCTTTTCCAGGCTTTCCAGATCGGCCAGCATCAGCTCGGTTTCAATAATCTCCAGGTCGGACAAGGGATCGATGCGGCCCTCGACATGGGTAATATCGTCATCGACAAAACAGCGCGAGACAAAGGCCACAGCGTCGCAGTCGCGGATATTGGCCAGGAACTGGTTGCCCAGGCCCTCGCCCTTGGACGCGCCGCGCACCAGACCGGCGACATCCACGAAATTGATCCGGGCGGGTATAATCTCTTTTGAGCCTGCAATGGCCACCAAGGCGTCAAGCCTAGGCTCTGGCACCGCGACATCGCCTGTATTGGGCTCAATCGTACAGAACGGATAATTGGCCGCCTGGGCTTGGGCGGTCTGGGTCAGGGCATTAAACAGGGTGGACTTGCCAACATTTGGCAGGCCAACGATTGCGACTTTGAGCGCCATCGGGTCCTCGGGTCAGGAAACAAAAACAGGGACGCCGCTGGCTGCGGCGCGTCGGAGGCTGTTATGGCCGACCAAGCGCGCGAGTGCAAATGATGGTGTGGTTTTGAGGGTTAAGGCCCTGCCACTTCATCGAAACGGCTAAGGCCCGTTACCCAAGCTTGGGTTGCGCCGCACATCCAGCCGATCGCTTCCAGCGCCTCGCCGTGCATCATTTTGGCCTGTTCAAGAATGGGTTCGTGATGGGCTACACGGTTGCGGAACCGCCTTAAGGCATTCATTCGCCCATGACCCACGTCACGGCGCCTTGCCGACGAGGCTCTAAAGCGTTTGTGCAGACGGGTTCGCCAAAGGGTCGCGTCATACTGGGGCGCAAGCAGGCTAACCCAGAATGAGAATTTCAGTTCGGCGACAAGGTCGTCAACTGAGGATTTGGTCGACCTTTTCTGGCAGTCTCGGACCACGCTTCGTGCGCCCGTTCGCAAGGGCGTCGCCGCGTTCGTGATCCAGTCAGGGCCATAGGTCAGAACCATCTATGAGTTTATCGTATTGCGAAAGCATATCTCCAAACCCTGCAATGTTGGATATACAGCCTCAGACAGCCGGGTATTATGCTCATACAGGGTCAGGGCTGAATCCAGCTCATTGTCAGAATGGGCCAGATACCAACTGAGCCTAGCGCGCGTGAGTGTCTTTTCGAGACTCTGATTGATGACATCTGTTCTCAAGCTATCACTTGCTTTTTTAAGAGATTGTGCTATCAACCAAAAGTGTAGTCTGGGTCGGCCTCTGCTTCAAGCATGCTTCCGGACTCAGTCCCCCAGTTTATTTCTGATGCTGCCGCTAGCTCTCAAGCCCCGCTGCCTTGCGCGGGTCAGCCTTGGGCGAGGGGGCTAGGCGCATGACCTCGGTCTGGTATTTCTCGTCCTCGGTTGCGGCCAGCAGGGGCGCAGAATCGGCCAAGGCGCGGCACAGTGTGTCGATCCAGCCGCTATCGGCCTTGTTGAAATCGCTCAAGACCCAGCCATGGACCAGGTCCTTGTCACCCGGATGGCCAATGCCCATGCGGGCGCGGCGAAAATTGGGGCCGATATGGGCCATGATGGAGCGAATGCCATTATGCCCGGCTGCGCCGCCGCCGGTCTTCATGCGAAACCGGCCAGGGGCCAGATCAAGCTCGTCATGGAATGCCACCACCTGATCGGGCGCGGTCTTGTAGAATTTCGCAGCCTCGGCAACGGCCCGGCCGCTTTCATTCATAAAGGTCTGGGGCTTCATTAAGAGGCATCGCACCTCGCCAGCGGGCGTGTCGATATTGCCCTCGCAGACCTGGGCCTGAAACTTGGTCCGCCATGGGCCAAATCGCCAGCGGCTGGCCAGCTCATCCATGGCGAAAAAGCCGATATTGTGCCGATTGCGCTCGTACTTGCCCCCGGGATTACCCAGGCCCGCCAAGATCAACATGCCATGCCCTCCCTCGGGGCGGCCCAGGTCCGGGCCAAAATCAAAAAAGGCGGAAACGCTATCGAGCGGTCCCGCCTCTTTTTTAAGTATCAAGCCGTTCAGGTCCCTAGGGACGCTAGAGCCTAGGCTTCGGCTGCGTCGGCATCCTTGGTGGCACCGGTCGCGGTGATCGAGGCGACCACGAAATTGCCGCGCAGCGCTGCCTTGGAGCCCTTGGGCAGGGTCACATCATTGATATGCACCTGGCCGCCGACTTCCAGACCGCTCAGATCAACAACGACCTCTTCGGGGATTTCATCGGCAGGCACCAATAGCTCGATTTCGTGATAGGCCACGTTCAGAGCGCCGCCACGCTTCATGCCGGGCGAGGCGTCCTGATGGGTAAAGTGCACGGGCACGCTGATCTTGATCAACTGATGCTCATCGACCCGGAACAGGTCAAAATGCACAGGCTGGTCGGTGACCGGGTGGAACTGGATGTCCTTGGCGATAACCATCTGGGTCTTGCCCTCGTGGGACAAGGTCACCCGGTGGCCCATGAGCTTGCCGCTCAAAAGCGCCTTGCGAAACTCGTTGCTCTTCACAGAAATCGCAACGGGGGCCAGGGCACCGCCGTAAAGCACGCCGGGAACCTCGCCAGCGCGGCGAACTTCACGGGCGCCGCCAGTGCCGGTACGGCCGCGGACTTCTACATTCAAAATGATCTCGGCCATGGCCATGCTCTCAAAACGAAACCGCCGCGCATGGTCGCGCGGCGTAGGTCGGACGAATAAGGAAGCGGTTGATACACGCTTCTTTCAGGCCATGCAACGGCTCTGACCGATTGATCTTACGCTTATAGCCAGTTTCCTTGTTCACAGCGGCCCTAACGGCCCCGTTTGCGGGGCGCGCCGGGCTTAGAGCGGGTGGTCTTGGCCTGCGCCAAGGTCTGAAACTTCATCGCAGCCTCTCGGTTCAGCGCGACCTGACTTGCGCGCGCCGCCAAGATTGCCGGATCAATCGGCGCGCCAGCCGCCTCGATCAGGCATTGGCCCGTATCCTTGATGGCGTGCTGACCCATACAGAACACGTCCTCATAATGCGGGCCCGCCACGGCCAAGCATTGATAGAGGTTGAGCTTGGCCATGGTCAGGCAGCGATGGGTTGCTGGGTCATTCATCAAGGCCATGGCCTGATCATCATGGCCTTCGCGCACCTCGCCCAGCACAGCCAGGGCCGCAACCGCAAGGGCGCGCGTGACCAGAGGCGTTGGTGCTGCACCCGCAGTCTCGACCGCGGCAGGCGTCACCAGGGTCTCATGCAGGGAGCCGGTCGAGACCTGTTGCAGGCGGCTAATGCGCCCCTGATCGGCTATGAGGCGTTTTTCGCCCAAGGCCTTGATCTCGGCCAGGCGCTGAGGACGACCATCGACCATGGCCTTGGACCAGGCCTGATGCTGGATCGTATAGGCCGATTGCTTGACGGCAAGGCCATTGGCCAAGATGGTCTGGCCTTGAGCGTCCAGGGCGGCGATCACCTGACCGGCGGCATGGTCTGCGCCGACAATCCCGCTGACAATGTTTGGATTGGCATAGAGGCCCGCAGCCAGCCCCTGACGGCGAACGGGGTCTTGGGCATAGGCTCCGACAGCGGTGACAAAGGCGCGGTCCTGCAACGCCACGACTGCGCCATAGCCAATTGCGCCCGCTTCCAGATCGGCGACCTTATAGGTCGAGGAAAGCCGCAGATCGCGGGCCACCTCGGCGCCATCGCCAAAGGCGCTGGACAGGCCCTGAACCCGCTCTGTATGGGCGACATAGCCTGCGGCCAGTTCGATAATCGCGTTGGACAAGCCAATCGGTGGCGGTGCGGCAGGCGGCGGCGGTGCGGGCGGCGGCCCGGATGTCGAGCAGGCGCTCAACAAGGCCAGGCAAACCCCGACCAATAGCCCAGAGCCCAGACCAAACGTCTTTTGAGTGCGGTGCTTATCCATACCTGTGCCTCCCGACAACATATTGACCATAAAGGAAAATTTATGGCTTGTCTGTGGCGCAAAGGCCCAATTGAATAATTAGGCCTCGGTCAAGTGTGGATCACATTGATATTAGTCAAACAGCTTGGACACCGACTCTTCATTGGCAATCCGGCGGATCGCTTCACCGATCAGGGGCGCAGTGCCGACCACACGCACCTTGGAGGTGGTATTGACCGGCTCTGAGGCCTCGATGGAGTCGGTAATCACCAGTTCGCGCATGACCGACTTGTTAACCCGCTCGACCGCTGCGCCCGACAAGACGCCATGGGTCACATAGGCCGAGACATCCGTAGCCCCGTTCTCGATCAAGGCGGCGGCGGCATTGCAAAGCGTGCCCGCAGAATCGACAATGTCGTCAAACAGGATGCAGCGCCGCCCGGCCACGTCACCGATAATATTCATAACCTCGCTCTCGCCCGGACCCGACCGGCGCTTATCGACAATGGCCAGATCAGCGTTTAGCCGCTTGGCCAAGGACCGCGCTCGCACCACGCCGCCAACATCGGGCGAGACGATCATCAACTGTTCGGCGTCCTTGTAATGGGCCTGAATATCCAGGGCCAGGACCGGTATGGCGACCAGATTATCGGTCGGAATATCGAAAAAGCCCTGAATCTGGCCGGCATGCAGATCCATGGTCAAGACCCTGTGTGCGCCCGCGCGTGTGATCAGATTAGCGACCAGCTTGGCCGAAATCGGGGTGCGGCCGCCGGTCTTTCGGTCCTGCCGGGCATAGCCAAAATAGGGCATGACCGCTGTAATCCGCCGGGCCGAGGCGCGCGACAAGGCATCGATACAGATCAATAGCTCCATCAGATTGTCATTGGCCGGATAGCTGGTCGACTGGATGACAAACACGTCCTCGCCTCGGACATTCTCGTCAATCGTCACAAACACTTCGTTATCGGCAAAGCGGCGCACCTGGGCGCGGGTCAGGGGTATGTCCAGATATTCGGCAATGGCCGTTGCGAGCGTGCGATTGGAGTTGCCTGCGAGCAGCTTCATCGGTCTGTTTTCCCCAAACAATGATGGTGCGGTTTGTACCAGTCGCCCCTGTGGGGGCAAGCCAATTATGATGGTCTGGCGGCGTTCTGGCGCAAGACCTTGACATCCACAAGCCTTGATCAGCCGACATCCAGCATTATGGCCGATAAGAGCCGCCCGTAATCGCCTTCGCCCCTGTGCACCGCGCGGCGATTGGAGTAAAAAAGATCGGGCGCGGCAAGGGTATCGTGGCCACTCCATTGCGGCGCAACCACGCCTGCTTCTTCCAACTGGTACAGCACAAAACCGGGCAGGTCGAACATGTGTTTGCCCGCCAAGGGGCCAGGACGGAAGAACCGGCTTGCCCCGGCCTGGCCAGCCTCAAACCGGTCGAGAAACTCTTGGCCGACCTCATAGGAATTGGGGCCGATACAGGGGCCGACCACGGCGACAATGCGATCGGCGCGCGCGCCCTGGGCCAGCATGGCTGCGACCGCCGCCTGGGCCATGCCGTCAAGCGCGCCCTTCCAGCCGGCATGTGCTGCGCAGACTAGGCGTGCCTCAGCATCGGCCAGCAGTATGGGCGCGCAATCGGCCGAAAGCGCCCCGCAAATCAGACCGGGCCTATGGGCCATGACCGCGTCGCCCTCGGTCGAACCGGCACCTTCCAAGGTCTCTGCGGCCAGAACGGTTGTGGAATGGGTCTGATAGCCGGTCAGGAGCTGGTCCGGGGCCTGGCCAAAATGGGCCGCCGCGCGCCTGCGGTTTTCGGCGACATCATCGGGTGCATCTTTCGAGCCCCGACCCAGGTTGAGGCTGTCATAAATCCCCGTCGATACCCCGCCCTGGCGGGTAAAAAAGGCATGGCTTATGCCTTTTAGGGCACTGAGGCGAGGATGGGTCAGGGCGGGTAATAGGCTCATGCGGCAGACTCTGAATCGGACTCAAAACCGGGCGGGGTGGGCAGGCCATTGGACCATAGGCCCGCGACCTTGAACAGCGCACCCATTTGCGCGTCCCCCGTTAGGCGCTCCATCTGGCGGGCAAGTTTTGCCGCCTGATCGGGCCGCGCCTGGCTCAAGGCCTGGGCGCGTTGATCAATGCCAAGCGCGCGCAGGAATTGGCCCTGCTCCACCAGGCTCGTCTGGACCCCGCTATCTTGCGCGGCCTTGAGCACGGAGGGGAAATCGGCATGGATGGTGAGATCATGCTCGCCAGGGGCGTCCAGCGGATTAAACTTTCTATGGCCGCCAAGCGCTTGCAAGGTGTCGCCAAAGCCAGGCTCTGAGCGGCCATAATCAATCAAGAGGCCCGCCCCGCCCTGGGTCGCAATCAGGCTGGCCACATCGCTGGCTAGGGCATCCTGGGCCGGGGATAGTTCCAGCACAGACCCGGCCGGCGCGGGTGGAAATAGACCCTCCACCGGCCTGGGCGACAGGCCAAAGGTCAGGGCTTCATCGGGTCCAAGCCCCACCAGGCGCTCGCTCCAGCCCGCCTCGGTGCGGACAAATTGGCGCGCAGGCAGGCAGTCGAGCACCTCATTGGCAATCACGATCACGGGGCCATCGGTCTTGACCTGACCGATCTGGCTGACCCAATGGACAGGGTGGCTTTTGAGCTTGTCTTGCTGAACGGCTTTTAAGGGATTGCTGGCCTCGATCAGGACAATTTCTAGGCCAGCCAGCAGGTCTGGCGCTAGACGCAGGGCGCGCAGCAGGTCCAGCATCAAGGTGCCATCACCCGGTCCGATCTCGACCAAGCAAAGCCGCGCAGGCCTGCCCAGACTCTCCCAAACCGCAATGCACCAAAGCCCGATCAGTTCGCCAAACATTTGCGAGACCAGGGGCGCAGTCAAAAAATCGCCTTCCGCGCCAAGGCTGGGGCGCGAGGCATAATAGCCGTCTGCTGGATCATGCAGGCAGGCGGTCATGTATTGGCCAAGGCTCATTGGCCCAAAGGCTTGAATCTGGGCCTTGAGGCGGTCCTTGAGGCTCATGCTTGGGCGGTCGCGGCCTTAATGGGTTGATGCGCGCGCCAGACCAGATAGGCCCCGATCGCGATCATGGGGATGGACAAGATCATGCCCATGGTCAGGCCAAACGCAAAGATCGGCATGCCGACATCCGGCTCACGCACATTTTCCAGCGCAACCCGCACAAGCCCATAGCCCAACATGAACAGGCCGCTCAAGGCGCCGTTCTTTTGCAACCAACCCAGCCTGTGGGTGGCGATGCGCAAGACGATGAACAAGACCACACCTTCCAGCGCGGCCTCATAAAGCTGGCTGGGATGACGCGCAAACGGTCCGGCATTGGGAAAGACAATGCCCCATGGGACGGTGGTGGGGCGGCCCCAAAGCTCACCATTGATGAAATTGGCGACCCGGCCAAAAAACAAACCAAACGGTACGGCTGCGGCGATGATGTCACCAATTTTCAAAATCGGTATGCCTTGCGAACGCGCATAAAACACCGCCGCCAAACAGACCCCGATAAAGCCGCCATGAAACGACATGCCGCCATTCCAGACCTTGAAGACCTCTAGCGGATCGGTCCAGATCAGGCTGGTATTGTAAAACAGCACATGGCCGAGACGGCCGCCCAATATGATCCCGAAGGTGAGCCACAAGATCAGGTCGTCAATTTGCAGGGGCGTAGCCGTCGGGGTCTGCCCACCCCAAAGCCTGGGCGTTTTGATCAGCCGCACCGCATAGCGCCAGCCCAATAAAATCCCGCCAATATAGGCAAGCGCGTACCAGCGAATGGCAAACGGCCCGAGCTGGATCAGGACCGGGTCAAAATCAGGGAAGGGCAAGTCAAATCACCTGTGCAACTGCAACCGGGGCCAGCTTAACAGTTTATCCACCAAAAGGTTAGGCTTGCCGCTCATTTCGGGCCGCTTATGCTTTCCAAACTGTGAACAATTGGACTATGCTTGCCAAATGCACAGTCAAAACCCCTTCCTAGACGAATTTGCCAAGCTGACAACGACCGCAATGGGCCTGGCCCAGGCTGCGGGCGAAGAGGCCAAGACCGCCTTTCGCGCCCAGGCGGACCGGTTCGTGGCCGAAATGGACCTGGTAAGGCGTGACGAACTGGACCTGTTGCGCTCAGAGATCACAGACCTGCGCGCCCAAATCGAGGCCTTGAAGGCGGATAACAACTCAAAATAACCAATCTTTTCGTCGTTATGACATTCTCGCTTGTGACGAGGGTGGGTAAGCGGACTAAACTCTAGGCATAAGCGTCGATTCTCGGTCAATCCAGTGGCCCTGATAAAGGCCCGAACAGGATCATCGGTAATGGATTTTCCACAGTTGGAAGAAGAGCTTGATCTCGGTCTTGACCCCTTGGATGTGGTTGAACACGTTCTGGCGGCCGAAAACCTAAGCTTTGATCGCACCGATCAGGGCGACCTGGCCTTTGCGCTTGCCGGGGACTGGAAGGATTACGAGCTTTGGTTTGCCTGGCGGCCAGAGGCTGATTGCCTGCAACTGTGTCTGTCGATCGATCTGCAAGCCTCCAAGGCCGCGCGGGCCGGGGCGTTTGAGCTTTTATCCCTGATCAATCAAAGGGTCTGGCTTGGCCATTTTGAGGTCTGGGCCGATGATGGCGATGTGGTGTTTCGCCATGCCATGGCCCTGCCGCACGGCGAGCGTCCGACCCAGGCCCAGGCTGCCAGCATGATTGATGTGGCGGTTGAGGCGGCGGACCGCTTCTATCCAGCCTTTGATTTCCTGTTCAAGGGTCTAAAATCGCCCAAGGATGCTATGGCCGCTTGCATGTTCGAGACCATGGGCACGGCCTGATCTTCTGCTGCTTGCGAAAGCCTCAAACATGACACCTATTTTTCTGCTCGGGGCTGGCCGTATGGGCGGGGCCCTGATCGATGGCTGGGCGCTGACCGGGGCGTTTGCGGCCGCTGACCTGATCCTGCGCGACCCCAATCCCTCGCAAGAAGCCTTTGCGGCGGCCAAGGCCGGGGCAAGTCTTAATCCTGATCTGGCCGATTTGGCACAGGCCCGCGTGCTCTTGCTGGCGGTCAAGCCCCAGATTTGGCGGAGCGCGGCGTTGGAGGTTGAGCCCTATCTGGCCAAGGACTGCGTCATCGTCTCGATTGCCGCTGGGGTGCGGGCCGCTGATATTGCGGGCGCTTTTGGCGGCCGCTCAGTTGTGCGCGTCATGCCCACGACCGCCGTTGCGATTGCCAAGGGTGTGGCCAGCCTGTTTTCCACCGATCCCGCCGCCATGGCCGTGGCCCACAGCCTGTTTGATCCGGTCGCAACCACGGTCGAGGTGGCCGACGAGGCCCTGATGGATTCGGTGGTCGGCATATCGGGTTCGGCCCCGGCCTATCTCTATGCCTTTATTGAGGCTCTGGAAGCTGCCGGTCCGGCCCAAGGCTTGAGCATAGAGGCTTCACGCAAACTGGCCCGCGCCACCATTATTGGTGCAGCGGCCTTGCTTGATGCCAGCCAGACCGAGCCTGCCGAACTGCGCCGCCAGGTTACCTCGCCCGGCGGCACGACCGAGGCCGCGCTCAGGGTCCTGATGGGCGAGGGCGGGTTTGGCGACCTGCTGGATAAGGCCGTCAAGGCTGCGGTTGCTCGGTCTAGGGAACTTGCGGGCTAGGCTTTAGGGCTGAATCTTGCCTCAAATGACTCCAAGCCGCCACACCTGCGCCGATCCGCCCTTTCCCCGCACCTAGGTTTTCCGCTAGAAGCGCAGGTCTGGAAATAGAGGGCAGAGCATGACCAAGAACCCTGACGGCACCTGGGATAAGTCCCGGCTTCCGAGCCGCCACGTCACCGAAGGCCCAGCGCGCGCGCCGCACCGGTCCTATTATTACGCCATGGGTCTTGGCACGCGCGAGATTAGCCAGCCTTTTGTCGGCGTCGCTTCCTGCTGGAATGAGGCCGCGCCGTGTAATACGGCCCTGATGCGTCAGGCCCATGCCGTCTCGACCGGCGTCAAGGCTGCTGGTGGCACACCGCGCGAGTTTTGCACGATTACGGTGACCGACGGCATTGCCATGGGCCATGAGGGCATGCGCTCCAGCCTGGTTAGCCGCGACGTCATTGCCGACTCGGTTGAGCTAACCATTCGCGGCCACGGCTATGATGCCCTGGTTGGGGTGGCCGGGTGTGACAAGAGCCTGCCGGGCATGATGATGGCCATGCTGCGCCTCAATGTCCCCAGCGTGTTTCTCTATGGCGGCTCCATCCTGCCGGGCCGCTGGCAGGGCAAGGATATTACCGTGCTCGACGTGTTTGAGGGCGTGGGTCAGCATTCGGCTGGTAGGATGAGCCTTGAGACCTTGTGCGAGCTTGAACGCCATGCCTGCCCAAGCGATGGGGCGTGCGGGGGTCAGTTTACCGCCAATACCATGGCCTGTGTGTCCGAAGCGATTGGCCTGGCCCTGCCGCTGTCTGCCTCCTTGCCGGCCCCTTATGAAAGCCGCGATGCCTATGCGGTGGCGTCGGGCGAGGCGGTTATGGCCCTGATCGAGCGCAATCTTCGCCCGCGCGATATCTGCACCCTCAAGGCCTTTGAAAATGCCGCTGTGATCGTGGCGGCGACCGGTGGATCGACCAATGCGGCCCTGCACCTGCCGGCCATGGCGCATGAGTGCGGCATCCAGTTCTCCTTGCGCGATGTGGCTGAAATCTTCCGCAAGACGCCTTATCTAGCCGATCTGAAGCCCGGTGGCCGGTTTGTGGCCAAGGATATGGGCGAGGCGGGCGGCGTGCCCATGCTGCTCAAGACCCTGCTTGAGGCGGGCCTTTTGCATGGCGACTGCATGACGGTCACGGGCAAGACCTTGGCGCAAAATCTGGAATCGGTGGTTTGGCGCAGTGACCAAGAGGTTATCCGCCCCGCCAGCCAGCCCTTGTCGCCCAATGGCGGCGTTGTTGGGCTTTGGGGCTCGCTCGCGCCCGATGGGGCCATCGTCAAGGTGGCAGGTCTGGATCATCTCAAGCATGTGGGGCCTGCCCGGGTGTTTGACGGCGAAGAGGCCTGTTTCAAGGCGGTTGAGACCGGCGACTATAAGGACGGCGATGTCCTGGTCATTCGCTATGAAGGCCCGCGCGGCGGTCCGGGCATGCGCGAAATGCTCTCGACCACAGCTGCGATTTATGGCCAGGGCATGGGCGACAAGGTGGCCCTGATTACGGATGGCCGGTTTAGCGGTGCAACGCGCGGCCTGTGCATCGGCCATGTCGGCCCAGAAGCGGCCGTTGGCGGTCCGATTGGTCTGGTGGAAGATGGTGACATCATCGCCATTGATGCGGAAGCGGGCACGATTGACCTGCAGGTTGACGAGGCCACCTTGGCCACGCGACGCGCTGCGTTCAAGCCGCGCGAAACCCAATATGGCTCAGGCGCGATCTGGAAATTTGCCCAGACGGTTGGTCCAGCCTCGAACGGGGCCGTGACCCATCCCGGCTTTGCCGGTGAGCGGCATGTTTATGCCGACCTTTAAACCTTGAGCTCCTTACCAGGGCGGGTCTGACGCATCAGACCTGCCCCGGCTTGGGCCGCCCGGTTCATCAAACAGGTCCTGTTCCATATCGGCTTGATCGTCTGGGCGGTCCAGGTCCGTGTCCTCGAACAGGAGGGACGGCTCAGGCGGCTTAGGTGGGACCGGCGGCCTTGGGGCGGAGCGCGGCTGGTCGCGGGCATGCTGGCGCACTAGGGCATCAATCCGAGCAACCCAACGCGCCCCGTCGCGAATGACAATATCCGAAGACTGCGCAGACCCGCTGCCCTGGCCCTGCGACCAGATGATCAGCTCAAAATCGGGATGTTTGGGATCATAGAACAATAGCCGAAGCACCACGGCCTGGGCATTGGCGACGGCATGGTCCAGCGGCATCCGCGTCTCGTCCAAAAAGGCGCGGGAGGCCAGTACATCATCGACATCCAGCTCTGCCCCAAGCAGGTGGGAGAGCGGATAGAGCCGCGCCTTGGCACCGCCGTCCTGCATGACCAGAATTTTTGGCGGCTCGTGGCCAATCGCTATGGCCGCATTCTGGCCCTTGCCAATGATCTGGGCATCGGCAGGCCCGTCAAACACCCGCTCAATCAGCCGGGTCAGACGCCGTTCTTCTGTGCGCCACCATGCCAGGCCAGCCCCGATCAGGGTCATGGCCGCGCCGACAATGCCAAGGATCAGCAAGATGCGTAAGACTTCGCTCATGCGACTCAGGTTAGGCGAATTTGCCCTTAAGGCCTAGAGCGCAAGCTCAATCTCGACCGGCACATGGTCCGATGGCTTTTCGCGCCCGCGTACTTCAGAATGGATGGTGCAGGCGGTCAAGACATCGGCGGCCTGGGGCGATAGCAGCAGATGGTCAATGCGTATGCCATTATTGCGCGGCCAGGCCCCGGCCTGATAGTCCCAGAAGGTATAGGCATGCTCGGTGCCTACCACCTGCTTGTGCGCCTCGGTCAGGCCCAGCCATTGCAATTGGCGAAATGCGGCGCGGCTTTGCGGCTGGAACAGGGCGTCCCCGACCCAGGCCGCCGGGTCATAGCAGTCACTGGCCTGTGGAATGACATTATAGTCCCCGGCCAGGACCAGTGGCTCTTCATGCGCAAGCAGGCTCTGGGCATGCGCCTCTAGCCGCGCCATCCAGGCCAGCTTATAGCTGAACTTGTCTGTGCCGATGGGATTGCCATTGGGCAGATAAAGCCCGCCAACGCGCACGGGCCTGGGCGCGCCGATCAGGGCCTCAATATAGCGGGCCTGTTCGTCAGTCTCGTCGCCCGGCAGGCCCTTGCGGATATCCTCCATCGGATACTTGGACAAAAGGGCCACGCCATTATAGGTCTTTTGACCGTGCACAGCGACATTATAGCCAAGCTGTTCAAAGGCTTCGGTCGGAAACTTCTCGTCGACACACTTGATTTCCTGCAAGCAAGCCACATCGGGCGAAACCACGCCAAACCAGTCCAGCACGCCTTCGAGCCGGGCATTGATCGAGTTCACATTCCAGGTGGCGATGCGCATAATGGCCCCTTCGCCAGTGGTTGAGACTAGATTGAGAAGCTCACGCCGCAGCCGCAAGAGGACTTGGCATTGGGATTGCGCACGCGAAACTCTGCGACCGCCAATTCATCGACATAATCGATTTGCGAGCCCTTGAGCAGGTCCAGCGAGATCACATCGACCAGGGCAGCAGCCCCGTCACATTCAATGCGCAGGTCATCGTTCTGAGCGTGCTCGACCAGATCAAAATTATACTGAAAGCCTGAACAGCCCCCGGCATCGACCGCGACGCGCAGCATCAGGGCCCGCCCCTCGGCCTGGCCAAGCGCCTTGATTTGCTCGGCGGCGCGCTCAGACAGGCTAATGCCCGGTCCGGTGCGGCTGGAGGTGGAAAGGGTCAGGGTCGACATGGGGGCACAGACTCTGCGAAAGTGAAGTATTATCACTATATGATATGTTCGCACCGCCCAACAATGGGTGGCTGGACGAAATCCCCAGAATAGCCTGAGAGGCGGTTCTGAATGATTGGCTAGGACGCTAGATGACGATTTATATGCCTCCTGTTCGCGCGCCCTATGCTGAGGACCCTGCCAGGTCGCGGGGGCGGCATTTTGTCGAGGCCGAGAGCCGCAACCGCACCCCGTTTTCCCGTGACCGAGACCGGATCATTCACGCGACGGCCTTTCGTCGCCTGAAGGAAAAGACCCAGGTGTTTGTGGCCCATGAGGGCGATCATTTTCGCACCCGCCTGACCCATTCTCTGGAGGTCGCCCAGGTCGCCCGCGCAATTGCTACGGCCATGGGGCTGGACGCCGATCTGGCCGAGACCATAGCCCTGGCCCATGATCTGGGCCATCCGCCGTTTGGCCATGCCGGCGAAGATGAGCTGCAAAAGGCGATGGAGCCGTTTGGCGGCTTTGACCACAATGTCCAGACCTTCCGCGTCGTGACCGAGCTGGAGCACCGCTATCCCGATTTTCTCGGCCTGAACCTGACCTGGGAAACCTTGGAAGGCATTGTCAAACACAATGGCCCGGTGGTGTCCAAGCTGAACCGGCCAAGCTGGGCGGCGATTGCGGATTATAACCGGCTTTATGATCTGGAGCTTGGGACCTGGGCCTCGGCGGAGGCCCAGGTCGCAGCCTTGGCTGATGATATTGCCTATAATAATCATGATGTTGACGATGGCTTGCAGGCGGGCCTTTTTCAAATCGAAGAATTGCTGAGCGTGCCCCTGATCGGCCCCCTGCTGCTCGCGGTCAAGGCAGAGCGTCCAGACCTCGATGACCGGCTGGTGCGTTTGGAAGCCGTGCGCCGCATGATCGGGGTCATGATTGATGATGTCATGGGCGAAACCTACCGCCGGGCTGGCCTTGAGGGCGTGGGCAGCGCAGCCGATGTGCGCGGCCTGTCTCGGGCCTTGGTGGCCTTTTCGCCGGACATGGCCGAAGAACTGGCCTTGCTGCGGGCCTTCTTGCACGAACGGATGTATCGCCACTGGCGTGTCAATCGCACCCGCAGCCAGGCGCGCCGCATCTTGGCCGATATGTTCCAGCTATTCATGGCCGAGCCGGATGTCCTGCCAAGCGAGTGGCTGATCAAGACTCAAGGGCGCGATCAGGCGGGGCGGGCGCGGGTCGTGTGTGACTATATTGCGGGCATGACGGACCGATTTGCCATAGAGGAACACCGCAAACTGTTCCAATTGGAAATTTGGAACTAGCGCCGGAGCAAACGGGTATAATCGCTTGGTGATTCGGCGCGAAA
Organism: Caulobacteraceae bacterium; assembly: GCA_044346445.1. Classification (GTDB taxonomy): domain Bacteria; phylum Pseudomonadota; class Alphaproteobacteria; order Caulobacterales; family Caulobacteraceae; genus CAISGS01. Next base: position 14,960 of record JBIIZD010000016.1, read on the forward strand.
GCGTCTCATTTGATGGCCAAGTCCGGCCCTCGGAGCTCAAGCGATGTCTGATTTCGATCGCGGTGCCTATACGCCCCAGACCGACCAACCCTTAAGCTTTGATGCTCGGCGTCAGCGTCAGGCGGGGCAAGGCCAGCCCTTGCCCTTGGCCCTGATCTTCAGCGCCGTGATCCTCCTGGCCTTGATTGTCGCCTTGATCTTTTTCTATCGCAGTGGTGTGCGCGCTGCGGGCGATCCGCCGCAACCGGTCGGCACGCCTGTGACCGCAATGAAGGGGCCGCCGCCGCCCGAGGTTCAGCCCGATGAAACGGCAACCGGGCTTCAGGTCTATAAGGCCCCGGCACCGGGTGAGGCCGAGCCCATGCCAACCTTTACGCCCGGCCCTGAAGTGCCTGCCGCACGGCCAACGGCCCAGACCCCGCCGGTCGCCTTGCCGCCAGCCGCGCCCCAGCCCACGCAGCAGGCGGCTGCGCCTGCGCCTGCACCTGTGCAAACCGTTGCCGTCAAGCCGCAACCCGTCACGCCCACCGCCGCCAAGCCTGTAGCGGCGGCCAAGCCGGTGGTTGCTGAGAAAAAACCAGCCGCAAAACCGGCTGTGATCGCCACATCCAGCGCGCTCGTCCAGATCGGGGCCTATTCGTCCAATGCCCTAGCCAGCAAGGGCTGGAGCGATATTGCAAAGGCCTTCCCCAAGCCTATGGCGGGCAAGTCCAAGACCATTGTCCCTGTGGAAAAAGACGGCTCGACGCTTTACAGAACCTCGATTGGCGGCTTTGCGTCACGCAGCGAGGCGACCGCTTTTTGCCAGCAATTGAAGGCGGTAGGCAAGACCTGCATCGTCAAGGGCGGCTAGGGTGGCTGCGCGGGCCTGTATATTCGGCTGCGCGGGCACGGTCCTGTCTGAGGCCGAGCGGCGGTTTTTCCAACGGGTTCGCCCTTGGGGATTTATCCTTTTTGCCCGCAATATCCAGACCGCCGACCAGACTCGCGCCCTGATCGCGGCCTTGCGCGAGAGTGTTGAGGATGAGCAGGCCCTGGTGTTTGTCGACCAAGAGGGCGGGCGGGTTCAACGGCTCAGGCCGCCTTTGGCAAGGCTAAGGTCTCCCGCCGAAGCGTTTGGCGTGCTCTATGCCAAGGATGAAGACGCAGGTCTAAAGGCGGTCTGGCTCAATCATCGCCTTTTGGCCCATGAGGTTCTGTCGCTTGGCTTTAATGCCGACTGCGCGCCGTGCCTAGACCTGCGTCATCCGGGCGCGCACGATATCATTGGCGATCGGTCATTTGACGAAGATCCCGCCGTGGTCGCAAGCCTTGGCCAGGCTGCGATGGACGGCTTGATCGCCGGAGGGGTTGCGCCCGTGATCAAGCATATTCCAGGCCATGGCCGCGCCTTTGCCGACAGTCATCTGGAATTGCCGGTGGTGCATACGGCGCGCAGCGAACTGGAGCTTAGCGATTTTGCGCCCTTTGTCGCGCTGGCCCATGCGCCCATGGCCATGACCGCGCATGTGGTGTTTAGCGCCATTGACCCCGAAGCCTGCGCCACGGTCTCGGCCAAGGTGACGCAAGGGATTATTCGCGGCCATATGGGCTTTGATGGCCTGCTTATGAGCGATGACTTGTCGATGAAGGCCCTGGGCGGTAGCTTTGCTGAGCGGACCAAGGCCTCACTGGCGGCGGGCTCTGATCTGGTCTTACACTGTAACGGCCAGATGGATGAAATGGCCGAGGTCGCCGAGGCCTCGCCCTGGTTGGAGGCCAAGCCTGCCGAGCGGGCGGCAGCGGCCAAGACCTGCATGTCCAAGCCCACGGCTTTTGATGCCGCCGATGCGGAGGCCAGGCTGGCAGGTTGGGGTCTGGCGGGGCGGGCAGCATGACCGACACCTTCCAGCCCAGCCTCGATTTTCAGGCCGTCGAAGAGGCTGTCGAAGACGGTGAGGCCCTGATCATCGATATTGAGGGTTATGAAGGCCCTTTGCATGTGCTGCTGGCCATGGCCCGCACGCAAAAAGTCGATCTGATGAAGCTGTCCGTGCTGAAACTGGCCGAGCAATATCTGGCCTTTGTCAATCAGGTGCGGCGGGTACGGTTTTCATTGGCCGCAGACTATCTGGTCATGGCCAGTTGGCTGGCCTATCTGAAATCGCGGCTCATGTTGCCAAGGCCTGAGCGCAAGCTGGATAATGAACCGCCCGCCGAGGAAATGGCCATGGCCCTGGCCTTTCGCCTGGCCAAGCTGGATCTGATGCGCAAGGCCGTTGAGGCGCTGGCCTTGCGGCCTCGGCTCAAGCGCGATGTGTTTACGCGCGGAGATCCTCAGGCGATAAAGATTGTCTCGTCCAGCCGGCTGACCGGAAATCTGTATGATCTGGTCCAGGCCTATGTTGATCAAAGGCGCAAGGATAGGGGGCGGTCCTATCTGCTGGCCCCGCCCCAGGCCTATCCACTGGATGATGCGCGCGTGAGGTTAAGGGACAAGTTACCCGAACTTTCGGGCTGGACGGCGTTGGAGGCCATTGTGCCGCAAGGCGACGAGGTGTCGGCTGACGGCCCAAGCCGCGCCTCCTATCTGGCCTCTACCCTGTCGGCGGGGCTTGAACTGGTCAAGGAAGGGGTGCTGGAGGCGCAGCAGCGCGAGGCCTTCGCCGCGCTTTACTTAAGGGCCCGGTTGGCGGGGCGGCTTGAGCATGGCGAGGTGGCGGCATGAGCGATCTGGCCCTGATCGAGCGCTGTATTGAAGCCCTGCTATTTGCCGCCGCTGAGCCCTTATCCGCCAGCGATCTGGCCCGGCGCTTGCCGCACAGTGACAACCAGGTGGCCGATATCGGCCAAGCGCTGATGGCCTTGCAACACCGCTATGCCGACCGGGGCGTGGTGCTGGCCTGTATTGCAGATCGCTGGCGGTTCCAGACCTGCGAAGACCTGGCCTATCTTATGACCGAGGAGCGCGAGGAGCCGCGCCGCCTGTCCAAGGCCGCCCAAGAAACCCTGGCCATTATTGCCTATCATCAGCCCGTGACCCGGGCTGAAATCGAACAGATTCGCGGGGTTCAGGCCAGTCGCGGCACGTTGGATGTCTTGCTGGAACTGGGCATGGTGCGTTTGCGCGGTCGGCGGCGCACGCCCGGTCGGCCCGTAACCTATGCCACATCCGACCTGTTTTTGGAGCATTATGGACTGGCCAGTCTGCGTGACCTGCCGGGGGCCGCGGACATGAAGGCCATGGGTCTTTTGGATATGGCCCTGCCCAGTGCGTTTCAGGTTCCAGACCCCACCTTGGGCGGTGAGGATGAGGACCCACTCGATGCCGAGGACAGCCCCGAATTCCACCAAGACTTCCTAGTCTAGGCTAAAGTCCGACAGACTGGGGCGGCGGCGCAGGTCAGTCACGGGATGATGCAGCCTGGCCAAGGCCTCGCGCATGGCCTCGTATCCTGCACTAACCGCTGGGTCAAAGGCTTGCCAGTCGCGAATATCAATACTGGACAGATTGGGCAGGACCAAGACATCGCTGGCCTCGCGACTGGCAATCAGGTCGCGGCTGGTCGAGACGGTCGCGGCGCGCATCAGGAGCGCAACAATCGGCGGGCCTTGACGCCATTGACCCGACCAGAGCCAGCGCCAGATCGATTCTGGTCGTTCGACATCGTGCGCGCTCAGGCCTCGGGCGCGCGAGACATCAACCGCAACAATCGGCCCCCTGTGCAGGCGGCGCATCACATCGGCGGGCAGGTTCTTCATCACGGCACCATCGACCAGAACCTGCTTGTTGAAAATCACCGGCGGCAATATGCCAGGCAAGGAGATCGAGGCCCGCAGCGCCTTGCTTAGATTTCCGGTGTTATGCAGGTGATAGGCCCCTGCCGTCAGGTTCGAAGACACACAGAAGAATGGTAGCCACAGGTCGGCAATTTCCCGGTCGCCAAAATGTTCTTTGAGCCGCTCATTGACCTTGTCACCCCTTGTCATGGCGATCATCGGAAAATCGATATCATCGAGCGGACTGGAGGCCACGAAGGCCTTGCGGATGCGCTGGTCAATCTCGGCGTCTGACCAATCCATGGCCAGGGCTGCGGCTATGACAGCGCCCATGGAGGCACCAGACACAAAATCAATCGGCGTGCCATGTTCGCGCAAGGCCTTGATCGCGCCAATATGGGCATAGGCCCTTGCGCCGCCGCCGGACAAGACCAGCCCCACCGCCATGCCGGTCAGGTGGCGGGCCATGCGGTCATAATGGGCCTGATCCTTGTCTCGGATATGAAATAGGCGCGCTACCGACACCGCATCAAGCCAGGCCTGCGAGCCGCTGGGCTGGGTGCAGACGGGTCGCTGGACGAGAATAAGATCAACAAGGCCCTGCGTAACCAGGGGGTCGGGCAGGGTGATGGGCTCGGTCAGATTAGGCTTGGTTTCGCCCCTGGCCACCAGAAACAATCGGTCAGATTGGCGGCCCAGAACGGCCTTACGGCCGTGATCCTTGGCCTCGGCGACATAGAGCACAAAGTCATGGCCAAGCTCAGTGTCGGAAAACCATTCGGGGGTGGCGGTCTGGACCTCGGCCCCGAGCACGGTGACCTTATAGCCCAGCCTGCGGATCGCGTGGGCAAGGGCCTGGACCTGCGGCATGAGCTTTAAGTCGCGGGTCAGACCGATAAAGCCAAAAACAGACGGATCGCCGACAGACAATCTGGTCGCGCTTTGGCGTGTGCGCAGGATCATCAGTCTGGCCAACTCGACCATAACCCGGGAGTCCCGGTCCGCCGCCTGAAAAAACGCAGCCCTGGGCAGGGCCAGGATTTCGGTATCGCGCAGGGCGACAACCCTTGCCGAGTGCTGGGTGCCAGCAATCATGGCCATTTCGCCGACCGGCTCGCCGGGCCGGATAATGCCCAGAAAATGCGGGTCCATGCCTTCTTCGTGGCGGATGGCGGCTAAACGGCCTGCGCGCACGAAATAGAGGTGATCGGCGGCCTCGCCGCTCTCATACAAGGTCGCGCCGCCGGGCAAGGAAAAGGCCACGGCTTCGCCGGTAATTTCCGGGTCAAGAAAGAGCCTAGCCAGAGCCGACTCGGTCAAGGGATGGGTCTTGTCTGCCACAAATCTGACGCTAACCGATTTTACAGGCCTAGGAAATCCATGCTGCCATGTGCGCTTAAGATAGCGGGCGGGGATTTGTCATCTTGTGTTTTGGTGCAATCCCATAACCATAACCACGAACGCGTTTGAACAGGAAAGACCCCGGCCATGTCAGACTCTATTGCCAGCCCCTTTGTCGCCGATCCGGGGGAAGCCGATCTTGGACGTTCAGTGATATTGGACGCCTCGCCCTCGGGCGTGGCCATGGTCATGATCAACCGGCCTGAGCGCAAAAACGCGTTTGATGCCCAGACCATTGCCGAGCTGACCGAGGCATTTGAGTCCCTGCATGGCGCCGACCACATCCGGGTGGTGTTCTTGCGCGGCGCAGGCGGGACCTTCAGCGCGGGGGCGGATCTGGACTGGATGGCAGCGGCTGCGGACTGGTCAGAGGACGATAATCGTGCCGATGCCCTGGGATTGGCCCATATGCTCAAGGCCCTGCACGATATTCCGGCCTTGACTGTGGCCTTGGTCGAGGGGGCAGCGTTTGGCGGTGGCGCGGGTTTGGTTGCCGCCTGTGACACGGCCATTGCCGTCGAGGGGGCGCGGTTTTCTTTCTCCGAAGTCAAGCTTGGTCTGACCCCTGCCACGATCAGCCCCTATGTGGTCGCAGCCATTGGCCAAAGGGCGGCCTTGCGGCTGTTTGCGACCGGCCGGGCGTTTGGCCCGCACGAGGCCTTGGGCCTTGGTCTGGTGGAACAGGTGGTCAAGGACGCAGCGGCCCTGACCGAGCTTCAAGAAGTGCTGGCTACCGAAATGGTCGCTGCCGCCCCCGGTGCAGTTGCAGACTGCAAGCTTTTGGTCCGCGATGTCGTGGGCAAGCCTATCGACAAGGCCTTGATGGAGGACACAGCCAAGCGCATTGCGCGCCGCCGGGTCAGCGAGGAAGGCCAAGAGGGCGTTCGCGCCTTCCTCGCCAAGCGCAAACCCGTCTGGGCGTTAGATTGAAGGCTTTGGGGATGAAACCCGCAGCGATCTAGGCTATGCAACCCAGATGCCGCTTCATCTGATCAAGCTCTGCGTCGGGGCCTCCAGCATAGACGACCTTCGCGACTGGTGGGACGAGGAGCATGGCCGCAAGCGCCTGCCGATCGTTCATACCCGCCAAACCCCCAAACGCGCCGAAGAACTGACCGAGGGCGGCTCGCTCTATTGGGTGATCAAGGGCGTGGTCATGGTGCGCCAGGTGATTACCGATATTGAGACCCTGACCGAGGGCGGGCGCAATTATTGCCACATCTCTCTGGATCGCAGCCTGATCCTGACCTGTCCGCAGGCGAGGCGGCCGTTCCAAGGTTGGCGCTATCTTGAGGTCAAGGACGCGCCCGCCGACCTGTCCGGTGCCGGCGATCAGGCCATGCCCGCTGGCCTTGCCGAGCAATTGCGCGATCTGGGGGCCTGGTAAGCTGAGTTTCAGCCGCCAGCACCGCTGGGCACTAGAGCCCGCGATTATCGATCAGGCGGGTCTTGCCAAGCCAGACGGCGGCAAACAGGCGCGGTACGCCATCGGCACGGTCTGGTCCCAGGCGGCGCAGGTCAAAGCTGTCGCGAAATTCGAAATAATCGATCTTTTCAAACCCAGCCGCCAACAGGGCGGCCTGACCTTCGGCCTCTGCGGCCTGAACCCAGCCACCTTCGGCCACGATTTCGGCGGCGGCGGCCATGATCTTGTTCAGCTTGGCCGCGATCTGGCGCTGGGCGGGGGTCAGATAAGCATTGCGCGACGACAGGGCCAGCCCATCCTCGGCCCTTGCGGTGGGGGCACCAATAATCCGCACAGGCAGGTCAAGGTCTGCGACCATGCGCTTGATCACCTGAAGCTGCTGATAGTCCTTCTCGCCAAATATGGCCATGTCCGGCGCGCACTGGATCAAGAGCTTGGCCACGACCGTCGCCACGCCGCCAAAAAAGTGCGGCCGGGCCAAGCCGTCCAGCGGACCTGATACGCCTTGCACCGATACGGTGGTGGCAAAGCCGGGCACATACATGGCATCGGCAGATGGCGCATACATCAGGTCGCAGCCTTCCTGCGTCAGGGCGGCGGCGTCGCTGGCCTCGGTGCGCGGATAGGTTTCGAAGTCCTCATGCGGCGCAAACTGGGTTGGATTGACAAACACGCTGGCCACCACCCGGTCGGCCTGACGCTTGGCCAGCCGGATCAGGCCCAGATGCCCATCATGCAAGGCGCCCATGGTTGGCACCAGAGCCACCCTTTGGCCGTCGCGCCGCCAGGCATGAACCATGGACCGCAGGTGGTGCACGGTGCGGACAATCGGCAAGGTCTCAGGATCGGGCACGGCCAATCTCCATCAGTGGTCCGGCCTTAGGACAAATTATCGCCGTTAATTCAAGTCGAATGTTCGCAAGTTTAAGCGCGCGCTTTTATCTGGCTTTGCGCCCGGCCTGGTCCATCGTAAGACCGCCTATGGCCAAAGGGCCGAATCCATGGCGGGCCAAGCCAACTGATCGAAGGAAGATTGAGTGTCTCAGGCGCGGGTAATTGTGATCGGCAATGAAAAGGGCGGGGCGGGCAAGTCGACCATTGCCATCCATCTGATTACCGCCCTGCTGCATGGCGGGGCCACGGTTGGCCTGATGGATCTGGATTTACGCCAAGAATCCACGGCGCGGTTTTTTTCCAATCGTAAGACCTGGAATGCGGCGGCCAAGGCCCAGTTGCCCGAGCCGACACACTACCGCTTATCTGAAAACAGCCTCGCGCTCGCAGCGGCCGATCCGCTTGAGCAAATGAAGGCGTTCGAGCCGGCCTTTATTGATGCGCATAAGCAGGTCGATTTTCTGGTCATTGACACGCCAGGCGGCGATACCGGCTTGTCGCGGACGGCGCATGGACTGGCCGATCTGGTGGTTACACCGATGAATGACAGCTTTGTCGATTTTGATCTGCTCGGCCATGTCGATCCGGTGACGCTCGAACTGCTCAAGCCCAGCATCTATTCTCTGACGGTTTGGGAGGCGCGCAAGGCCAAGGCGGTGAGCCGCGGCAAGTCGCTGGACTGGGTGGTGTTGCGCAACCGCCTTGCCGCAGCCGATGCGCGTAATCGCAGGCGCGTTGAAGAGCGTATGGTGGCCTTGAGCCGCCGGGTCGGGTTCAGGATCGGTCCGGGTCTGCGCGACCGGGTGATTTATCGCGAGCTGTTCCCGTTTGGCCTTACGGTTGCTGACTTGTCGCCAAAGGTGCGGCCTGTGCCGGTGTCCTTGCAGCATATCGCGGCGCGCCAGGAATTGCGGGCCCTCATGCATGCGCTTGGTCTGGGTGACTATGCCGGCGATTCCGGTTTGGCCACAGAGCCCCAGAGCGCCTAGTCCCTGGATTGGCCGACTATGAGTTATCTGATCCTTGGCGCGCTGTTTTTTGGCTTTTTGGTCTATTGGGTCCGGCCAAGCGCGGTTTTGCGCCGTGCAGGGGCGCGCATCTTGTCAAGCGCGGTCAGTATTGCCTTGTTTGCGACGGCGGCCTTTGTCGGGATAGACGGCTCCTGGGGCAAGGCCCTGGTGCTGGTCATGCTGGGGGCAGGCCTGGCCCTTTCAGCGCGCATACCCAAACGGCCTAATCCAAGACCTGTCCAGCAGGCGGGGATGGGCTTGAAAGAGGCGCGCGACCTGTTGGGTCTTAAGGCCGGGGCCACACCGGACGATGTCCGCCAAGCCCATCGGCGTCTGATGCAAAGCGCCCACCCAGACCGGGGCGGAACCCCCGGCCTAGCGGCCCAGCTTAATGCCGCCCGTGACCGGCTTTTAAAGCCCTAGGCCAAACCCTATTTCAGGGCCAGGCAAGACACCTTGCGAGCTGAAAGCGCAGCACAGGCCTGTTTTGCGGCCTCTGCGGACAGCCCTTCAAACCGGGCGCGGAAATAGCCGTTCACAGCATCCGCCGAGGTTTCATAGGCGGCCAACTGTTTGCTAAACTTTTTGCCGACCGAGTTTAGGTGGGCCTGGGCCAGTTTGCGGCTTCGAAACGCGCCAACCTGAACCGCCCAGGTGCCGGTCCGCTTGCTGGCCTGTTTACTAACGGTTTTGCTGACCGGCTTGGCCTTGGCGGCTGTTCGCGTAGCGCCAACCTGGACTGGGGGGCGATCATCTGGGTTGGAAACCAAAATCTTCAAGCCATCTTGCTCGCCCGACCCCTGTTCGCTAGGGGGACGAGACAGTACGCCCGTCGGTTCTGGTTCAAACATGTTTTGGGCAATGGTGATCCGCTCACCATTTTTACGGCGGCGCAAAACGTCAAAGCCGGTATCGAGCAGGTCCTCAACGTGATTGTCCCGCGCCGCCGTCGAATTGCCGCCCAAGACCACCGCGATCAGGCGGCGACGGTCTCGCACTGCCGAGGCGGCAAGGTTAAAGCCCGAAGCGGACGTAAAGCCGGTCTTTAACCCGTCTACGCCGGGCATTTTTCCAAGCAGGCCATTATGGTTTTTCAGGCTTTGGCCATTAAACACGAACTGCTTTTGGCCGAAATAGGCGTAGTATTGTGGATAATCGCGCATGACGGCGCGCGATAGAATGGCAATGTCGCGCGCTGTGGACAATTGCTGACGATCTGGCAGGCCAGAGGCATTGGCAAAATGGGTTTGAGTCATGCCCAGCTCCTGCGCCCTCAAGGTCATTAGGGCAGCAAAACGCTGCTCTGAGCCACCAATGCGTTCGGCTAGGGCCACAGCCATATCATTGGCCGATTTGACCGCCGTGGCGCGAATGGCGTCATCGACCTGAATGGTTTCGCCAGCCCGGATACCCAGCTTGGTCGGTGGCTGACTCGCAGCGTGGCCCGAAACGGTAATATATTCGTTCAGATGCAGGCGCCCCTGTGAAATGGCTTCAAATGCCAAATAGAGCGTCATGATCTTTGTTATTGATGCAGGGTAACGCGGGCTGTCCGCTTTTTTGGCATAGAGAACCTCACCGGAATTGGCATCCACCACAATTGCCGCGTATTTCAACTCCGTCGTCAGACCACCGGCCCAGGCTGAACTTGCGGTCAGGGCGATCGTAACGGCGAGCGTGACAATGTAAGCCACAAGGCTGGAGGGTCGGCGGGCTGGCCAGGTCATGTGCTTGGGTCCGTCGTTTTACGCCCAGCCTTATGCTGAGCCATGGGTCACTATGGTCAGCCTAAACCTCTTTCGTCTAGATTAACAAAAGCCTACGAGCGAATTATTTAATAATTATTGATATCTTATTGCACTGCGGCATTTTTGCGAAGTTTATTGTGCAGTGCACAAAAATGTTTGACGTGCCCTCGGGATTGTGATTAATGGGGCTCACGAAATTCGGAACGCAGCCGATTTCGACACAGTGTTTTCTTCCGCACTGCGGCACATCGGTCGCATCCACAACGCTTAGGCACCAACCCGGAGACCCGTTATGAACAAAGCTACTGATACATTGAAGACCACGGTCGAGAACATCACCACGACCGGCAATAAGGCCTTCACCGAGACGGTTCAAAAGTCCATGTCCGCGATGAATGATGTCAGCGCACATTCAAAGGACAACCTCGAAGCGGTTACCGCTTCGGTGGCTGCTGCCACCAAGGGTGCAGAGACCCTCGGCGCTCAGGCCATGGCCTATTCCAAAAAGACGATGGAAGACAATATCGCGGCTGCCAAGGCCTTGAGCGGCGCAAAGAGCCTGCAAGAAGCGATGGAGCTGCAAACCAGCTTTGCCAAGTCCAGCATGGAATCCTTTGTCGCTGAAATGACCAAGATGTCCGAAACGGCTGCCGCCTCGTTCAAGGCCACGTTCAGCCCGCTGAACGCTCGCGTCTCGGCCACGGTCGAAAAGATCCAGGCTGTTCGCTAAGCCTTTTAGCCTTTGCGAATGAATGGCCCCCAGAGCTCATGGCTTTGGGGGCTTTTCTTTTTTGGAACTCAGTTTGGCTGGACTGCCCTGCCGTTACCGCGCGCTCGGTCGCCGAGTTTGAGTCCGCGATTGCGGGCTGTGTTTTTCTAGATCGGGCATTTGCCGCGCAAGCCAAGCAGAAGTATGCTTTTGGCCTGGCGACCATTGAGCACGCTCTCCATATTAATGTTCAGGTTCGCAAGCTCTGGCGGCTGTAGGCCTGCGCCCGGCGCGAAAGGACTGAGTCGGCGATCCCTGGTCAAACTAGACTATGTTAATGGGTTTAAAGTAAGCCTCACTAAACCCATTAAATTTAACTTTTCTGCTCTAGGCTTTAGAAATCGTGTCGCCATAAGCCCTTGGAACCCGTTCAATCAAAAAGAATCGCGACAAAAGCGCTAATCCACCGAAGATCGGTCGGTTAGGCCTTTTAATACGCGGCGGTTTCCATATCTAATTACAGGCGGAAGGGTGACATCACCCGCCGCAATGGAGTGCTTTGTTGATGGCCGAGCGTAAGCAAGGTGATCAGGATATCGGTGTTGGAATTGGGGTCGTCACGAAAGCGAAGCCGAAGACGCAAAAACCTTCGCTTTACCGGGTCCTGATCTTGAATGACGACTACACACCGATGGAATTCGTGGTTTATGTGATTGAGCGGTTTTTCAACAAATCGCGCGAAGACGCCACGCGGATCATGCTGCAAATCCATCAACACGGCGTCGGTGTATGCGGTGTCTTTACCTATGAGGTGGCCGAGACCAAGGTTGCCCAGGTGATTGACAGCGCACGCCGAAATCAGCACCCGCTCCAGTGCACCATGGAAAAGGATTGAGAGGTCGCCTTTGCCTTCGTTTTCGCGCAACCTCGAAGAGACCCTGCATAAGGCCGTCGCCTTCGCTAACCAGCGTAAGCATGAATATTGCACGCTAGAACATTTGCTCTTGTCGCTGTGCGAGGATCAGGACGCGTCCAATGTGATGCGGGCCTGTGATGTGGACATTGCGGGCCTGCGCAAAAGCCTGACCGAGTATCTGGATGTCGAGCTGAAATCCTTGATCGTTGAGGATAGTGACGACGCCAAGCCAACGGCGGGTTTTCAAAGGGTCATCCAGCGGGCGGTTATTCACGTCCAGTCTTCTGGCCGCGATGACGTGACCGGGGCCAATGTCTTGGTCGCTATTTTTTCCGAGCGCGAAAGCCATGCGGCCTATTTCCTGCAAGAACAGGACATGACCCGCTATGACGCGGTTAATTACATCGCCCATGGCATAGCCAAAAAGCCCGGTGCGTCCGAGCCTCGCCCGGTCAAGGGCTCTGCCGGTACAGAAGACGCCGAGCGGCCGGCTGCCAAGCCGTCTGGTGACGCGTTGGAAGCCTATTGCGTCAATCTCAATGAGAAGTCGCGCCAGGGCAAGGTTGATCCCTTGATCGGCCGTATGGCTGAGGTTGATCGCTGCATCCAGATCCTGTGTCGTCGGACCAAGAATAATCCGCTGCTGGTCGGTGATCCAGGCGTCGGCAAGACCGCGATTGCCGAAGGACTGGCGCGCAAGATCGTCAATCACGAAGTGCCCGAAGTCTTGGCTGGCGCGACCATATTCAGCCTGGATATGGGCTCGCTTCTGGCCGGAACCCGTTATCGCGGCGATTTCGAAGAGCGGATCAAGCAGGTTATGAAGGAGTTGGAAGCCCACCCCAACGCCATCCTGTTCATTGATGAGATTCATACCGTGATCGGGGCGGGTGCCACGTCTGGCGGGGCCATGGATGCCTCCAACCTGCTCAAGCCTGCCTTGGCGTCGGGCACGCTGCGCTGCATGGGCTCGACCACTTATAAGGAGTTTCGCCAGCACTTCGAAAAGGACCGCGCCCTGGTGCGCCGGTTCCAGAAGATTGATGTCAATGAGCCGACCATTGAGGACTCCATCAAGATCCTCAAGGGCCTGAAATCCTATTATGAGGACTTCCATAAGCTCAAATATACCAATGATGCCATCAAGGCGGCGGTCGAGCTTTCGGCGCGTTACATTACCGATCGCAAGCTGCCCGATAAGGCGATTGATATCATCGACGAGGCCGGGGCCTCGCAAATGCTGGTGCCTGAGGCCAAGCGCAAAAAGACGCTGGGCGTCAAGGAGATCGAGGCCATTGTTGCTAAAATCGCCCGCATCCCGCCCAAGTCTGTGTCCAAGACCGATGCCGAATCGCTGAAAAGCCTTGAGGCGGACCTGGAACGGGCCGTGTTTGGTCAGGGCCCTGCGATCAAGCAACTCTCCAGCGCCATGAAGATGGCCAGGGCCGGTCTGCGCGATCCGCAAAAGCCGATTGGCTGCTATCTCTTCTCTGGCCCCACCGGGGTTGGCAAGACCGAGGCGGCCAAGCAATTGGCCATGACGCTGGGCATTGAGCTTTTGCGCTTTGATATGAGCGAATATATGGAGCGGCACACGGTCAGCCGCCTGATCGGCGCACCGCCCGGCTATGTTGGCCACGATCAGGGCGGACTTCTGACCGATGCAGTCGATCAGCACCCGCATGCCGTGGTCCTGCTCGACGAGATCGAAAAGGCCCACCAGGATGTCTATAATATCCTGCTCCAGGTCATGGATCACGGCGTCCTGACCGATGCCAATGGCAAGAAGGTCGATTTCCGCAATGTGGTCCTGATCATGACCACCAATGCCGGAGCCGCCGACAGCCAGCGCAATGTGATCGGCTTTGGCCGTGGCAAGGCCGAGGGCGAGGACGAGGCGGCGATCAAGCGGATATTCTCACCCGAATTCCGCAACCGCCTGGACTCGGTCGTGGCCTTCAAGCCGCTCACGGCGGACATTATCCGCCAGGTCGTGCACAAGTTCGTCATGCAGCTTGAGGTCCAGTTGGCCGATCGCGGCGTAACGATCGAGCTGGCCGATGACGCCGCCGACTGGCTAGCCAAGAACGGCTTTGATGAGCTTTATGGCGCAAGGCCGCTGGCCCGCGTGATCCAGGAGCATATCAAGATGCCTCTGGCCGACGAGCTCTTGTTCGGCAAGCTGGTCAAGGGCGGCCATGTCAAGGTCAAGCTGATCGACGGCAAGATCGGCTTTGACATCGAAACCGGCAAGGGCGGCGCACCCGCGACGGAAACTGACGAGGCCGAGCCTGAAATGGCGGGGTAGTCCAAACCCTCTCTCCCTTCCCTGATTTCGGGGAGGGGAGAGCTAACGCCTGTAAGTCACAACCCCCGCCCGCGTGGCCAACTTGTCATACAGGGTCTGGGCGGTGGTGTTGTCCTTGTTCGTGACCCAATAGACGCGGTCTAGGCCAAGCTGGTCGGCGCGGGCATAGACCGCCTCGATCAGGGCGCGGCCAACGCCGCCGCCGCGCACATCGGCGCTGACGTAAAGATCTTCGAGATAGCAATAGCCCTGGCGCGACCAGGTCGAGGCATGGACAAGGCTATTGACCAGTCCGACCAGTTGGCCGTCCCGCTCCGCCACCAGCCCAAAAAACGGATGGGCCTCGTCGATCAGACGCGCAAAGGTCAGGTCGGAAATGGCAGGGACCAGATCCTCCTTATAGAAGTCCAGATAACCCTGCCAAAGCCGGTCCCAGGCTGCACGATCCGCAGCCCTAAGGTCACGTACTGTGCAGCCTGAAGTCATGGCTTAGGCCATGGCCGTGGTGAGGTTTTCAGCGATCTTGTCGATAAAGCCTTCGGTGGTCAGCCAGCCTTGCTTGTCACCAACCAAGAGCGCTAGGTCCTTGGTCATGTGGCCCTGTTCGACGGTCTCGACGCAGACCTTTTCCAGGGTCTCGGCAAAGCGGGCCAGTTCACTATTGCTGTCGAGCTTGGCGCGGTGCTTTAGGCCTTGGGTCCAGGCAAAGATCGAGGCGATGGAATTGGTCGAGGTCGCCTCGCCCTTTTGATGCTGGCGATAGTGACGCGTCACCGTGCCGTGGGCGGCTTCGGCTTCAACCACCTTGCCATCCGGGGTCATCAGGACCGAGGTCATCAGACCCAGCGAGCCAAAGCCTTGCGCGACGGTGTCGGACTGGACATCGCCGTCATAATTCTTACAGGCCCAGACAAAGCCGCCGGACCATTTCATCGCGGCGGCCACCATGTCATCAATCAGGCGGTGCTCATAGGTGATGCCCGCGGCCTTGAACGCGGTCGCAAATTCGGCATCGAACACTTCCTGGAACAGGTCCTTGAAGCGGCCGTCATAGGCTTTAAGGATGGTGTTCTTGGTCGACAAATAGACGGGGTATTTGCGTTGCAGGCCATAGGCCAGCGAGGCGCGGGCAAATTCGCGGATCGACTCGTCCAGATTATACATGCCCATGGCCACGCCGCCGCCGGGATAGGTAAAGATCTCGTGCTCGATGACCTTTCCGTCGTCACCGACAAAGGTCATGGTCAGCTTGCCGGGACCGGGCACGACAAAGTCGGTGGCCTTGTACTGATCGCCAAAGGCGTGACGACCGATAATGATGGGCTGGGTCCAGCCGGGCACCAGACGCGGCACGTTCTGGCAAATGATCGGCTCGCGGAACACAACGCCGCCCAAGATATTGCGGATGGTGCCATTGGGCGACTTCCACATCTTTTTCAGGCCAAATTCGGCGACGCGCGCCTCGTCGGGCGTGATGGTGGCGCACTTGATGCCGACGCCATGCTTCTTGATCGCATTGGCCGCATCGATCGTCACCTGGTCGTCAGTGGCGTCGCGGTGCTCCATGCTCAGGTCATAATAGTCGATATCGAGATCCAGGAAGGGGAAGATCAGCTTGTCCTTGATCAGCTTCCAGATAATGCGGGTCATTTCATCGCCGTCGAGATCGACGACAGGATTGGCAACTTTAATCTTGGCCATGCTTGGCTCCCGTAAAAAGGGGCGCGATCTCATGCAAGGCACACAGGGCCTTGCCGCTCGCGACGACAGGGCTATAGACCTCTGCGCGGCGGTGAGCAATCACGCCTTGTTAGGCTTGCGCATTTGTCTGGGGATTTGCTTCTGAGCCCATCCTCGGCTATCGCGGGGCGTGAGCGAACTTGTCCCCCCTTGCGTTATACTGAACGCGCCGCAACTGGCCGAGAATATCGGGGCGGTGGCGCGCGTCATGGGCAATTTTGGCCTCTATGATCTGCGTCTGGTCAGGCCACGCGATGGCTGGCCGCAAGAGCGGGCCTGGGCCAGTGCGTCTGGCGCAGACTGGCCGCTGGATAATGCCAAGGTGTTTGATCGGCTAGAGGATGCCTGCGCCGATCTGCATCTTTTATACGCTACGACAGCGCGCCCCCGCGAGGCCAGATTGCCGGTGATCACACCGCGTCAGGGCGCTGCGGAGCTAAGCTTGGCTGTGCGCGCGGGTGAAAAGGTCGGGCTTTTGTTTGGCGGTGAGCGGGCAGGGCTGGAAACGCTGGATATTGCGCTTTGCCAGGCCATTATCACCATACCGATTGACCCAAAATTTCGCTCGCTCAACCTGGCCCAGGCCGTGGCCTTGAACGCCTATGAGTGGCGTCTGACTCTGGATGACGCACCGCCTGCTGCGTTTGACGAGGTCGCACCACCCGCCGATCATGCTGTGGTGCTTGGGTTTTACGAGCATCTGGAAAAAGAGCTGGATACGTCGGGCTTTTTCTTTCCGCCCGAAAAGCGGCCCTCCATGATCCGAAACCTACGCGCCGTATTTGCCCGCTCGCGCCTGTCCGAGCAGGAGGTGCGCACATTTCGCGGTGTCGTCACGGCCCTGACCCGAGGCCGTGGCCAGGTTCTGGCGCGCATGGCCCGTGCCAGCGCTTTTGCGGCCAAGACCAAGACCCCTATTCAAGGACAAGACGATGAGTGAGATTGAGACCCTGGGCCAGCACCGCGTCCACGGCGGCACCTTGACCTATGTGCGCCACGCTTCCGCTGCGACCCGCACGCCCATGCGGTTTTCGATCTTTGTGCCCGACGGCAAGGGGCCGTTTGCGTCTATGATCTGGTTATCTGGCCTGACCTGTACAGAAGAAAACTTTACCGCCAAGGCTGGGGCCTATGGCGCGGCAGCGGCCTTGAAGCTGATTATGGTTGCGCCCGATACCAGCCCGCGCGGCGAAGGCGTTGCCGATGACGCTGCCTATGATCTGGGCCAGGGCGCAGGCTTTTATATCAATAGTACTCAGGCCCCCTGGGCCCCGCATTTCCAGATGGAAACCTATATTATCCGCGACCTGATGGCGGCGGTTGATGCCAATTTCCCCACCGACCCGGCCCAGCGCGGCGTCAGTGGCCATTCCATGGGCGGGCATGGCGCCCTGACCCTGGCCTTGAAATATCCAGACCTGTTCAAATCGGTGTCCGCCTTTTCGCCGATTGTCTCGCCCACCCGCTGTGATTGGGGCCGCAAGGCCTTTGGGGCCTATCTGGGGCCAGATGAAGCCCATTGGGCCGCGCATGATGCCTGT
>JBIIZD010000100.1:0-9114 GCA_044346445.1 Caulobacteraceae bacterium
CTCAACAAAAAACCGCCCCCAAGGCCGGCACAAAAGCACCACCCCCAAAAACACAAACCCATCGGCTGAGACGCGGAGACTAGTCAAACCCTCAACAAATATCAAGGAAGAAAAGACTTTTTTCTAAACCCTCAACACCGTTTCCGGCCCGCCTCATCCAGCGAGCGCCGCTTCTAGGCTCCGACTTGTTGCATAGCAAGCGCCAAGTTCAGCCAATTTGATTTTGCGCACAGGAGACTTTTAATGGCTAAAATCCTAGACTGGGGACTG
Organism: Caulobacteraceae bacterium; assembly: GCA_044346445.1. Lineage (GTDB taxonomy): Bacteria > Pseudomonadota > Alphaproteobacteria > Caulobacterales > Caulobacteraceae > CAISGS01. Next base: position 271 of record JBIIZD010000100.1, read on the forward strand.
GCCACTGCAGCGGCCAGCCCGCCTGCCTGCCTGCCTGCGCAAAAGGACCCCTCCCCCATGCTGTCTCACAAGGCCCGTTATGCCCTCCGCGCCCTGGTTGAATTGGCCCGCGACGAGACCGGTGTCCAGATGACCTCTGCGGAGATTGCCAGCCGGGCCGATGCGCCGCGCAAATTCCTTGAAGCCATCTTGCTGGAACTTAGCCGTCGCGGCCTGATCATTAGTCGGCGCGGCAAGTATGGCGGCTATCAATTGGCCCGGCCTGCCGCTGAGATCAGCTTTGCCCAGGTCATTCGCGTCGTGGACGGGCCACTGGCGCTTGCCCCGTGTGTCAGCCATATGGCGTTTCGAAAATGCGAAGATTGCCCCAGCCTTGAGGGCTGCACCCTGCGCGAAGCCTTGATGCAGGCGCGCGATGCGACCTCCTCAGTGCTTGAGGCCTACAGCCTAGCCGATGCGCTGGCTTCAGAGCCTAGCCTGCCGAAATATAAGCCTTGAGCGTAGCCGCCTCGGCCTCAGTCTCGGCAATCTTGGACTTGACCAGATCCCCGATTGAGACAATCCCAACCAGGCGTCCAGTCTTGACCACGGGCAGGTGGCGAATGCGCCGATCGGTCATGCGGCTTAAGAGATCGTCCACCGTCTCGGTCAGGGACGCGAAGATCACGTCGCGTGACATACAGATCGAGAGGGGCTGGGTCATGGCTGCTATACCATGCTCGGCAACCATGCGGACAATATCGCGCTCGGATACGATCCCGACCACCTGATCTTCAGGATCGATCACGACCAAGGCCCCAACCTTGCGGCTGTGCAAAAGGGCGGCGGCGGCTCCGACCGATTCATGCGGCGAGGCGGTAAAGACCAGATCGCCCTTGGTTTTAAGGATTTGATTGACCAACATGGTACGCACCTCCATCGCTTTTATTATTGGCTAAAATCGTCCTCCAAACCCTGCGCAAGATCAAGCAGGGTAAACGAAATGTGAACAAGGCTGTGGCGGGCGCGGACCCGGCTCATATCCGGCCCAATAGTCGTCCCACCGGCGCAATCAGCAAAAGGCCGCAAGCATAACCAAATACATGCGCCTCCCAGGCAATCGCCATGCCATGCGCGCCGGGGGCCAAGCCGGTTAGGCCGATCAGCAGATTGGCAACCATCCAGGCCGCCGCCATGCCAACCACGGATGTGCTGGCAAAGGGCGCTAGGCTGCCGCGCCGGTCAATCATGCGCGAGGCCGCCCCCATCAGGCCCGACACCGCCCCCGAGGCCCCGACCAATATGCCCTGGCCTTGCGGGTGCAATAGGCCAAAGCCCAAACTGCCGACCGCGCCACACAATAGATAAAAGCCGAAAAAGCCAATCCCGCCGCCAAGCGAGCCATAGCGGCCAGGGCTTGACGCCCCCTCACCGTCTTGGGCCTGCGCCTGCCAGTCATCCGAGCCTTGGAAAAACCGCGCAACCGGCGCGCCAAAGGCCAGCGCGCCCAGGGCATTCATCCCCGCATGCGCCCAGCCGCCATGCAAAAACAGGGCCGTGATCAAGGGCAGATAGTCACCCGTCTGATCGGGCCTAAACCCATAGCGCAGCACCAGATTGTCCTGATCGGGCACCATGGACTGGACCAGATAGGCGCCCAGTATGACCCCCACCAGCACAACAACGGGCCAAGGCGCACGGATCGCCGGTTGTTGCGGTTGATCCAAGGTACAAACTCCCAACTTATTGATCGTCCTTCATTTCATGGACCGATTTGTGACGCCCTGCAAAGGCTCTAACCCCGATCCCTGGCTTGTTATCGTCAGCCCGACGATATTTTTGCTTTCCACGCCTTGCGAAGGCCTCAGTTCTCAATAATGCTACATTAGGTTTACCATTCAAAGGATAGTTGCTCCATGACCCGTATTTCGCGGCTGGCCCTGATAACCAGTTGTAGTCTGGCCTTGGGCGCGTGCAGCCATATTGGCATTGCCTCGCCAAAACTGTTCCAGCCCGCCGCCAGCCAGCCAGAGCAAACGGCTGCACCGATCAGTGCAAGGGTCTGGCCGCAAACCGCCTCTGACATAGCCCCAGATCCCAATGTCCGGTTTGGTACCCTGGCCAATGGCATGCGCTATGCCCTGCTTAAGAATGCCACCCCCACCGGTCAGGCGGCCATTCGGCTAAGGTTTGATGCGGGCTCGCTAATGGAAACCGATGCCCAGCAAGGTCTGGCGCATTTTCTTGAGCACATGGCCTTTAATGGCTCAAAAAATGTCGCGGAAGGCGAGATGGTCAAGATATTGGAGCGCCACGGCCTGTCGTTTGGGGCTGATACCAATGCCTCCACCGACTTTACCCAGACCATCTATAAGCTGGACCTGCCCAAGACCGATGATGATACAGTCGATACCAGCCTGATGCTGATGCGCGAAACCGCAAGCGAACTGACCATCAGCCAAGAGGCGGTGGACCGTGAGCGCGGCATTTTGCTGTCCGAGGAGCGCTCCCGCGATTCCCCAGGCTTTCGCGTGTTCAAACAGAGCTTTAGCTTTTTCCTGAAAGACCAGTTGGCGCCAAGGCGGTTGCCGATTGGCCAGGCCGAGGTTTTGAAAACCGCGTCTCGCGACCTGATTGCTGACTTCTACAGCAAGTATTATCGTCCCGAGCGGGCGGTTCTGGTCGTGGTTGGCGATTTTGACCTTGATGCAATGGAGGGCAAGATCAAGGCTAGGTTTGGCGATTGGCAGACCACCGCCCCCGTCGGCCCAGAGCCAGATATGGGCAAGCTGGCTAATCGCGACCTCGAAGCCAAGATAGCGGTCGAGCCGGGCAGCCGCACCAGTATCCAATATGGCTGGCAGCGCCCGGTGGATTTGAGCGCGGATCGTGTGGCCAAACGCCGCGATGACCTGATCTGGTCGCTTGGCCTTGCCGTTGTCAATCGGCGGCTGGAGCGGCTGGCAAGGGGCGAGAACCCCGCCTTTATCGGAGCCGTCGTATACACCAACAATGAGGTCAATTCGGCCGAGCGCACCACAGTGTCGGTTAATGTCGAGCCTGACAAATGGCGCGATGGCTTGACGGTGACCCAGGCCGAGATCAAGCGGGCCGTCGCTTTTGGCGTCTTGCAGACCGAACTGGACCGCGAAATTGCTGAATACCGCGCCAATCTGGTCGCCTTGGCCGCGCGCGCTGAGACGCGCCGCACCACGGCCTTGGCCAACGAACTGATCGGCTCGGTCGACGACCGCAGCGTGGTGACCAGTCCGGCCCAGGACCTGGCCATGTTTGAGCAATCGGTTCAGGGCCTGAGCGCCGAAACCGTCTCAACAACCCTCAAGCGCGCCTTTATCGGCCAGGGCCCCTTGATCTTCATGTCCAGCCCCGACCCAATTGTCGGCGGCGACAAGGTCTTGCTCGAAACCTTCAAGGCTGCGGATGCCCAAAAGGTCACACCGCCCGTCCAAGAGGCCGCAGTCACCTGGCCCTATAGCCAATTTGGACCCATCGGCACGGTAGCCGAGCGCAAGGACATTGCCGATCTGGATACGGTGTTTATCCGGTTTGCCAATGGCGTGCGGCTGACGGTCAAGCAGACCAAGTTTACGCAAGACCAGATTCTGGTTCGGGCAAGGCTGGGCAATGGCAAGTTGGACCTGCCCAAGGATCGTGCCACGGCCAGTTGGATGCCCGGCTGGGCGGCAACCGAAGGCGGCTTGAAGGCCCTGACCAATGAGCAGATCGAAAAGGTCCTTACCGGCAGGATTTACGGGCTGGACCTTAGCCTGGACGATGATGCCTTAGAGCTGAATGGCGCAACTCGCCCCGCAGATCTGGATACCCAGCTTCAGCTCATGGCCGCCTATGTGCAGGAACCCGGCTGGCGGACACAAGGCTTTGACCGGGCCAAGACCCTCTATATTCCGGTTAATGCACAGCTAGATGCAACACCGGGCGGGGTGATGCAGCGTGAAATTGAAGCCTTGCTGCATTCGGGCGACCGGCGCTGGGTGTTTCCGACCAAGGACCAGATCAGCGCAACCAAGGCCGATGAACTAAAACAGGTGCTGGAACCTAGCCTGACCGACGGTCCGGCAGAGATTATTATAGTGGGCGACATCACGGTCGATAAGGCGATTGAGGCGGTCGCGGCCACGTTTGGTGCCCTGCCCGCTCGGCCAGAGCGCGCGCCGGTCAAGACCGGCTGGGATGTGCAGTTTCCCGCCGGAACGCCTCAGCCTGTTATCCTGACCCATAAGGGCCGCGCCGATCAGGCCAGTGCCTTTATCGCTTGGCCCAGTCAGGACTTTGTCGCCGATCCGCAAGAGGCCCGCACCTTGCGGGTCCTGGCCCAGATTATCGAGCTGCGCATGACCGATGAATTGCGTGAAAAACAGGGCGCGACCTATTCGCCCTCGGCAAGCGCGGATGCGTCCTGGGTGTATCCGGGGTATGGCTATATTGCCGCCAGTGTCGAAATGCCGCCCGCCAAGCTGGAAGGCTTTTTTAGCGACATGGACAAGATCGCTGCGGATCTTCGCGATCAACCGGTCAGCGCCGATGAATTGCAACGGGCCAAGACCCCGCAGCTTGATTCGCTGGAAAAGGCCCGCCAGACCAATGGCTATTGGCTCAATATCCTGTCGGGTGCCCAGACCGAGGACCTGCGCCCCTATCCGGCCAATGTCATGATCAAGGCGCTTGCCAATACCCAGCCTCGGTCGGTTCGGCTGGATGCCGCCCGGTCAGTCATGGCGAGCCTTGCAAAGGTCACAGCAGCCGATCTGCAAAAGGCCGCCAAGACCTATTTAAAGCCCGACAAGGCCTGGCGTTTGAAGGTGGTGCCTGAAACGAAATAGGGGGCTAGGTTCAATCCCCTTTCGGAGGGGGAAGGCGGTGGAGGGGGAAGGGCTTGAGGGTGTTGAATCCGCGCGCGATGCGGTTCCTGAGTTTGTCGACAAACGGCAATCCCTGAATAGGGACTGAACCTAGACGGCAATAAGCGCGGCGGCGAGCCTGCGGCCCTCGGCGGCCAGAACATTATAGACCCGCGCTGCTGTTGGCGTGTCCATGAATTCCAGACCAATGCCCGCCCTTTGCAGGGCCTCGCGCACGGGCCGGGGCGGCAGGGTCTGGACTGCGCCTGTCCCCAGAAGCACAAACTCCACCACGGCAGGGCCTGCAGCAAACACTGGCGCCAGAGCCTGCGGCGTGAGGTCTTGGATCTGGGTCAAGAGCCAAGTCACAGGCTGATCATTCAGGATCAACAAGGACCCCTCATGCCTTTGGCCAGACACCCGAAAGCCGCCGCTGCCATAGGCATCGATAGACGGGGCCTGGCGCATGGGCCTAGCGGGTCGCGGGCGGGTTAATGACCTCAGGCTCCTCGCCGCGCTTGACGCCCCACAATAGTATGATGGGCGAGGCGACATAGATGGAGGAATAGGTCCCGATCAATATCCCGAAGATCAGGGCTATCGAAAAGCCGTACAGGGCCTCGCCGCCGAAAATGGCCAGACCCGACAGGGCCAAGATGGCCGTGACACCGGTAATAATCGTGCGCGACAAGGTTTCATTGATCGACAAGTCAATCACTTCGCGCAGAGGCATCTTTTTGTATTTACGTAGGTTTTCTCGCAAGCGGTCGAACACCACCACCGTATCATTCATCGAATAACCGATAATGGTCAATATGGCCGCAATCATGGTCAGGGTGAATTCCAGCCGCAGAATAATGATCAGGCCAAAGGTCAAGATCACATCGTGAAATAGGGCCACCACCGCGCCTAGGCCAAACTGCAACTCAAACCGAAACCAGATATAGATCAGCATCAGGCCAATCGCGACGCCAAGCGCCATGATGCCATTGCGGAACAATTCGCCCGAAACCTTGGGGCCAACCACCTCGGTGCGCGAATAGGTCACTGGCCCAATCGCGGTATTGAGCGCTGCCTTGACCCGGTCCACCGTCTGGGCAGGATCAGCGCCCTCGGGGGTCTGGAAGCGGATCAGGGCGTCATTGGCCGCGCCAAAGGCCTGGACCTGCACATCGCCGAGCTTGAGCGCCCCCAGCGTGGTGCGCACCTGGCCAAGATTTACCGGCTTGGTGCCGGTATTGAGCTCCAGAACCGTACCGCCTTTAAAATCGATGCCGAAATTCAAGCCGGGCTTGAACAGCATGACCGCCGTAGCCAGCACGGCAATAATCGACAAGACCCCCGCCGCCCGCGCAAAGCCGACGAAATCGAGATTGGTCTTTTCAGGAAGCAGCTTGATGAGCGGCCAGGCCATGGGTTTCGCCTTATACAATCGGAAGCGTTTTGGGACGGAAGGTGCGGAACCACCAGGCAATCAGAACCTGAGAAATCAGTACCGCCGTAAAGACCGAGGTAATCACCCCGATCGACAAGGTCCAGGCAAAGCCCCGAACCGGGCCAGAGCCAAATTGGAACATGATCAGGGCGGCCAATATGGTGGTGACATTGGCGTCAATAATCGTGGTCATGGCCTTGGAGAAACCAGCATCGGCCGCTGCCATGGCCGTTCGCCCGGCCCTGACCTCGTCGCGCATCCGCTCATAGATCAAGACATTGGCATCAACCGCCACGGCCAGCGTCAAGATCAGGCCAGCAATACCCGGCAAGGTCAAGGTCGCCTGGGTCACAGTCATCAAGGCCACGATCAGCAGGCCATTGACCGTCAGGGCCATGGCGGCAAATCCGCCAAACAGGCCATAGGCCAGGACGATAAAGACAAGGATCAGGCCTGCGCCCAAAAGGGTTGAAAACTGACCAGCCTTGACCGCATCGGCGCCAAGCTCGGCCCCGACGGTGCGTTGCTCTTCGACTTTCAGCGGCGCAGGCAGGGCACCGGCGCGCAGCAGGACCGAAAGGTCATTGGCGGTGGCTTCGGTGAAATTGCCGCTAATCTGGCCAGAGCCGCCGCGAATGGGTTCATTGATCCGCGGCGCAGAAATAATCTTGCCGTCCAGCACAATGGCGAAACGCTTGCCGACATTGTCCGCCGTCGCATCGCCAAACCGGCGCGCACCTTGGCTGTTAAAGCGGAACGACACGACCGGCTGGCCATTCTGGTCAAAGGCCAGGCGCGCATCGGTCAGCATTTCACCGCCCACCAAGGCCCGGCGCTTGACCAGCAGGGCGGGTTCTTGCTGCTCCTCACTGGGCAGGATTTCGGAGCCGGGCGGAATACGGCCAGCGGCGGCTTCTTGCAGGGTGACGCTGTCATCAACCATCTGGAAGGTCAGTTTGGCGGTCTGGCCGATCACCCGCTTGAGCCGCTCAGGGTCACTTTCGCCGGGGGCCTGAACCACGATCCGGTTGGTGCCTTGGCGAATAATGGTTGGCTCGCGCGTGCCCAGCGAATCGATCCGGCGACGGATAATTTCGATGGACTGCTCTACCGCCTTGACGCCCTCGGCGGTGATGGCTTCGGGCACCAGGGCCAACTCAATACGCTGATCGGCAGCGGTGGTTACGGTGATGTCACGGCCAGCAGGCGCACCGGCCAAGGGCTGGCCCATCTTTGCCAGAGCCTGGCGCGCTGCGTCCAGTTGAGCCGGGTCGGTAATGCGCACGGAGATGATGCCATTGACCTGACCAAGGCTGGTAAAAGCAATCTGTTCGGTGCGCAGGTTCGCGCGCACGTCTTCCAACAAATTTGTCAGTCGCTCGGTCTTGAGCGCGGCTGTATCCACCTCAAGCAGCAGATAGGAGCCGCCCTGCAGGTCCAGGCCCAGATTCAGCTTTTGATGCGGCAGCCAGGCCGGGGCCTGTTCCAGAACCTTTTGCGGCAGGACATTGGGCAGTGTGAACACCACGCCAAACAGCAAGGCGGCGATACAAGCGATCACCTTCCAGCGGGCAAGATTAAGCATGAGCCAGGACTTTCAGCCGATAGGACGACAAATGTGGGAATCAGGACTTGGCGTCGTTCGCAGCCGCAGGCTCGCCACGGGTGCGCACATCGGTAATCATGGCCTTGATCACCTTGACGGTGACGCCGGTGGCGATCTCGACACCAACTTCAGCATCTTCAACGCGAGCGACCTTACCGATGACGCCATTGGACAGGACCACTGTGTCCCCGCGCTTGATACCCGCGATCAGGGCCTGATGGGCCTTGGCGCGCTTTTGCTGGGGACGGATCAAGAGAAAATAGAACAGCACCAAGAGCAGCAAGATCGGAGCGATCTGAAGCAAAAAGTCTTGCGGGCCACCCATTGCAGCGGGGGCAGCGGCGGCGGTCTGGGCCATGGCGGGGGTCGCGAACATAGGTTTCACCTGTCAAAGCTGGCACGCGCGAACACCGCACGGCGCGAATTTGCGGCAAACTAGGCGTTGCAGTGGGCTTTTGCAATGGAGGGCCAAGCGCTTTACAAGCTAGTCACATGTCCAACGACCTGAAAACCACACTCGACCGCATTGCCAAGGCTCTTGAGCGCCTTGCACCCGCGCCAGAAGCCGAGCCCAACTTCGCCACGGCGCGGCTGTTTCGTCATGATGCCGCGCACAATGCCTTTATTGCCGCACCCGATTATCCGCTGGGCCTGGACCTGCTGGTCGGGGTTGATCGGCAAAAGGCCAGGTTTGTTGAAAACCTTGAACGCTTTGCCAGGGCGCGGCCAAGCAATGCAGTCCTGCTCTGGGGTGCGCGCGGGGCGGGCAAGAGCTCGCTCGTCAAGGCCGGCTTTATGGCTGTGGCCAAGGCGCAAGAGGATTTGCGGCTGATCGAGCTTGATCGCGACGAGGTCACGGCCCTACCCCGCTTGTTCGAGCGCCTGCGCGGTCTTGGCCTGAGGTTTGTCGTGCTGTGCGATGATCTATCTTTTGAAGAAGGGGC
>JBIIZD010000017.1:0-31586 GCA_044346445.1 Caulobacteraceae bacterium
CACGCCCGCCGCCACAAGCGAGCCAGAGCGCGGCATTGAAACCGTGGTGGTGACGGCGCAGCGTCGCGAAGAAAACCTGCAAAGTGTGCCCCTTTCGGTATCGTCCTTTAGTGCCGCTCAAATTCAGGCCCGCGGTCTTACCGACATGTCACGCCTGGAAAACTCCGTCCCAGGGCTTACATTTGGTCGCTCAGGTGTTGATGCTCGCCCGGCAATTCGCGGTGTCCGTACAGAAAACGTCGGCGTCAATGGTGACACCACCATCGGCTTCTTTATTGATGGTGTTTATCAATCGCGCGCGGCGCAAGCCACTTTGGGCTTTGTCGACCTTGAGCGGATTGAGGTTCTGCGCGGGCCACAAGGTACGCTTTATGGCCGCAATACATTTGGCGGCAATATCTCAATTGCCACGGCCCAGCCTCGCCTTGGTCAGTTCAATGGCGGACTGGATGTGACGATCGGCGAAAATAGCAAATTCCGCATTGAGCCGTTTGTAAACATTCCATTGTCCGAGTCGGCGGCTTTGCGTTTGAGCGGTGCCTCTGAAGATGACGATGGCTATGTTAAGAATGTCAATCCGAGCGGCAATAATCTGTTCGACGAAAAGACGCGATATTTGCGGGCCGCCTTATTGCTCAAGCCAAACGACAAACTGACAGCGACGATCAAGATCGACCGTGGAACCCGTGGCGGTGCAGGCGGCTCGGCTTTCGGCTACAAGCTTGCCGGGTCTTTCTTCGACATTCCATCAAATCAGCAATTGTTCAACGCGACCGCAATTCGCAATCTGAACACACGCGGGGGCAACCGTGACGGGGTCGTCGATGCACCCCTCACCATTGATGCCGGCATTCCGCTGTTTGCCCCCGGCGACCCATACAAGATCGATACCGATCAGAAGACAATTCTCGACCTGACCTCCACCGGTGCCAGCGCGAATATTGCCTATGACTTCGACGCTTTCACCGTCAAATCCATTACGGGCTTTGCAGACTTTGAAGCCATCCGCACCTCTGACACCGACTTTTCGGCCAGCACAATCGGCGCGGACTATCAGCTGACCTCGGCGAAAACCTTCAGCCAGGAGTTCCAGCTCCTGTCCCGTGGCGAAGGCCCCCTCAACTATGTTGTCGGCGCCTATTATTTTGATGATGAATTGCGTGGTGTTTTCATCAACGAACAAGTGGCGAGGACAATCCGCGGCACGGGTGCTCCTGTCTCCTTGCCGGTTGCAGGAGGGGGCTTTTATGATGAACAACGCGCCGATACCAAGTCCATCGCTGCCTATGCTCAGGGCAGTTATGCGGTCACCCAACGGCTGAAGCTGACGGCAGGCCTGCGATTTACCCGCGACACAAAAGACTTCAAATTTGCCAATGCAGCATCGGTTTTGCCGCTGAGTGGCACACCGCCGACCCCTGTTGGAACGGCGATCACCTTGGCCACGGGCGGCATACCGGCCAGTGCCTTTGGCTCCAAGGGCGCGCCCACCAATTGCGTCTTTCCGGCATCCGCCATTCAGCCACGCCCGGGCTTTGCCTGCTTAGCAACCAATACTGCAGTGCTGACCGGGGCGACCTATGACACGGCCGAATTTGAGAAAGTGACCTGGCGGCTGGCCGCTGACTATCAGCTAACAGATGACAACCTTTTCTATGGGTCTATTTCCACCGGTTTCCGCTCAGGGGGCTTCAATTCGGGCCAGAACCAAGCCGCCCTGACGCCGACCTTTAAACCCGAAAAAGTCATCGCCTATGAGATCGGCAGCAAGAACCGCTTCTTGGATAATACCTTGCAGCTAAACCTTGCCGCCTTCTTCAACAAGTATGATAGCCTTCAGGAACAGCGTCAGGTCCCCGCTGGCAACACGACCCTGTCGATCATTGAAAATAGCGGCAAGGCGGAGGCAAAGGGCGCAGAGTTCGAGGCCATCTGGAGGCCGGTTGATAAGCTGACCCTGAACTTCTCGCTCTCGGTGCTTGATGCCAAATACACCGACTATACCAATGTACCGCTGCCATTCGGGACCTCGATTACCGTGGCCGATGCCACAAGGTTAACCCCAACCGTTGTGAATGGCATCACGATTGCGAATGCTGGCCAACGCCGCATTTTCGCGCCTGGCTATGATTGTGGACCTGTACCCGGTACCGGAACGGGCGCGGCTGGGGCACCGGCCTTGGCGTTTGGCTGTAATTTGACGGGCAAGAAGCTGCCTTATGCGTCTGACTATTCCGGCAGCTTCTCGGCGCAATATGTCTTTGACCTTGGTGGTCTTGGGCAGGTCACCCCGCTCGCCGTCGTCACATTCAACAGCGGATTCTATGGCCAGCCAGCCAACTCCGTTTTGGATGAGCAGGGCGCCTATACAAAGCTGGATCTTCGCGTGACCTGGGACATCAACGACAAAGTGTCGGTTGCGGCTTTTGTTAACAATGTCACGGACGAGGCGACCGCCAATCGCTTTGTTTGGGGCGGCGGCGGTGCGCTGCAGGCAAGTTATGCTCCGCCACAGCTTTGGGGCATCAAAACCAATCTTCGCTTCTAATTCAGGGGCAAGACAAACGAATAAGGGGCTGAGGCTGGCAAGGCTTCAGCCCTTTTTTGTTGCTACTGCGCAGTCCATCCGCCGTCGACAAGAAGGCTGGTGCCCGTAACCATGCCAGATGCCGGACTTGCAAGATAGAGAACTGCGGCCGCAACATCCTGCGGCTGGCCAATCTTGCCCAATGGGATCATGCTTTTCACAAACCCCAGGAAATCTGGATTATCCAACATCGGTTTGGTCATGGGTGTTTCAATAAAGGTCGGCGCAACCGAATTTACGCGTATGCCACGTGGCGCGAGTTCAACCGCCATGGCCTTGGTCAAGCCCTCCAGCGCATGTTTGGTCATGCAATAGACCGTTCGTTTGGGTGAGCCAACATGGCCCATTTGACTTGTGATATTGATGATTGAGCCGCCACGGCCATGGGCCAGCATCGACCTTGCCGCAGCCTGGGCGACCAGGAATGCTGCCCGAACATTGAGGCTCAACATCTGATCAAGTGTCCCAATATCAACGTCTTCAACCAAGAGCGGACGATTCATGCCGGCATTATTGACGAGAATATCGATTTCAATCTGGGCCAAACCTTGAATGAAATTGGCGTCCGTCACATCACCGACGAGCGGTGTGATATTGCTATGCAGCCCGGCCAGTTCGTCCAATTCTGTACGACTTCGCGCGACGGCCTGGACTCTTGCTCCCGCCTCAGCAAGGACGAGCGCAATGGTTGCGCCCAGCCCTCGACTAGCCCCGGTCACGACGGCGGTGCGCCCGGTAAGCCCCTGCGCCCAAGCTGGAAGCCTTGTGCTTTTGTTCATCACCTTATCCCGATCTTGTATTCTCAATTTGGCCTTTGCATCCGCAGTCATTTCATTTAGCGTAGTTTGCAATTCACTCAAGGTCCAAGCTGTAGGAGGCCCATTTGGCCAAGTATCTTAAATCCGGAATCAGTGAGGATGCGGCTGAAGAAGCTGATGCGAGAGTGCGGTCAACGGTAGAGGCCATAATCCAGGACATCAAAGCCAGAGGCGATGATGCTGTGCGCCATTGGTCTTCGAAATTCGATGATTGGGCACCGGATGATTTCCGGCTAAGCCAAGATGCGATAGACGCCGCCTATCGCGCGCTCAGCCCCCAGACCATTGAGGACATACGTTTCGCCCAAGCCCAGGTCCGCAACTTTGCCCAGATCCAAAGAGATGCGCTCAAGGACGTTGAAGTGGAAACCCTGCCTGGCGTCGTTTTAGGGCACAAGAATTTGCCGGTGAACAGTGTGGGCTGTTATGTTCCTGGCGGTAAATATCCTTTGGTTGCTTCCGCGCATATGAGCGTGGTGACCGCCAAGGTCGCGGGCGTTAAGCGGATTGTCTCGGTCGCGCCGCCTTATCAGGGAACACCCAATCCAGCCATTGTTGTCGCCATGCATATGGCGGGCGCAGACGAGATTTACTGCATTGGCGGCGTACAGGCCGTCGCCGCCATGGCGCTTGGTACGCCGACCATTGCCCCGGTAGACATGATCGTAGGACCTGGCAATGCCTATGTTGCAGAGGCCAAGCGACAGCTCTTTGGCCGCATCGGGATAGACCTCTTGGCCGGTCCTACCGAGACGCTTGTAATCGCTGATGATAGCGTCGATGGCGAATTGTGCGCTGCCGATCTCTTGGGGCAAGCCGAGCATGGTCCCAACTCGCCAGCTATCTTACTCACCAATAGTGAGACGCTAGCCCATGATACTATGGCCGAGATTGAACGGCAGTTGACCATCTTGCCAACCGCAGCCATCGCAGGAAAGGCATGGGCCGATTATGGGCAAGTCATCCTGGCCGACAGCTATGAGGAGATGGTCACGATTGCCGACAAGATCGCATCTGAGCATGTCCAGGTGATGACACGTGACCCCGATTACTTTCTGAATAATATGACCAATTACGGCGCACTCTTCTTAGGTGCGCGCACCAATGTCAGTTATGGCGACAAGGTCATCGGAACCAATCATACTCTACCAACGCGCGGCAATGCCCGATTTACGGGCGGCCTTTGGGTTGGAAAATTCATCAAGACCTGCACCTATCAACGTGTCTTGACCGATGAGGCCAGTGTGATGATAGGTGAATATTGCTCGCGCCTTTGCGCCATTGAAGGCTTTGCAGGCCATAAAGAGCAGGCAGATATTCGGGTGCGTCGCTATGGCAAAAAAGAAGCCGTCTGATCAAATTAAATCGGCGAAGGCTGGGGTAACATCTTATGATGTCGCCCGCCGCGCTGGCGTGTCTCAGTCGGCCGTCAGCCGGGCTTTTAGACAAGGGGCTTCAGTCGCACCTGCGACACGAGCCCGCATCGTCGAGGCAGCACGGGTACTGGGCTATGAACCCAATGCCATCGCCCAAGGCCTGATAACCAAACGGTCAAACCTCGTCGCGGTCATTATCTCCAACCTGACCAACCTTTACTATCCCGAAGTTTTGGCCGAACTCACCCAAAGGCTGTCGCAGCATGGGGTGCGCGTCCTTCTGTTTAGCCTGGCTGCCGAATCCGACGTGGAAGAGGTTCTCGGCCAAGTTTGGCGGTATCGTGTGGATGGCGCGATCGTGGCTGCCCGTCTGTCTACTGAGCAATTGGTTGCGTTTTCCAATCGCGGTGTACCGTTGGTTCTCTATAACCGGGTTGGTGAAGGCGTGCCGGTCGCAAGTGTCTGCTGTGACTCAGATTTGGGTGAGCGTGCTTTGGTCGACGGTCTGGTTCAGGCTGGCCATACATGCTTCGGGATCATCGGCGGTCCTGCTGATTCCTATGTGGGCGAAGAGCGCGCCAATGCGGCGATCAGTCGCCTAGCCCATCATGGCATCAGCGCGAAATTTGTCCGCGGGCAGTTTGATTATGAAAGCGGCGGCGCTGGCCTGAAAGCGCTCATGGAGCTCACCGATGGCAAATTGGATGCCCTGATTTGCGTCAATGATCTGATGGCGATTGGGGCCATGGACACAGCGCGCAACCTCATCGGAAAGAATGTACCAAGCCAATTGTCCATCACCGGCTTTGACGGCGTTAGTCCGGCAACTTGGGACGCTTATCAACTGACCACAGTTCGCCAGCCCGTGCGACGCATGACACAAGCGGCTGTCGCAATGTTGTTGGAACGCATTGAGAGCCCGGACATTTCTCCAGAACAGCGATTGTTTGCAGGAGAGTTGCTATCCGGGCGGTCGGCACGCCTGCTGTGACACCGCCGCCGACCTTGGTTTGGATAGCAGGCCACATGTGCGACCAAAGGCTTTGGCGCGAGGTGGGTCAGATCAATAGCTATCCCAATACCTATGCCTCCATTACCCAGTTTGATCGTATCGAGGCGCTGGCCCAACATGTGCTGACGACCGTTGCGGGGCCCATTATCCCGATAGGTTTTTCAATGGGCGCGATTGTGGCCTTGATGATGGCCCAGCTTGCCCCGGAACGCGTGATGGGCTTGGTGCTTTCCAGCACAAATTGTACGGCAGATTTACCTGAAAGAGCGGTCGCTCGTTTATCCCAGCAAGCTAAGGTGCGAGACGGCCAATTAAGCGCCATCGTTCGCGACGAGCTGAAGCCCCATTATCTGAGCCCCGCCACCCAAGGCTCAAAACGCCGGGAAGTTCTCGACCTAACTTTTCAGATGGGCATAGATCTTGGGCCAGATGTATTCCTGCGCCAGAGCGAGGCGCTTCGGTTGCGGCCTGCCTTATGTGACGTAATCTCCGGCTTTGACGGCCCAATTCTTGTGCTTGCAGGGGCAAATGACACCTTGTGTCCACCCGCATGGCACGCCGCAATGGCGGCACGAAATCACCGGGCAAACTATTTTGAGATTAAAGACGCAGGCCATTTGGTGCCGCTAGAGCAGCCTGCTGCCTTTAAGCATGCCATTTCAGACTGGTTGACCAACTTGAAAACAACGCGCCAACAGGAGATTGATGCATGAGCGAGCGTATTCTAACCACACATGTCGGCTCATTGCCGCGCTCAAAGGCTGTTACAGACCTCATCTTTGCGGCTGAACGCGGTGACCCCATTGATCAAACACAATTCGAAGATGTGATTGGCCGGGCTGTTGACCAGACTGTTGCCGACCAGGTCCGCGTCGGAATCGATCTGGTTTCTGACGGGGAAATGTCCAAGATTTCATACGCAACCTATATCAAGGATCGCATTACAGGCTTTGACGGGGACAGTCCGAGGACACCCCCCTCAGACCTTGAGGCGTTTCCAACCTTTATGAATCGCCAGGCCAGCGGCGGCGGTACACCGACCTATCGTCGCCCAAAATGCATTGGGCCGGTCGCGGTAAAGTCTATGGACCCCCTCAAAGCTGACCTCGGCTTCATGCGCAAAGCGCTTGCCAAGCACAAGCCGGTAGCAGGCTTTATGAATGCGGCTTCGCCTGGCGTGATTGCACTTTTCCAACCCAATGAACATTATGCGACGCAGGATGACTATCTTGAAGCCCTCGCTGAAGCCATGCGGGCCGAATATGAAGCCATCGTAGCCGATGGCCTGATCTTGCAGCTTGATAGTCCAGACCTGGGGCTTGGGCGCCACATGATGTACAAGGACCGTAGTGACGCCGACTATCTCAAACTCATCGGCACCCATGTTGATGTTCTCAACCATGCCCTTCGTAATGTGCCAGCAGACCGGGTTCGGATGCATGTCTGCTGGGGCAATTATGAGGGACCCCACCATCATGATGTCGAGATGGGCGTGATTTTGCCCACGCTCATGAAGGCCAAGCCAGCAGGACTATTGTTTGAGACCTCCAACCCGCGCCATCAGCATGACTGGAACTATTTTGTTGAAATGTCGGCCATTATTCCAGACGACAAGATCCTCATTCCGGGCGTGATCGATTCGACAACCAATTTCATTGAGCACCCCCGCGTCGTTGCTGAGCGTATTGAGCGGTTTGCTGGAATTGTCGGTCGCGAGCGCGTGATCGCCGGCACCGATTGTGGCTTCTCGACCTTTGCAGGCTATGGCGCGGTGGATCCAGAGATTGTTTGGGCAAAGCTGAAGACTTTGGCGGATGGTGCCGCTCTGGCCAGCACTAAACTTTGGAGCAAGGCAGCGTGAGCGCGTTTCGCGACAAATTGCTTGCCGGTGAAGTCATTGCGGCAACATGGGTCAAAACACCAAGCCCGATCATTGTCGAAGTCCTGTGCCTAAGTTCCCTGGACTGTTTGGTGCTCGATGCAGAACATGCCCCTTTTGACCGCACGACCTTGGACGTGTGCATTTTGGCCGCGCGAGCCTATGCAAAGCCCGTCCTTGTAAGACCGGCTTCAAGCAGCCATGAGCAAATTCTCAACGCGCTCGATTGCGGTGCAGATGGTGTTGTGCTGCCCCATATCAGAAGTGCAGAGGAAGCTAATGATGCGGTGAAGGCCTGCCACTATGGCCGTGGCGGTCGCGGATTTGCAGGGTCTAGCCGTGCAGCGGGCTATACAACCAAGGGCATGACCAAGCATCGCGAAACCGCAAAAGAGGTCATCGTCATTGCTCAGATTGAAGATGTTGAAGCGGTCGAAGACATTGATGCCATTGCCCGGGTGGAAGGCATTGACGCATTGTTTATCGGCCGGGCCGACCTAACCGTTGCATACAATGCGGCAACGCCTGATGATGAGATTGTCGTTGCGGCTGTTGAGCGAATTGTCGCTGCTGGAAATGCGGCAGGACGGGTCACCGGAATGTTCCTTGGACGCGCTAGCGATGTTGCCCTTTGGCGCGGCAAGGGAGCCAGCCTCTTTGTGCTCGGCTCTGATCATGACTTCATCCTTCAAGGCGCCGCCGCCTTAGGCAAGTCCATTAGAGGCTGACGCTGCGCGTTAGCCAAAAGCGAAGTTTTCCCTGTGATTGGATTGCCGGGAAACCAACATTTTAAACAGGGAAAAAACCGGCGGGAGGCCAACCGCCGCTTGGCAAGGCCAGTCGCCTTAGGGCCTTGCGGGGCCTTATTTGGCTTCTGGCCGGGCGGCTTGTTTGGAATCGCGTATTTTCTTGTAGTAGGTCCAACTTGTTTCATTGGGGCGCGCATCATCAACCGGCGGCGGCGCAGCATAGATCGGGAAATTGTTCTTGATTTGATCCTTAAGGACAGGGGGAAGGGCTTCGATACCTGCGACGGTCTGGCCGGTCGCATTAACCACCATTAAACCCGGCCTTGAACCCATTTCCATCCAGGGCAGCCACTGGGCAATCCGAACCCACGCAACCGAGACATTCGTCGTAGGCTTTTCAGCATTTATGAGGTCGGCCTGGTCCATCACAAAATCAAATATCTCCATGGCATGATAGTGCCCGCCCACCTGATCTTGATAATCACCGGCCAAGGGGTTGCGATAAAATAGCGGCACCTCTATGGGCAAGAAAACACGGCCGCCATCTATCCTGCCCGGAAACACAAACGGCTTGCCCGCATCATCCTTGGCAAACATCGGCCTTTGATTGACCGGGTCATTGGCAACATGGAGAACATCGACCGTCTTGTTCGTCCAGGGATTGGTCCAGGTTTTCAACACCTCGCCGGTCTTGGGATTGAGATACAACATCAGCTCGCGTGAGACCATGCGAAACCCGGGCCCCTTGACGGGATCGTTGATTGTTACGCACTGGCGCACATTCATCCCCTCGACGGCAAATAATATCCGGTCGGGTTCGCCCTCAATCCTGGCATAGGCCTTGCCGGACCAGTGATAAACAACGGGCTGAGAATCGACGGTTGAACACTGGATCTTGCGATAGGCGGTCAAGGCCTGGCTGCTCTGTGCCAAATCGAGAGTCTTGAGCCGCGGCCGCGCGCTGGCTGGCATAGCCAATACACCCATAATGCTGACCAAAAGGCCAAGGGTTACGATCGGACGAACGACGAGGTGATTCATGGCGAACTCCTAAAAAACGGGTGCGACCGGCAGGGTTTCCATGTGACCTTGCCGTTGACAAGCCGTCCTAATGCCTCTGTACAATGATCTAATGATATATCAATTGCACAATTGGGCCTTGGGCGCAAAGGACACCTAAAAATGAAGCTTTTCAAAATCCAAGGCCAAATTCGAATACACGCCTCATTAATTTTGAGCCTGGTTCTGTCGATTGGGCCTTTTGGCCTTACGGGCATCAATAAAAGCCAGGCGGAGCCAGTTGCTGCAGCGCAAAGGGTGGGCCTGGATCTGCGTCGGACGACATTTGTCGTGAAGGATCTGGAGGCCTCGCTCAGATTTTATCGCGATGGGCTTGGGCTGGTACCCATATATGACAATATCATCCGAACGCCCCGGGATGCAAAAGATGACGCTAGCGCCCAGCGGTCATTGAGATTGGTATTTCTGCGCGCTAATGACGACTATATCGGCGTTTTGGGCCTTATGCAGTATCGGGTCCCGGACCGCCCGGCCCGACCCGCGAAGGCAGAAGACGGAGTGCTTCATCCAGGCGATACGGTGTTGGTGTTTAACACTAAGGATCTGAAAACCCGGTTCGAGACAATCCGGGCCATGCCCGGTGTGCGGGTTCAAGAAGCTCCCAATGTCACTTCATACCCGTCCTATGACGGCAAGGGTGTAATCAATGTTTTGTTTTCGTCCTTTTATGATCCAGACGGAAACTATGTGGAGCTCAACGAAATTCTCAATTCCGGCCCTCGCTAGGCTCTAACCAGTGTGGCATTTTCGTGACAGTCACAGGCTCTTGCTTGCGACTTTAAGGCGTTTAGTGGTCGCAAGATTGACCCGTCAAAGCTATAGAGTCTAATGGTATATTTATAGGTCAACAGATGGCCTGCCATTAAGGGGTCTGGTTATGTCCACTGCGAAATTCAAGGCCATTCTGGCCGCATCCACGGCGTTTTGTGCCTTGCTTGTGGCGCTTCCAACTTATGCGGCTGACGCAGCTGCGCCTGATGACATCGTGATCACCGCCCGTAAGCGCGAAGAAACCTTGCAAGCTGCGCCCTTATCGGTCAGCGCTTTTTCAGCGATGGATATCAAGAGTGCCAAGATCGAAAACTTGGCGGATATTGCTAAGCTAACCCCGGGCCTGAATTATACGCCCTTGTTTGGTGCGCAAAACCAGCTTCCCATTATTCGTGGCCAAGCTCAGACCTTCGGCGTGTTGAATGTCGGGGTATTTCTGGACGGGGTCTATCTATCCGGAAAGGCCGGGGTGGACATTGAACTGAATGATTTGGAACGGGTCGAGGTGGTTCGCGGTCCGCAATCAGCGCTTTATGGCCGCAATACCTTTGCCGGTGCCATAAACTATGTCACCAAGGCACCGAGCGCGACCTTTGAGGGCTCTGCCGAATTGACCCTCGGTGACCATGGCCTGCGCAAGTCGATTGTCACAGTGTCCGGGCCGATTAATGACATTATGCGCTTTAGGGCCGGTGTCTATGGCCGCGAGTTTGATGGCTTTTACACCAGCGCGATTGATGGCGGTAAGGTCGATTTTGCTAAAAACTATGGCGGCTTGTTCACGCTAGAAATCAAGCCGAATGACCGCATGACCGGAACCTTCAGGATTTCTGGAAGTCAGGAAGACAGCGGGCAGCCTGCCTCAACGATTGTTCGCACCAATGCCCTACCTGGGCGGCCGTCGGGCTCGCCCGTGGGAACCGTGCGAAACCTAGTCTATGTCGGTGCCTTGCCGTCAATCCCGACCAGTGGTGTCTATGTGAACACCAAAAAAGTGGGTGCCGAAGTCGGTGACTATGGCACCCGATCACAAATCATTCGCGGTAGCGGCGAACTTAACTTTGCCTTCGACGGTTTTGATCTAACCTCGATCACGGCCTATAGCCACCGTACGGGCGATTATACATTTGATGGTGACAATACGATTTGTGATCAAACAGGCGGCTGCCGCGATTTTGGCTTCCCGTTTGTTCCAGCGATCACACTTGGCCGGACCAATTTTGCGACCTCCTCGGCGGATGAGTCCTATCGCGATACAAGCCAGGAATTGCGGATTAACTCCAAGGGCGACGGTGCCCTGCAATGGTTGGCGGGCGTATTCTATTATGAAAACAAAACCAATAGCCTACAGCGCAGCCTAGCACCTGTGACGACCGCCACTCAGCTGTCGTTTGGCTATCCGCGCCTCGTCTCAACCACCAAGAGCTTGGCGGAATTTGCTCAGGTCAGCTACGATTTCAATCCGCAATCGACCTTGATTGGTGAGTTGCGGCACGAGCGTGAAGAACAAACCTATCTTCAACGACCGACCAATCCTATAGCAACCGGCACATCTGCAACAGTGTTTAACCTCAGGCAAGCGGATGACTTTTTTACCTACCGTGCGACCTATCAATACAAACTTGACGACCAAAAAATGGTCTATGGCCTGATATCGCGGGGCTATAAGGCCGGTGGGTTTAATAGCGGGCTTAATATCTTGGCCTCGCAACGTACCTATGACGCTGAAACCAGCTGGAACTATGAAATTGGGACCAAGACAAGTTGGATGGACCGCAAGCTAAGGCTAAATGCCACGGCATTTTATGTCGATTGGTCCGATCAACAGGCCGCTTGCCAGAACCCGGTTAGCTTGGGTGGTTCCTCCACGCAGAGAACCTATAACTGTAATGTGGCGGCCTCCAAAATTTATGGCCTTGAAACCGATGCAAATCTGAAAATTACCCCCAGCCTGTCGATTGCGGCCAATTATACCTATACGCATGCAGAGTATGAAAAGTTTGTGGATGTATCCTTGGATGCAGCCTTGGCCTTGGCGGGTCAGCCAGCTTACAACTTTAATGGCCGGTCCCTTCCCTATGTCCCCGATCATAAGCTGGTCATAAGCCCCCGCTATCGTGTCCCATTAGGCAATATGGCTTTTGAGGCGCGGGCCGATATGTCTTACCAGTCGAAGACTTATGTGCGGGCTGATAATCTTCAGAGCTTTGATGCCAAGACTACCCTCGATCTACGCGCCGCGCTTGTAGCGGACAAGTGGACCGTGCAGGCCTTTGTCGACAATGCGCTGGATGATGACACGCCAGTGGCGGCGGTGCGGTTCTTCGATTCGACAAACTTCTCGATCGCAGCCCCGCTTGTGACCGGCGCAAACCGGCGCCAAGCTGGGGTTAACTTGACCTACAAGTTCTAGCCCCTCCTCAAAAGGCGACACAAAAAAAGCCCCGCAGTTTTGCGGGGCTTTTCCTTGTTAGAGCTTGAACTCAAACGCGCTAGCGGACGCGGGTTTCCTTGATGCAGGTGCGCTTAAACAGGCGGTCACCTTCATACCAATGCCAGGTGCGGGCGCGGTCATTACCGTCTTCTGATATTTGGATCATTTCATAGAGATAGGTTCCCGGCTCGCCGACCCGGGTCCAGGTCAGGACGACCGTGCGCTCATCAATCTCCCAGGCCGAACCCTTGATCCGGTCTGTATCCCACCAGATCCGCTTGTCCTTATAGCTGGCCGGGAAATGAATTTCCTCACGGCGACCATCGTCCCAGACATAGGTATTGATCTGATAATACGGCCACGGCCCATCGTCTGGAAACTGGCAGGACAGAAAGGCCTTGTGACGATCCAGTTCGCGATTGTTCTCATCAACATGGATATAGTCCCCTTGCCAATGGCCTTCATGCCGCGCCAGTACGGGCATATCGCGCCTAATATTCCCCATGACGGGTCTCCTTTTGCGACACTTTTTCGGGTGTAAAACCTTATCAATGGGGCTCTTCGCCGCCTGAAACATTCATGCTTTCGGCGGTAATATAGCGGGCATCCTGCGAACACAGAAAAGCCACCGCAGCGGCTGTGTCTTCCGCCAGTCCAGGCCTGCGAAGCGGGATGCGGGCCGCCATGGCCGCCAGATAGGCTTCTGTGGACTGGTGACCCGTCACCTTGGCAAAATAGTCATTCTGCCAAGCCCCAAGACCGGTCGTGACGTGATTAGGGCAGACATTGTTCAAGGTAATGCCATGGGGGCCGAGCTCGATCGCTGCAGAACGAACCAGACCGACGAGACCATGCTTTGACGCTGTATAGGCCTGGGCATGGGGAAAGCCTGATTTGGCCGCCTGGGAGGCGATATTGACAATTCGCCCCCCTTGCCCCTGAGCGATCATGACTTCGGCGGCCGCCTTGATGCCGTAAAAGGCGCCAGTGAGATTGACATCAATAACTGCGCCCCAGTCATCGGGCGAAACCTCCATGAGCGGCTTCATAATATAGCCGATACCGGCATTATTGACCCAGATATCGAGGCTGCCATGTGCCTTTACGGCATGGGCCGCCAAGGCCTGAACCTGGTCATAACGGCGGACATCACACCGACACGCACTGACCGTAGCGCCACTGGCTTGTAGGTCTTTGACAATGTCTTGCATCTCACGGCTAACGCCAATCATAGACTCAGGCGTATTGGCATCAACCGATTGGCCAAGGTCAGAGATCACAATCTTGGCCCCCTCCGACGCAAGCCGCCGGGCTATCGCCTCACCAAGCCCTCCGCGTCGTCCTGAACCGGTTATGACAGCCACCTTATTGATAAATCGGCCTTGCTCTTGGGTCATGACCATACGTCCTCAAGAGGCTGCATCATGCCTTGACCCGTTTCCAGCCAATCTTCTTGGTGGTCATGAAGGTTACATCCGCCATTCCAGAAAAATCAGACGCGATTTTTTGCATCAGGGGACTGGCAACATCACTGCCAAACTGGCCCATATCGCGAACATCAATGATTTCAACATAGCGATAGGGCGGCTTTGCGTCCGAACCCAATAGACCTGTGGTCTTGAAAACCTCAAATTTGCGAATGGAAGCCAGACCATTGACGGTGGGCAGGTCGACAGCCCGCGCCCAGGCTTCATAATCGGCAATCTTGATACCGGCCTTCAGATTGAAAAAAGCGATAATCCGGGTGGTCGCCATTGCGTGAGGTCCCTTGTAACTTGCAGCCGATGCAGCACTGGTGTTTAAATGATCTAATCATATACCATTTTGTGCGGAAAGATGCTTTCGCAGGACTTTCCAACAAAATGGCTGTTCAGGAATCACAGATATGGATCGCAGGTCTGACCATCGGGATTTGACGAATAAAGGTCTGGCCCAGGCTTATGACGGGCCACCAGATTACCGCGTCGTCGGTCGTCACGCCGTTTTCCCTGCCACAGATCATGATGAGATCGCCCGCCTAAATTTTCTGGCGCATATGAACCGACACTTGGCTGTGCGGGTCATGCCCTTCGTCAAGACCGCCTGGGATCAGCGCACGAGCAGCAAATTTACCAAGGCTAATGATCGCCAACCGCAAGATCGCCATGAGGTCCGCAAAGCCCTATTGCAAGACCCCATGTTTCAAACCTGGTCGGCCTTGCGTCGCATGACCATGGAACAACGCCAACAGGCAGGTCGCTGGACAAGCCTGCGTCAAGCTGAGCTGCTAGCGGCCAAGACCGACGCCCTTATCGCGAATGATGATCGGTTAAGCCTTGATCCTAACCTTGAGATTCCGCGGTATATATCGGCAGTGGATCACCATTGCATGCCTGGAAGCTATCATGCCGAACAGTTTGACGGCGATGTTTCGGGGGCTGCCAATTATGACCACGGCATTTTTGCCACGACCGGCGGTATGCTAGGGCGTTATTCTGATGGGGGTGGCCATGCCGTCGTTCAATGGGTCAAGCGCAATTGGCCTGATTTCCAACCAAAGCGTATTTTAGATATTGGCTGCACTCTCGGCCACAATCTGCTGCCCTTAGCCGCCGCTTTCCCGGATGCTGAGGTGGTCGGAGTCGATGTTGGGGCCCCGATGCTGCGATATGGCCTCGCGCGCGCCAAGTCCATGGGCATAAACAATGTTAGGTTGGTTCAAGCCGATGCCTGTGACCTGTCCATGTTCGCGAACGGCCATTTTGATTGGGTCCAGACAACCATGTTTCTGCACGAATTATCCGTAAGCGCGCTGCGGGAGATTTTTGCCGAGACCTATCGGGTCTTGCGGCCAGGGGGCATGGTCTTGCATGTCGAACAACCCCAATACGACCAAGCCATGCCCTTGTTCGAGCAAGCCATGCGCGATTGGGATGCGTTTTACAATAATGAGCCCTTCTGGAGCCGCTTACATGAAATCGATCTGAACGCCCATCTGGTCGCTGCGGGCTTTTTACCTGATCAACTCATCCATGATGGCGTCACGGCCATAGTCGATAAGGAGGTGTTCCCAGACGCGGCGGATGATGACACTGAAGATTATGGCAGAAAGGCTGCCTGGCACGTGATTGGTGCCCGTAAATGAGTATTGCTGATGCCTTGACCGGGGCCTCTGCCAAGCCCGCCGGCAAACGCCCCTATTTTCTCGACCGCGAGGTGGAGCGGGTCTTGGCCATACTTATGGCAACCGTTCAGGAACTCGCCGTTGCAAGGGAGCGGATTGATACTTTGGAGCGCTTGCTCGACGCCAAGGGTATTATTGCGCGCGCCGATATTGATGGCTTTAATCCCACCCCAGATCAGGCGGCAGAAAGAGGCCTTTGGATGCAGGAATATCTTGTTCGTGTCCTGCGCATTGTTCAGCAAGAGGGCGAAGCGATCGCCGCCAATGCCCAAGGTGATCTGTTAAGCGAAGACGTCGGTCTAGAGGTTGGCAATCCGGACGATTGCTAGGGCACGCGCCGAAAATCATAGGCTAGGGTTTCTTTGCCCGGCACGAGAAAGGCATAGCTTCCGTCTGCCAATATACCGGCCTCTTGATAGGCAATCCTATCCTTGGCAAACACGACCTTGGCGCGAATTGTCATTCGCCGTCCAGACCTAGCCGTGATGATGCAGTCTGGCGGGGTTATGGCCTGCAATTTCCGGTTAGTCCCTGAAACGACGAGGGCGCAGCCCGGGCCATAGCCAATCAGGTCTGACTCTGTCAGGCTTTTAAACACATCGGGCCGCTGCCATCCGGCCAAGACCGATGCCGGGTTTTTGAAGGTAAAAAAGTCCATCACGACCTGGCCATTGCCCTGATCACGAAACCGCCAGAGTCTTTGGCGAGATACCGCACCCGCTCGATCGTTCAAATACCATTCCAGATAAAATACGTGCTGACCCAGGGCTGGGGCCGATACCTGCACAAACCGCGCGGATTGCCGGTCTAACCAATCGTAAGGATGGCCCGCTACGGCGGGTCGAATTAGCTCAGTCGGGGCCGCCTCAACTTGCGCAAAATTGTCGTAAGTCCCTGCTGAGACCATAAGTTGGGACATTAATCTGTCCGTCGATATCTTTGCGCCTCGCGAGGGTTGGAGGGATATACAGGCGCCGAGCGGAACCATCAAGGTCAGCAGAATGATTAGACCATAGGAAGACAATCGCGGGTAGCTCATGGCATTTGGGCAGATTCGATGAGAATAACCTGGCAATCGGCTATGCCTTCCCGCAGTTTTTTGACCTCGGCATAGGCATCACTGTTCCAAAAGATCTCGGCGGCGGCACGATCTGGCCATTCAGACACCACCATTGAGGCCCCATCCCCAAAGCGTCCCTCCAACAGGCTGGCACCAGTTCCACGCAGGACATAGCGCCCACCAAACTGGCTAACCAGTTCGGACGCCGCCTTGCCATAGCCCTCAAGAAACGCCTGACGATCAGATATCTTGGCCAGAACAATCATATAGGCAGGCATCCAAATCTCCCTAACGTATCTCATTAAGCACTGATCGGCCCTTAAATGGCATAGTCTTATATCATTTGCCAGATTGTTGCTTTGGCTATACCGCTTAAGCCAGGCTTGCCCCGTGCGGTTGGAGGGTCTTATGAAATTGCTGCGTGCAGCGACCTTGGTTGTTTCAGACCCCGCCGTGACCGCTGAGCGCTATTGCCAATGGCTGGACTATAGGCTCATCGAAACAGGCACGATTGACTCAGACCTTGCCGCAAGTTGGGGTGCCCCGCAATCGGCTGGGCGCGCCTATCGGGTCATTGGCCCGGCCTCGGGCGCGGAGGTCTATCTGCGTTTTGTTCAAGGCGTGGAAATTGATACTTATAAGCCCCTGCGCACCTTTGGTTGGGCCGCACTTGAGATCTGCGTTCAGGATGTCGAGGCGGTTAATCGTCAGATGCAAGCCTCGCCCTTTGAGATCATAGGTCCACCCCGGGCGCTTGAGGGTATGGAAGCCATCTATCCGATGCAGATTAAGGGGCCTGACCAGGAAATCGTCTATTTGACCGAAATTCGGGCGGATATGCCCGCCCTTGACCTGCCCCGTGCGACCTCACCGATTGATAAGCTGTTTATTCTGGTCTTGGCCACATCTGATTTGACGGCGTCCAGACAGTGGTTTTCGGAGCAACTTGCCTTGTCCGTCAGCGCACCCATGGAAATTGTCTACACCATGATTGCCAAGGCTTTTGACCTGCCGGTCGAGCAAAAGCATGCCATAGCGACCGCCGCTCATGGGCGAGACATATGTTTGGAACTGGATCAGTATCCAGCGGCGGCTACGTCAAGGCAGCAAAGACCCTTTGAACTGCCGCCCGGTATTGCGATTGGCACCTTGCAACATCCCGCCTTCCATACTGTGCCAGGACCTTGGATAGGTCAGCCGGTGAGGCGCGAGGGCGCGATCTATGGCGGTAGCCGGGTCGGCACCTTGAGGGCACCGGACGGGACCTTGGTTGAGGTTGTCGAAGCCTCATCCTAACAGGAAGGTTAGCTTTAATTGGCGCGCTCATGCTCGGGCTGAGTTTTGAAAACGCCATAGCGACCAAGGGTCAATAATATTAGCGCCCCGGCCAGCAATAAGCCCATCGATACCATCAGGACCGAATCATAGCTTCCAGTCTTGTCAAAAGCGCGCCCAAAAATCACCGGCCCAAACCCCGCGCCGAGGGCAAAAAAGCCATAAAGCGCGCCATAGGTGGTGGCATAGGTTTTCATACCAAAATAGCGGGCGACCAAGAAGGCCATCAGGTCATATTCGACACCTGCCGCAAAACCAATCAGTACGATGCAGGCTGCGGCTGAGGTCATGTCCAGGGGACCGTGTGCTAATATCCAACACCCCGCCGCTGGCGCGGAAAGCAGAAAAAACGCCACCCCAGGCGCCCAGAACCGGTCAATCAACCAGCCCCCAATAATCCGTCCAGCAATCACAGACAGGCCAAGCAGCGACACCAGATGCACGATCTGGGAAGGGTTGAAATCAGCAAGCTTTAAGATGTTCTCCATATTTGGAATGGGGCCGCCAATAGCAAACGAAATCAGGGTGAAGGATGTGGCCAGGACCCAGAACCGCCATGTGCGGATGGTGTCTTTGAAGGAAAGACCCGGCGTCGCGCCGATACGCGCAGCATCTGCAGCGCGGCGTTCGCTCGGGTCTGGTGTTTTTGCGCCCGCTTCGTGAAAACAAAAATAGCCAATCGGCAAGGCGATAAGCAAAGGAAGCGCCCCGATCACCAGATAAGCCGCGCGCCATCCATGCTCAGTGATCAGCCATGCCGCCAAAGGCTTGACCGCATAACCAAACAAACCTGTTCCCAATAAGGCTAGCCCAAGGGCAAGGCCCTTGTGTTGCTCAAAACGGCCATTGACGGCGCGGGTCCAGGTGATTGGCAAGGTCCCTGCGCCCAAGGCCGCCATGACCCCCCAGGTTATGTAGAACTGCAAAAGTGAGCCCGTACTCAGGCTAAAGGCCATAAAGGCCAAACCAAAAAGGGCGACAGAGATTAAGGTCACCCGCCTTACGCCGAACCGATCGGCCAGCAGCCCAACCAGAGGACTGGCAATAATCACCGCCATGGTCATGATGGGTAGGCCACCCATGACCGCGCCAAATGACCAACCAAAGGCCTTGACCAGTTCGGGGGCCATCATGCCAATCGTGTAAAAAGGCACGGGCGACAGACCAAGGCCGATACCAACCATGGCCGCAAGGACAACAGGCCAACCCGTTTTAAATTCGGCATTATCTTTTGTGGCGGGTTTGGTCATTCTGGCAGCCCCCTAAGCCTGATCTATTATTAGATCATTTGCCGCTATGGACGCGGTTTTGACAAGGTCCTGACGGCGCGTTTTACAACTTCAAGGCCGCAACCTGACCTATTGGCTAGATCCGGCCCTCATTTTCTGCCTGTTTAATGACACCGCGTTGGCGCTGGGCATACCAGGCGGGATCGGGAATTATCGGCCGCCCGCCGTCATCAAGCAGGCTATTGATCGGTTGGATATCAAGCTGCCCATAGGCCTGGGCCCAGAGCCTCATTGGCAAGCGAGATAGGGTGTTGCCCATGCCTGGCCGGCGCCTATAGCGACGCAGGGCAGCCACATCAATCTCGCCATAAGCGGCCATCGATTCGCCATAACCGGCCTCGGCCAGAACCATGCCTTTGAAATCCACCAATTTGGACCCCGCATCGGTCGAGGCCATTGGGATCGCGATCTGGTCAATGCCCGCCGAATTGGCCGATACCAGATAGGCCAGGTTTTCAATGCAGCGCGCCTGTTTGGCTATGTTTTTTGGCGTTGGAATAGGACTGGCGATTTCGCTAGAGGAATGCAGGAATACCTCTGCCCCCCGCACAGCCAAGGCCCGCGCGATTTCGGGATAAAGGATTTCTTCCGAGGCAATGCAGGCCAGACGCCCAATTGGGGTCTCAACCACGGGAAACAGGGCCTCCGCGCCATAGGCCTCGATATAACGATCATAAACGTCATAAGGACTAGGCGCGAACAGGGAGATTATTCGCCGGTATCTCAGTATCACCAAGCCTTCCGGATCGATTATGAAGGAGGTTTGAAAATAGAGGCCCGGAAAATAGGGATCGCGCTCATAGGCATTGCCGGACAGATAGACATCCGCTGCCCGGGCAACCTCACCAAGGGCTAAATATTCTGGCCCATCAATGGATAGAGCTGCCTTGTTTGCCCACTGTGTCGCCGCCTCGCCCATTGGAAAGCCGGTCAAAAAATATTCGGGCAGCACAACAAGCCGCACGTCTGGCCCAATAAAGCGTTTTGAGGCGAGAATCTGGCCCCTGATCCTGGCAATGGCCTCTAGCATCAAGGGCCGTGCCTGGGCGGCATCGGCAGCAGCATTCACGGCAAAGCACGTTGTTTGCAAGGCAAGCGCCAGATAGGGCTCAGGACCAGAAACAGAATTCATGTCAGGCTCCATGAAAAATGATCTATCATTAGACCATATTTTGATCTTCTAGACGTGACGAGGCGGGCAGTTTGGCCCATGGTTTAACCATGAATGAGACCTTGATGATTGGCCGTCTTGAGCCTGCCTTGCTGGACGAAAGTCTGCCAACGCCGCTCTACCACCAGATCTACCTGGTATTGCGCGAGAAGATCAGGCGCGGTGACCTCAGCGCCGAATCCACCTTGCCTGGCGAACAGGAACTGGCCCGGCAATTCAAGGTGTCGCGCATTACGGTCAAGCGGGCGCTTAATGAGCTTGCCTCTGATGGCCTGGTTACGCGTCATCGTGGCCGTGGCACGATTATCGTTGGCGGCCCAAGCGTGCCCGTGGTCAAGGGCTCGTTCGACAATTTGATCGAAAGCCTCAAACTTATGGGGCTGGAAACCGAGGTCGAGCTTCTGGACGTCGCAGAAATGGCGGCTCAAGGCGATGTGGCCTTGCACCTGGCCCTTAAGCCCGGAAGCCCGGTTCAGCGCGCTATGCGCTTGAGAAAGCTGCAAGGCGAGCCATTTTCCTATCTGGTAACCTATGTCCCTGCGGCTATTGCCCGGCGTTATTCGATCGAAGAACTGGCCTCGACCCCGATCTTGACCTTGCTGGAACGGGCTGGAGCATCGGTTATGGAGGCTGAACAATGGATCAGTGCGGCGGCGGCGGAACCTCAGATCGCGGCAGCACTTGGCATCGCCGTTGGCGATCCTTTGCTTAAGATCGAGCGGGTCATGCGTAATGCCAAGAGTGAGCCGGTTCAGTTGATTTACGCTCATTATCGCCCCGACCGTTTCCAATACCACGTCAAATCTCATCGTCGGCGTCATGGGACGGGGGCGTCCGCGACCTGGCGCGAAGACGCGTAAGCCCAGCTTTTTGCTAAAGTCCTTGCGTTTGGGCGCAGAGTCAAATGATATAAGGATATACCAATAGGGCGAACACCAGATGAGCTTGGATATTTCCGCGCGCAACCCCAGAACCGGGGTGCGGGATTATACTGTAACCGCCACCTGCCCCGAAAAGGTTGCAGATATGGCCCTCAAGGCGCGATCTGCTCAACCGGGATGGGTTGGCCTTGGATTGTCTGGCCGGCTAGCCGTACTCAACCAGTTTTCCCAAGCTCTGGTCGCGCATCGCGGCCCCATAGTAAGCGCCCTCGAAGCCGATACGGGTCGCCGTCGCATTGCCGGGCTAGAACTGGACAGTGTCATTGGGGCCTTAGCGGGCTGGGCCTTAACCGCACCCAATATGCTGAGCGAAGACTGGTTGCCCGCGCGCACCAATCTTACCATTCGTCACCGGGCGCAATGGGTGCCGTATGGGTTGGTTGCCGTTATAAGTCCGTGGAATTTCCCACTCTTGCTTGGAATGATTGATACAGTGCCGGCCCTGCTCGCAGGGTGCACGGTTATGGTGAAGCCATCAGAAGTCACGCCGCGCTTCATAAGCGCGCTGAAGGCGGCAATCGAAACTGTACCAGCGCTTAACAATGTCCTCCAAATCCTGATCGGCGATGGCGCTGTCGGCGCCGCCCTGATTGATCAAGTGGATTGTGTCTGCTTCACTGGGTCGGTCAATACCGGCCGCAAGGTTGCTGTCCAGGCCGCCAGCCGCCTGATTCCGGCCTATCTAGAGCTTGGCGGCAAGGATGCACTGATTGTTTTGGATGGCGCAAATCTTGAGGCCGCAAGCGACGCGGCCTTGCGTGGATCTGTTCTGTCTACCGGTCAGGCCTGCCAGTCCATCGAGCGGATCTATGTTCAAAATTCTGTTCTAGAACCATTCTTGGCGTTGCTGACCGCCAAGGCCAAGGCGGTAGGGCGCAACTGGCCCGCTATAGACCACGGGCATATCGGGCCGATTATTTTCGAGCGCCAAGCTCAAATCTTGGCGGATCAAATCGCCGACGCCGTCCTGAAGGGAGCTGAAATACGAACCGGCGGTGTTATCGAGACCGATGGTGGCGGACTGTGGCTTGACCCGACCATACTGACCAATGTCACCCACGCCATGACCGTTATGACGGAAGAAACCTTTGGTCCAATCATGCCAGTGATGGCGTTTGACACACCAAGCCAAGCGGTCGAACTGGCCAATTTTGGAGATTTTGGACTTTCTGCGGCTGTGTTCGCCGCCAGTCTCGAACAAGCTGAAGCCCTGGGCATGCAGTTGGAAGCTGGCGCGATTAGTCTCAACGATGCCGCCTTAACGGCGACCTTTTATGAGGCCGCCAAACAGAGTTTTAAAGCCTCTGGCCTAGGGCCTTCCCGGATGGGCGCCGAAGGCTTTGCCCGTTTCTTTCGTCGAAAAGCCCTAATCGCAAACACAGGCGCGCCTTCGCCCCTGTCTGCCTTTGCAGAAGAAGGATGAGAGCGGTTCGGTGATGCCTAGCCAACGAGATTTGAAATTTGGGGGTGATCTATGGCGGATTTGAAATTTGAATCGACCATGGTCTGCGAGCAAAAGACAGCAAGGCAGATTTTTGAAGATGTCCGCGCCAATCCCAGTCGCGCACGCTTTGGCTTTGGCGACAAGCTGGCCATTGTCAATGTTGACTTTCAGCAGGCCTATACCCGCCCCGACCTGTTTCCAAAATCTGCCTATGTCACTGATCCGGACCAAATCTTGCACACCAACCATATTTCCCGCCTAGCACGCTTAAAAGCCATGCCGGTGATCTGGACCAGGGTTGCTTATAGAGATGACGGGAGTGATGCCGGTGTTTGGGGCACACGCACCAACACGCCCGATAGCTTGCAAAACATAAGGTATGATAGTGATCGGCACGCTTATGATCCACGTGTTGAGATCGATGCCTCCAAAGACCTGCAGTTTACAAAACGGATGCCCTCAGCCTTTTTTGAGACCTCGCTGCAGAGCTATCTGACCTGGCACAAGGTCGACACGGTCGTGGTGACGGGCGGATCGACGTCTGGATGCGTAAGGGCCACAGCCGTCGATAGCTTATCGCGCGGCTATCGCACCCTGGTTCCAGAAGAGTGCGTAGCCGACAAGCATGAGAGCTATCACTTCGCCAATCTGACCGACCTGATGATCAAATATGCCGATGTTGTACCCGTCGCAGAAATTGTCACATGGCTTGAAAGCCAGTCAGGCTAGAGCCTAGCAATTTCAGAGCTGGTGGCGGTCCAGATTTCGGGCTGATCGGACAGATGCTTAAGGATACGGCGCAGGGCATATTGGCGAAACGGCTGGCCAGACACATAGGGCGTCAAGCAAAAGCCCAACACCCGGCCACCAAACCGTGCCCCTTCAGAAACAAGAAAGGTGCTGGCCTCAATAATCTGGTCCGCCCACTCATCCTCACCTTGCCGCCGATCGATCAAAACTAGCCGGTCATCGAGTTCATTGGCAAGCGGCACCGCCATAACCGGACCAGCGCGCGTCGCCATAGCGACCGGCACATCATCCTGCTCCCAATCCAGGCAGGTCGTAAATCCGGCCTCAGCAATCAAGTCTAGGGTTGCAAATGACTGCTGCCGCGCCGGGCTCATCCAGGTCGTTGGGGCTAGCCCATGGGCGCTAAAACAATCTCGGACCTGCCCAATCCAGCCCGCCTCAATCTCGGGGTCAAGGCCGCCATAATGGATATGATCTGTACTTAGGCCGTATGCTGCAATCTCGTGTCCGTCGGCCATAATGGCTTGGATTAGGGGCCTGAACCGATCAAGGCTTTGGGCATTGACTGGAAAGGTTGCCTTTAGGCCCTCAGCTTTTAGTGCCGCCAAAAGGCGAAATACCCCGACGCGGTTGCCATAATCGCGGCTAGTATAGTGGCGCAGGTCCGGATAGGGCGTGACCATGGCGCCCGGATGCTTAAAGGGTTTGCCCGTCGGATTGAGAGGGTGATGCTCAATCGGCACAACAATCATAGCCGCCACTGAAGCCCCGCCAGGGAGCGCTAAGGGCTGTCGGTCCGCTTGTGGGCGCCAATCATAGCGATCTTGGTCCATGCCATAAGAGCGGTGCGGATAGGACAGATAGTCTTCAGGCAAGGGCATGATCAAACCCCTTGCCGCCCTTGGCCAGACCGCGGCGCGCGATATCACCTACCGCTTCATCCCAGCAATGCTGGCGATAGTGATCAGCAATCTCTATGGCGGTCGCAAACCAGACATCGTCAGTATGCGACCCAATATGGGCGAGCGCTTCTGCAAAAGGCCTTAGCCTGTGCGCTTGGCTAACCAGATAGGCATGCAGCGGAATACACATGACCGTACCACTGCGCTCGCCCTCCTCCAGCAATTGATCAAAATGACGCTTGAGCACATCGCCATAGCGCCAGGGGTTCATAGCCATAGCGCCATATGTGATGACGTCATTTACCTCCAGGGAATAGGGCATGGAGATCAAACGCCCAGACCGAGTTTTTAGCGGTTGCGGCTGATCGTCCTGAAACAGGTCACACGTATACCAAAAATCATACTCCGCGATCAGGTCCAGGGTTCGTTCAGTATGGGTTAGGGCCGGCGCAAGGTATCCGCGGATGCGCTGGCCCGTGGCGGCCAATATGGAAGCGATCGAGTCCTCGATCATGGCCCGCTCTTGGGCCTCGTCCATGCCATAAGAGTAACGCGTATTGTAAATACCGTGGGAAAAGAACTCCCAGTGCCGGGCAACGCAAGCCTCAATGATTTGCGGATGGTGATTGATCAAGGCCGTAGACAAGGAGATTGATCCCTTAAGGCCATGTCTGTCCATCAGTTCCATCAGCCGCCAATGGCCAATCCGATTGCCCCAATCGCGCTGCGAATAGCCCACGACGTCGGGAGACGGCTTTGGCCAACCTGGCCTTGATGGGTTTGAGGGGGGATTAAATTCATAAAACTCAATATTTGGAGCCACCCAAAAGGCGAGCTTCTTGCCGCCCGGCCAAACAATCTTGGGCCGATCCATGTATGGCCAATAATCATAAAGATTGGGATCAGACTGCATCGCCCCTATCCTTCCTGCCTAGACCGCGCGGAATTTGGATCATACTCGGCGCCCAAATTCATCAGGTTTTCAAGGCCAATGCGCTGATTGACCCCCGCCAGATCGATCATTTTCTCCGCGAACGAAAGGCTAGTACCGTGGGTTTTAAGACTGCTCAAGAACGCCTCAGCCGCCGGAATTAGGGCGCGAACCATGGCCCCTGGCGAAATGACCAACCTGAACCCCAGCGCGGAGAGCTCGTCGAGGGACAAGATCGGCGTTTGCCCCCCCTCGACCATATTGGCAACCAGCGGACAGTGACCTTCAAACCGGGAAACAATCATGGCCATCTCGGCGCGCGTTTGCGGGGCTTCAATAAAGATTATGTCTGCGCCTGCCGCCAAATACGCTTCGGCGCGCGCCAGCGCTGATGTCAAACCCTCAACGGCGATGGAATCTGTACGGGCAATGATCAAGGTATGATCACTGGCGCGGGCATCGGTCGCGGCCTTGACCTTGCCAACCATCTCCTCAGTAGAGACCAGCGACTTGCCAACCAGATGCCCGCACCGCTTGGGGAAGGTCTGGTCTTCAATTTGTATCGCCGCAGCCCCCAGCCGCTCAAGGCCCCGAACTGTGCGCTGGACGTTCAGAGCATTGCCATAGCCTGTGTCGGCATCAACGATCACAGGCAGGCCAACGCGTTCGCAAATGCGCCCCACGACGTCAGCAACCTGATCAAACCCGACAAGCCCAATGTCTGGGCGTCCAAGCTGTGTATAGGCAATAGACGCGCCTGAAACATATACAGCTTCAAAACCGGCCTGCTCAATCAATAGGGCGGATAGAGCATCATAAGCTCCCGGGGCCAAAACTGCCCGCCCGGTCGCCAGGCGAGATTTTAAAGATAGGGTCATGTCATCACTCCGGCGCCGTGCCCGGTTAAACGACGCTTTAAATGGGGTATGAGGCCGCCGTCCTCGAGCATGAGCATCAGGTGGGGCGGGATAGGTTCAACACAATAATCGCACGATTGGGTCAGGTTATGCACCTGGCCCACTAGGGGATCTATCGCCAGTTCATCGCCTGGCAGAATCGTGGGGGCCTCGGCAAGGTTTAGGCAAGCTAGGCCCAGATTCATCGCATTGCGATAAAATATCCGCGCAAACGAAACGGCTAACACCGCCGATATGCCCAAGACTTTCAAAGAGATTGCCGCCTGCTCACGCGATGATCCCATCCCAAAATTGCGGCCCGCTACAAGGATATCACCGGGCTTGACGCTTGCGGCAAAATCAGGGTCGAGACTTTCTAGGCAGTGCCTGGCCAAATCGGCAGTGCCCAGCTTCATAAACTGGCCTGGCGCGAGCACATCTGTGTCGATATTGTCACCAAACACAAAAGCCCGGCCCATTAGACCAAGCTCCCGATCGAATCCTTGGGTCTCGGCATGAGTAAGGGGCGGGGGTCCACAATCTTGCCCGCGACGGCGGCGGCCGCCACCGCATAAGGTGAGGCCAGATAAACGCTTGCATCCGCATGGCCCATACGGCCTCTAAAGTTGCGGTTCGTCGTGGATATACAGGTCTCGCCCGCTGCCAGTAGACCCGCTCCCATGCCTGCGCACGCACCGCAGCCAGAAGGCAACAAGGTGGCGCCGGCTGCCATGAGTATGGCCAGTGTTCCATCACTCGCAGCCAATTCAGTTACCCGCGACGATGCAGGGGCGACCAGTAGCCGGGTTCCGTTTGCGACCTTGCGGCCGATAAGAACCGATGCCGCCATGCGCAGATCGTCAATCTTGGCCCCAACACACGCGCCGATATAGGCCTGATCAATTGGCACGCCGCAAAAGTCTGCAACCGGCCTCACGTTTTGCGGAGAATGTGGCCCAGCGATCTGAGGCTCAAGCGCTGAGGCGTCAAATCGATGTATAACCTCAAATTCAGCGTCAGGATCAGACCTTAGCGCCAAGACGGTATCGGGGTCTGCGACCGGCTTTCCGCAGGCTTCTAAATAAGCCAAGGTCGTCGAATCTGGCGCAATGACAGCCGTTTCAGCGCCCAATTCTGCCGCCATATTGCAAAGAACCATGCGTTCAGCCATGGACATGGCCCCAACCGTTGGCCCGGCATATTCGATCGCCTTGAATGCATTGTCCAAGCCAAGCACCCGGCACAAATACAGCATAAGATCCTTGGCCGTGACCCCAGAGGAAAAGGTGCCTGACCATTCGATCCGAATGGTTTCAGGTACAGTTAACCAGGTCTCACCTGTGGCCGCTATGGCCGCCATGTCTGTCGCCCCATAGCCGGCGGCATAGGCTCCAAACGCTCCGGCCATCGGGGTGTGGCTATCGCCTCCAGCAATAAACTCGCCGGGCCTGATGAGCCCGTGTTCGGGTAGGACCAGATGGCAGATGCCTTGCATATCAAAAAACATGGGCACGGCGTAATCGGCAACAAATGCGCGAACATCCTTCAAGATGGCGGCCGATTCCGCATCTACAGCTGGGACATAATGGTCCGAAATAATCGCGACCTTTGAGGGGTCCCAGAGCCCTACGCCGAGCGCCTCAAGCAAGGGTCGCCAACGGCGTGGGCCAGAACTATCATGCGCAAACGCCAGATCGACCCTAGCCGTCACAATTTGCCCCGGTATTACGCGCTCAAGCCCGCAAGCCCGCGCTATAATTTTCTGCACCAAGGTACGACCGGAATTTGCCTTAGGAACGGACAGATCGGGCATCGACAAGAAGCACTCCTTCAACCTCGATCTTAGCACCCCACAAGGCAATGTACTAAAAGTATATTATTGGGTCATTTAAAGGCGTTTTAGACCGGTGTCGAGTTTTGGCCATCCCGAACCTCTTGGGCCCTTGCAAGCCTGGCTGCCGATTGGCCAGCGACATAGCCCAAGGTTACGGCACAACATAGGCCAGCGCCGGGCAAATATCCCGATGGCCCCTTACCACTTATCCCCCTCGCCGCGCCGCCGCCTGCAAACAGATTACCCAGCAAGCTTTTGTCTGCGCGCTTGACCCGTGCTGTGGCATCAATCTCCAAGCCGCCCTGGGTATGAAAGAGAGCGCCCGTCACCTTCAGGGCATAATAGGGCGCAGTTAAGCTTGGCGCGTCGAAGCGGCGACCAAATTCGTCAATCCCACCAACCTGTTGTA
Organism: Caulobacteraceae bacterium; assembly: GCA_044346445.1. GTDB lineage: Bacteria > Pseudomonadota > Alphaproteobacteria > Caulobacterales > Caulobacteraceae > CAISGS01. The sequence continues at coordinate 28,832 of JBIIZD010000017.1, forward strand.
AAGACCTTACCGCGTCCAAGGTTTGCTTAAACCGATCCGGTTCGATGGCCATCAGCCTCGCCAGATCCGGGGCAGTATTGGCGGTCTTCGCGGCATTGAGCGCCATCAAGGCTTTGTATTGTGGAAAGTCTGAGGCGATTTTATGAATTCTTTGATCATAAACCACCCAGCCAAACCCACCGGGCTGGCGGATGACGCGCGCGCCCTGGCCCGATACATCATCCAGTTCATGACTGAACCGGACGCCATCGGAATTGATTTGAAAGCCCCCCTCAATCAGCAGTTTTGGATTAACATCGATGCCTTGAGGCTCCGCCAATAGGCCAAGTCCCTGATAGGCATCCATGTCTGAAACCGCGCCGCCAAGCGCCTGGCCCCAGACAATCCCATCACCCTGATTGGCTTCCCAGCCAAAATAACGCGCGTCTTGCATATCCGGGATGTGATGGGCGATCATGGCGCGATTAGCGCCAAATCCGGAAGTCGCCAGCACCAGTGCCTTGCAGCCAATATCCTCAAGGCTTCCATCGGGCCGCTTCACACGAACGCCAGTGACCAATCCCTCGGGTGTGGCAAACAGATCGGTGACCTGAGCCTCGGTCATTATGTCGATACAGCTTTTTTCGCAGGCATTCAAAAGGCGCGCCATCATGTCATAGCCTGTGCGTTCGGCCACAGCATGAAGCCTTTGCCGCGTATGGCCAAAGGCCGGACGCCAGCCTAGGTCAAGCTCAAACACCACATCATGGCGACTAGCCAGCCAGTTCAGGGCGGGGCCACTGTTTTCAGCCACAGTCCGCGCTATGACCGGATCGGCCGAGCCTCCAGTCTTATGCATTATGTCGGCTAAAAAAACCTCGGCATTATCGTCAATGCCCTTATGCGTTTGCTCGTATGTGCCAGCGGCGCACAGCGCCCCCAGCGACATGCTGCTACTGCCCGAACAGGTCGCCCAGCGCTCCAGCACCAAGGGTTCAGCGCCAGCGTCTTTCGCGGCCAGTGCCGCCGTCAGGCCGCAAGCTCCGCCACCAATGATCAGCACCTCGACCTCGATCTCAAAGGTCTTAGGTTCGAAAACAATCACAGCCATAAATTCATCTCCAAAACAGCTAAAATTGATTTCTAAGACATGCAAAATCAACTAGGTAGCAAAAGGATGTAATTATTTTTCGAGACTTTACATTGGATTTTCAACCAGCAGCCGCCGTTTTTGCCGATTTTGTCGGATCAATGGCGTGGGCTTCACTTGATGAGCTTTCAAAACAGCGCGCTCAGCTCTTTTTGCATGACACCTTAGCCGTCGGTTTGGCTGGAACAAAAGCGCCCTATGCTAATGCCTTGTTTGCAGCAGCCTCGGCCTGGGGGTTGCCGGCGGACAGGGGCAGCATAGTGCTTGGCCGCCCGGGCGTCCGGCTTCCTGCTCCGAGCGCTGCCTTTGTTAATGCCTATCAAGTTCATGGACAGGAGTTTGATTGCGTTCATGAACCGGCCGTCGTGCACCCGCTTGCAACCCTTGTAGCCGTGCTCTTGGCCGAGATTGATCGCAGCGCGCCTTGTGATGGCCGCAGATTTTTGACGGCATTGTGTGCGGGGGTGGATGTATCTGTGGCTTTGGGACTTGCTGCGACTTCACCGCTTAAATTCTTTCGACCTGCCACTGCGGGCATATTTGGCTGCATAGCGGCCTTGGCCAAGCTGCGCGGGGCAAGCCGCGATGAAACCATTAATGGTCTGGGCTATGGCCTTGCCTTTGCCAGCGGCACCATGCAGGCGCATCTGGAAGGTCTGCCAACCTTGCCGGTTCAAATCGCGGCCGCTGCACGCTCTGCGATCCAGGCGATGGATTTGGCGCAGGCCGGGCTTCCGGGCCCCAAGGGCGCGATCGATGGCCCCTTCGGATATCTCAGCCTGTTCGAAGATGCATCTGATTTGACCTCTGTTTTAAACCGGTTGGGCACTGTGTCTCGGATAAGCGAGGTGAGTTGGAAGCCGTTCCCGACGGGCCGCGCGGCGCATGGCGGCATTGTTGCGACCCAGCGCCTGATTGCTGAGCACGGGGTCTGCGCAGAACGATTGGTCCATCTGACCTATAGTGCGCCACCCTTGATCAAACGACTGGTTGGCCGCCCGGCCGTGCCTGACATGACGCCGGCCTATGCAAGGCTTTGCCTGCCTTATCTTGCCAGCCTTGTGCTTCGCTTTGGAACAGTTGGATTGGAAGACTTTACCCCCGATCGGCTACAGGATCCCGAAACCTTGGCCTTGGCGCAAAAGATCGAAATTGTGGTGAATGATAATCAGGACCCCGCCGCCTTCACACCGGCACTGGCCACAGCCGTTCTAAGCGACGCTGCACGTTTTGAAGTTTCAATCCTAGCCCAACTGGGCTCACCCGCGCTTCCGCTGACCTATGACCAGCACCTCGAAAAAGCGCGCGCCTGCATGGCTTTCGCCGGTATGGCCGATCGCCACCAGGCCTTGACCAACGCGGTTATGGCCCTGAGCGACAGCAAGGATGTATCGGGCGATTTGGAGACTGCTCTTTACCTTTAAACCCGACGATCGGCCTATCCTTGCGATTGGCGGGCCAAGAGCGCTGCTGACGGACACAAACCGCGGCGCTCAGAACCGGCCAAGGAGGGAGAATGTGAACCAGGAGCGGTCTAGGTCTTGGGTGGGGCTGTCTACGAGGGACCATTCCAGGCCAAGGCTGAGGGCGGTCTTGGCAAACCTTGGGGCGGTGTAGCGCAGGCCA
>JBIIZD010000018.1:0-31497 GCA_044346445.1 Caulobacteraceae bacterium
GCCGCCGCCGACCGGGCCCCCCGCTGGGGGGCGCTGCACCTGGCCTGGGGCCGGGCGCTGGAGGCGCAAGGCAGGCGCGATCAGGCCCGTGAGAAGTATGAGCAGGCCGCCCGCATGGACCTGTCCGCCGCCGACCGGGCGGAGGTGGTGCGGCGGCTGGGGGCGAGGACCTGATCATGACAGACACAAACAAGCCGACCAGACGGTCCCGCCGCCAAAAGCCGACGGCCCCCACCACGCCCGATCCGGTCGAGATCGCCATGGAGATCGCCGCCAGCGGCCAGACGCCCGGCGATGCTGCGTTGGAGGTTCTGCGCATCAATGCCGCCCTGATGCGCGAGCAGATCGACGTCGCCCGTGAAGAGGCCAACCTGTCCCGCGAACAGATCGGCCTCGCCCGCAACGAGCGGTTCCGGAACCGGATCAAGGCTGTGCGGGACATCGCCATTGCCGTCGTCGTTCTTCTGCTCGCAGCGGGCGTGATCAGTTTCGTCTGGAACGCCCGGCAGGCCAGTGGGCTGGTCATCCAGCCGCTGTCGACGCCGCCCGATCTGGCCGAGCGCGGGCTGGATAGCCGGGCGGTTTCCTCGCAACTGCTGGACCGGCTCAACCGGCTTCAGGCGGAGACGGATTCGATCCGCACGGCCAATACCTATGCCAACAACTGGCAGGGGGACGTCAGCGTGGAAATCCCCTCCACGGGTGTCTCCATCGGCGAGCTGGATCGCTGGCTGCGGAGTGCCCTGGGTCGCGAGACGGTCATCTCAGGCGAGGTGACGCGGGCGGGTGAAGGCCTGTCCATGACGGTGCGAACCCCGGCAGGGGGCGGTCGCACCGTCGTCAGCCCGACCGGTGATCTGGATGCCCTGGTGCAGGGCGCCGCCGAGGCCATCTATGAGATGACCCAGCCCTATCGCTATGCGATCTACCTCCAGCAGGGGGGGCGGCGAGACGAGGGGTCGGCCGTCTTGAGGAAGCTCGCCGCTTCAGGGGCGCCGCTGGATCGCGCCTATGCCAACATGGGCTTGGGCATTGACGTCGCAGAACAGGGTGATTTCGATCAGGCCATCAGCCTTGGCAGACGCGCGCTCGAAATCGATCCCGGGCTTGCGCCGGCCGAGAACAATCTGGCGAGCTGGTACAACAGCGTCGGCGATCTGGAACGCGCGCTGGCCGGTCGGACCCGGGTTGTCCGCATCCTGAGCGGCCCCGGCCGCCGGAACCTGCAACCGGGGCCCGCCGAGGCCGTCGAGATTCGCTCGCGGGCCTTTATCGCCGACTATCAGGGAGATGCGGCGGCCGCCGCTGACTTGTTTGGAACGCTGGCCGGCAAACCGGAATACTCCGGATTTGTTCAGGCCGCCCCGGTGCATCAGGCAAGCTTTCTGGTCGCCGCGCATGATCTCGGCCGGGCCAGAAGGGTCCTGGCGGAGGCAAGTATAGGGTCGGCAGCCCAGAGCTACCAGATCGTCAGGGGGTACGACCGTCTGTCGATCCCAACCGCCGACCTTCTGATAGCGCGTGAGTTGTGGCCACAGGCCCTGGCAGAGCTGCAGGCCTGGGAGAGCGTGGTGAGCCGCCCCGAACATGTCGCGCAGGTACCGATGGTGATCTGGCCCCGGATGGCCGAGGTCATGGCGCGGATGGGCCGGGCGGAGGAAGCCGTTGCCCTGATCTGGCGGACGCCGACCAACTGCTATCGCTGCCTCACGACGCGGGCGCGGATCGCGGAGCTGGCGGGGGACCGGGCGGCGGCGGACCGCTGGTCGGCCGAGGCGCGGCGGCAGGGGCCGTCCCTGCCCTTCGCATTCGCCGAGCGGGGTCAGATGCTGATGGCGCGCGGCGACATCGCCGGGGCCATCGACTTCTACGAACAGGCCATCGAGCGCGGCCCCCGCTGGGCCGATCCGCAGAAGTATTGGGGCGACGCCCTGATGGCGCAGGGCGACGAGGCCGGGGCGATCCGCAAATACCGCGCCGCCGCCGACCGGGCCCCGCAGTGGGGAGCCCTGCACCTGGCCTGGGGCCGGGCGCTGGAGGCGCAAGGCCGCCGCGATCAGGCCCGTGAGAAGTATGAGCAGGCCGCCCGCATGGACCTGTCCGCCGCCGACCGGGCAGAGGTGGTGCGACGGCTGGCGGTGCCCTAGAAATGCGCGTTGCATCGTAAGAATAGTTACAACCATAGAATGCATAGGGGTCGAGTACAATGGTAAGGCCATTAAAGGCGACCAAAGAAGACATTGACTTGCCCTCACGCGTTGGCCACCTCAATGTCTGCTTTGGAGGTCTCAGAACTTATCGTTTGATGGCAACCCTTGGCGCAAAGCAGACAACTCATAAAGCTAAATGTCCAATTCTTCGTTCATTACAGGGCGCAAATTTGTCAAACATTCGCACCCGAATTACTTAGGTCAAAAGCCCTACCCATGATAATTTTCGCTTTCAATAAATAAATCTTAAGTAGATACATTTGAATCCAATCTTATACACTTCCCCATAAATCATTTAACAAGTCTTATTTGGTACCTTGGTCTCCTCTCAGAGGGTGACCTAAGTTGTTATCATCATTTCCAACGGCCGCCTCCCAGCCGCACACGATCCTTCCCGCAGAGCTGCGAAAGCAGGCTTGGGCAAGTGTTGGTATGCCCATTTTTGCGCTTGTGGCGGTTGTGTTGGTGATGGCGCTCGGTCTACTGACCCATTTCGCGAAAGCGGAGGACGAGGCGTTCGAAGCTAATTCTCGACAGTTGGTTGCGAATGAATTCAGTGGGCAAACCTTGCGTCTTCAAGATCTTACACTGGATTGGAGCGATTGGCAGGAGGCCTACGACAGGATCACACCGCGCTGGGATGACGCGTGGATAAATGGAACGTTCTTCTCAGAACTCGTGGCCCACGTGTGGATCGTTCGCGATGGCCAAAAGCGTTATTCTTGGGTCATCGAAGGCATGCCTGCCAATACTGCTGCTATCGATGCCATTATCAAGACGAATTACAAGGCGTCTGCGGTGCCCCAGCCGTCGATTGACGTGTTCAAATCCGGCAACACCCTCTATCTCATGTCAACCCATCCAATTACGCCCGAGTCCGGCAACGGGCCTATTCGCGACAGCCTCGTGATGATTGACGCCTTGGATCAAGCTAAGCTTAAGTCAATCGGCGAGACCTTGGGCTTAGAAAATCTACGTATCGCACCAAGCACACTAAACAGGGCACAAACTGCGGTTGTGAGTTTAGATGTCAAAGGCGTGACCCTAATTTGGGACCATGAGCGGCCAGGTAGTGCGGAATTTTCGAGGCTTGCCTTTCTGGTGCTGAGTTTGGTGGCTTTAGCAGGGGCTTTTGCGTGGTTTGTCGCTCGTGATCAGGTCAATAAGCAGATTGCTTTGGCTTCAGCGCAACAGGCCTCGCTGGAATCCAGTCGGCTAAAGTCGCAGTTCCTTTTCACCATGAGCCATGAATTGCGAACGCCGCTTAACTCTATCATCGGCTATTCGGAAATGCTTGAGGAAGATCTTGAGAGAGCCCCAGAGATGGCGAGCCCTGAAGATGCGCGCCGAATTCGCTTCGCCGCTGATCACTTGCTAAATTTGATCACCGAGGTGCTTGATCTTTCTGCGATTGAATCGGGCAGATTCAAGTTAAATCCTAGTCTCGTGGAAATTGCCCCTCTAATTCACGATGTCGCTGATGCTGTTCGCCCGATCGGGGCGAAACAGGGCACAGACGTTGTTGTTATTGTGAACGGCGATATCCCAGCCCTTTCAATCGATGGCCTCCGCCTAAAGCAATGCTTGTTGAATTTAGCCTCTAATGCCTGCAAGTTCACCAAAAATGGCCAAGTAAGCATCAATGTTGGTCTCGACAAAAGCCAACCAAATCCGACGCTCACGATCGTTGTTGCAGATACAGGCATTGGGATCGCGCCTGAGGATCAGGCACAACTATTCCAACCGTTTGTTCAAGTCGATAACAGCGCAACGCGTGCTCAAGAAGGCACAGGCCTCGGCCTCGTCATTACCAAAAAACTGGCCCTAGCGATGGGCGGTGATGTAACGTTGAGCAGCACCCCCGACGTGGGGTCAACTTTCACGCTCAGCGTCACAGCCGCTTTGAATGAAATGCTTGAGCAAACCACTTGATCGCACTTCGCGCTTTCAAGACCCGAGGCTTTGGGGCGCATCGCCAAAAAACTCCTCATACACCTCAACGCCATGATCCGCTCAGGACAGCCTTGGAGCAATGAAACCAATGCTGAATTGACACCCGCATGACCTTGGTGAAGACAGGCGCTACGATCCGTGCGTAACGCGCTGCGCAATAAACGTCCGCTTTCAAGCAACCGCCGACCCACCCCAAATGGCAACCCTTGGCGCAAAGCGGACCAAGTTAGTTCGCAAATCCACGACACAAATGGTGCAAACAACTGTCACCCTCTAGGAGGCCTAGGAACAGCTTCAATGCGGCGCTTTGCTTGCCCTGAAGCTGTTGAGTGATTTTATGGCCCCAGAACTGGCCCTCAAGGGGTCACGCCTTAGCGCGTTTCGATCCGCAAGGATCGAAGTTGCGCGTTGATCGAAATTAGAGTGATCGGCAAGCCGACTATGCCCCTTGACCGCCAGCCTTGGGCGCATTTCAAAAGATCAATGGCCGCGATCAAGTTTGATTAGAATCCGAGCGGCCAGTTCACGCGCAAGTTGAAGCAATGAGTCATTAGTCAAAGCTCAGATTGATGACGGATGCCGAATAATAAGAAGCTAGGCTATTCACGCACGCGTTAACAGCAAAAGTCGTTATTAACGGAAAGTGCCGTTTGCGTTATTAGTGAAGGCGCATTGCACAGCCATCGAAACGAAACGCAACGATCAGAATGCGTTGGAAACACCCAGAAAGCGCCAAAATGCCCGTTTGCTACCAATAATCTGGTGGTCACTGCTGCTACCACTGCAGAAAAAAGTCGTTCCAGATCATTCCGTTAGGTTTTTGGCATTTGGTAGCAAATTGGTAGCAGACCCCAGTGGGGTTTGGCTTGGATCTAGCTAAGTGATTGATTTAATGGCGCGCCCGGAACGATTCGAACGTCCGACCCTCAGATTCGTAGTCTGATGCTCTATCCAGCTGAGCTACGGGCGCGCTGTTGCCCTAGGGCAAGGTGGCGGAAACTAGTCGTATGGGGGGCGGATAGCAAGCCACGATTTGGGGTTATTTTTAGTCTGCATCGCTTGGCGCTCTGACATGACCCGGTTAAGGTGTGCGCTGGGGTTCATCTGGCGATAGGGCGAGGGTTTATGCAGCGGTTTTCAAGGCGGGTGAGCGTGGCATTTGGCCTGATTTTCGCCCTTTGGGTATTACCCGCGCCGCTTTTGGCCAGCGAAGCGCCGCAGCCCTTGGCGCAGCGTGCCATGGTGGCGGCGGCCAATCCGCTGGCGGTCGAGGCCGGGCTAGGCGTCTTGCGGCGTGGCGGCTCGGCGGTCGATGCGGCTGTGGCGGTGCAGGCGGTGCTAGGCCTGGTTGAGCCGCAAAGCTCTGGCCTCGGCGGCGGGGCCTTCATGGTCTATTATCATGCCAAGACCGGGTCCGTGACCGCCTATGATGGCCGCGAAATCGCTCCCGCCGGTGCCAGCCCGGACATGTTCTTGCAAACCACCCAAACCAGCACGGTCCAACCCATGGGCTATGCCCAGGCGGTCTTGAGCGGACGCTCGACCGGGGTGCCGGGGGCTGTGGCCATGTTGGCCCTTGCCCAGTCACAGCATGGAAACCTTGCCTGGAAGGACCTGTTTGGCGATGCCCAGCGCCTTGCCACCGGCGGGTTTGTCGTCAGCCCAAGACTGGCGGGTATGATTACCAGCCCAGCCCCCCAGACCAAGGCCCCCGACGCGGTCGCCTATTTTACCCGCCCCGACGGCAAGCCCTATGCGGCGGGCGACACTTTGAAAAACCCGGCCTATGGTGCCACACTTGACCGGCTTGCCAGGGAGGGGCCAAGCGCATTCTATCAAGGCCCCTTGGCCAAGGCGATTGTCGATCGGGTGCAGCAAGGCGAGCTTGGCGGCAGTCTGAGCCTCAAGGATTTTGCCGCCTATAAGCCGACACAGGGCAAGGCGCTGTGTCGGCCCTTTCGGGTTTATCAGGTCTGTGTGCCCAATGCCCCCTCCGGCGGGGCTTCGGTCCTGCAAGGGCTTGCCCTGCTCGAAGGCACAGATATTGCTAATCAGGCCAATACGCCCAAGGGCTGGTATCTGTTTTCCCAAGCCAGTCGCCTGATGTATGCCGACCGTGACCGCTATATGGGCGATCCAGCCTTTGTCCGTGTGCCTGTTGAGGGTTTGCTGGCCCCTGACTATTTAGCCAGCCGCCGGGCCTTGATTGGTGAACGGGCGGGCCCTGCCCCCCGCTATGGCCAGCCCAAGGGGGCACCAAACCTGGCCCCCGACGCCACCAAAGAGCCGGGCGGGACGTCGCATTTTGTTGTTATTGATCCGGCGGGCAATGTCGTGTCCATGACCACCACCGTCGAGAGCATATTCGGCTCTGGGCGCATGGTCGGCGGGTTTTTCCTGAATAATCAGCTGACTGATTTTAGCTTTAGCCCGACCAATGCCGATGGCACAGCGGCGGCCAATGCCGTGGCTCCGGGCAAGCGGCCGCGCTCGTCCATGGCTCCAATTATTGTGCTCGACCGCAAGGGCCGGTTTGTCGCGGCGCTCGGCTCGCCGGGCGGATCGTCTATTCTGGCCTATAATCTCAAAACCCTGATCGCGGTGCTGGACTGGAAGATGCCGATGCAGCAGGCCGTGGCCCTGCCCAATCTGGTTTCGCGCGGCGAGGCTTATTCCGCCGAAATTGACCGGTTTGGGCCTGATCTGGTCGCTGGACTGGCGCAGCAGGGTGTTACCCTCAAGGCCACGGGCATTGGCGAGGTGTCTGGCCTGCACGGGGTAATCAAGCGCAAGGGCGGCTATGAGGGCGGCGCCGATCCCCGGCGCGAAGGCGTTGCCTTGGGTTTTTGAGCCTTGCTGGCCTTGAGCGATTTTGCGCCGCCGGGCAGCCGCAGCTCAAAGCTTGCCCCCGAACCTTCGTGATCCACCAGGCTAAGCTCGCCGCCATGAGCCTGGGCAAGCTCACGGGCAATGGCAAGGCCAAGCCCCGTGCCGCCAGCGCGGCCCGATCCGGCAAAGGGCTGGAACAGGTTGGCGCGCACCCGCTCGGGCACGCCTGGACCTGTATCGGTCACGCGAATTAGGCTGGTCTGCTCATCCTGGCGCCAATCGACCGTGACAAGGCCGGTCGGCTGGTCTGGATTTGCCGCCTCGATCGCTTCGCGGGCATTGCGCAGCAGGTTGAGCAAGATGCGGTGCAATTGATCAGGATCGGCCATGATCTGGGCGCTGGCGGGCACAGAGGTCTGCAAGCCAACGCCCGGCTCGCCAAGTCCCGCATCCTCGGCAGCCGCTTCCAGGGCCGTAAGGAGCGACAGGGCTATAGGCACAGGCATGGCTTCTTGGGTCTTGCCATAGGCCAGCACCTCGGTTGCCAGGGTCACGGCCCGGTCAAGGGCTCGCTCCAACCTTGGCAAGGCCTGACTGACGCGAGGATCGCCAAGCTGGGCCAGCCGCTCAGACGCCATCTGTGCGCTGGTCAACATATTGCGCAGGTCGTGATTGATCTTGGCCACCGCCTCGCCTAGCGCCGCCAGACGCGCCTTTGAGCTCAAGGCCAGGCGCAGATCGATCTGCATCCGGTCCAGCTCCGCCTCAGCCCGGCCAACCTCGTCGCGGCGACCCGACAGGCCAATGCGGGCGTCTGGATCCTCTGGATCGGCGCGAAACTTCTCCATGGCGCGGGTGATCTTCTGCATTGGGCGGACCAGAAACGCATTGAGCGAAATATAGACCAGCCCCCCCGCTACGGCTGAGATAAACACCGTCACGGCCAAGAGGCGGCCCATATAGGCCCATAATTCATCCCGCAGCGGCTTGTCCGGCGCAACAATCTCGACAAATTCGCCGTCGCGAAACCGTGGCACCGCGACCACGCGCACCATTTGATCATCGCCGCCAAACAGGGTCTGAAAGGGTGCCGATAGCCAGGCAATGGGATTGCGATCGCGCAAATCGACCAGATAGGGCGGCTTATCCATGCGCGGCGCGGCCAGAAGCAGACGCCGGACGCCATCGCTTTGTACGGCAATCGAGACCACGCCGGCACCCTCAAGCAATTGCTTGGAAAGCGCGCGCGAAACCTTGCGTCCCGGCGCGCCATCGACGGCCGTCGAGGCCAATTCTGCCAAGCGCACCCGGTCCGACAGCCAGCGCTCTTCAAACGAGGCCAAAATTGGGGCCAGGATCAGAAGCTGGGCTAGAATAACAAACAGGGCGGTCAAGATCAGCAGGCGCGAGGACAGACCACCCGGCCAAAAGAAACGCCTGGCCTTGCGGGCCGAGCGGACAACCATGGCAGGCTCTTGATCGGGTGCGGCGTGCGCCATTCCCAGAATTTACTTCACCCAAGCCATTTGAGCAATGAGACTAAAAAGCGGGTGCGGGCGGAAAACAATATGGGGGTATAAAACTGACCCGCCAGACGCTTGGTGATCTCGCCGCGCGTGGGATAGGGCGCGATAAATCCGGTCATGGCACTGAGCTTGATCTTGGCCGACAGGGCCAATATCCAGGGCTGGATCAGATCACCCGCGCCGGGGCCAACCAGGGCTGCGCCCAATATCTTGCCCTTGGGTGAGAGGATCAGCTTGCCAAGACCTTGGGTCTGGCCCTCGGCCACGGCGCGGTCATTGCCGCTGAACGGTGCGGTAATGACCTGAACCCCGTCGGCATGAAGGCTGCGTGCCTGGGCTTCGCTGAGGCCAACTGCGGCGATTTCAGGGTCGGTATAGGTTGCGCGCGGCACGACTAGGCTGCTGGCCTTGATCGGCTGGGCAAACAGGGCCTTGCGGATCACTAGCCCTGCATGTGCGCCCGCCGTATGGGTAAACCCGCCCTGGCCGCTGACATCGCCAATCGCAAAGACCCGCCGGTTGGTGGTCAAGAGCTGGTCATCGGTCAGGATAGAGCCTTGCTCGTTCAGGCCAATGCCCGCTAAGGCAAGACCCAGTCCCTCGACATTCGGCGCGCGCCCTGTGGCGACCAGGAGGTGACTGCCCGCGCATTGTAGGTCCTGGTCACCCAGCCTGGCCTTAACCAAAATGCCGCCAGGCGTCTGTTCCAGCGCCTCAACCCGTGCGTCCTGATGCAGTACAACCCCATCGCGCTGAACCGCATCCAATACCAAGGCACCAAGGTCTGGGTCTTCGCGGGGCAGGGCCTTGGCGGCCTCGAAAATCGTCACCTGGCTGCCCAGCCGCGCAAAAGCTTGTCCCAATTCCAGGCCAATAGGCCCAGCGCCCAAAATGATCAGGTGCTGAGGCAAGGCCTTGAGCTCAAACAAGGTCTCATTGGTCAGATAGGCCACGGCCTCTAGGCCTGCAATCGGCGGGAGCTTGGCCCGCGAGCCGGTGGCAATAACGATCTTGCGCGCCTTGACGCGGCAACTGGCGCTTTCGACCGTGTCTGGCCCGGCAAACCTTGCCGCCTCGCGCACCACCGTGCAGCCAAGCGCCTCAAACCGTTCTTGGCTATCATGAGGGGCAATGGTGGCAATGGCGCCATGGACATGGGCCATGACGGCGGCAAAATCGATCTGGGCAGGCCCCGCCGGACGGACGCCCAAGGCACTGGCCGTGTTGAGGACGTGGGCGCGCTTAGCCGCCGCGATCAGGGCTTTCGACGGCACACAGCCATAATTGAGGCAGTCGCCGCCCATTTCGCCCTGCTCAAACAAGACGACCTTGAGGCCAAGCTGGGCGGCGCCTGAGGCCACGGACAGACCGCCAGAGCCTGCGCCAATCACGACAATATCGGCATGGACGGTCTTGGTCATTGGTCAGGCTCGCTCTTGCGAAATCGGCGAAGGACAATCGGCAGCAGAGACAACAGGCTAAGCCCGATCAGGGGTAACAAGACTTGCGGCTCAAAAATTACCCGCAGATTAGGCTCTTGGCCCGATGCAAACACATGGCCAAGCCCAGAGCCCAAACCCGCATAGACCAGGGAGCCTGGCAAAATGCCCAAAACCGTCGCAATCAGGAATGTGCGCAGGGGAATGGCAACAAAACCCGCCGCCAGATTGACCAGCCAAAACGGCATGACCGGGATCAGACGCAGGGTCAAAAGATAGGAAAACGCATCCCGTCGCACGCCCTCTTCAATCCTAGAAATGGTCGAGCCAGCCTTGCCGCGCAAGGCATCGCCCACCGCCGTGCGGCAGATCAAAAAGATTACGGCTGCGCCCAGGCTTGCCCCGGTTGCGGCCGCCAGCCCGCCAATCCAAGGCCCGAACAAAAACCCGCCGCTCAAGGTCATGATCAAGGCACCGGGCAGGGACAGGCTGACCACCGCCACATAGACCAGAATATAGACCCCAAGGCTTAGCAGCGGGTAGTGTTGGACCAGGGCCTGCAACTCGTCGCGCCGCAGCTTGAGTTCAGCCAAGGTCAGGTGCTCGGTAACGCCAGAAACAAGTGCCAGTCCAATCAGCAGCAGGACCAGAACTATCGGGCCAAATCGCTTGAGCAAGGCCATGGGTCGTCTCCAATTCTTGTGATGGGTGGACAGGCTAGGCCTGACCGACCGCCTGCTCTAGCTTTGTAAATCCGTCAGCCCGAAGATGGGCGGCAAGGTCTGTCTTGATCCGGCCAATCAGGCCAGGCCCCTGATAGGCAAGGGCCGAATAGATCTGCACCGCGCAGGCCCCGGCCCGGATCTTGGCATAGGCATCGGCCCCACTGGACACGCCCCCCGCCCCGATCAGGGCCAGTTTGCCACCCGCGCAGGCATGAAACCGTCTTAGCGTCTCAGTCGATAGCGCCAGCAAGGGCGCGCCCGACAGACCACCGATCTCGCCCCGATGCGCGCCTGTCAGGCTGGCTGGCCGCGAAATTGTGGTATTGCCAATGATGATCCCGGTCAGGCCATGAGCCTGAACACAGGCCGTAATGCTTTCCACCTCGCCGTCCTCAAGGTCTGGCGCGACCTTTAGAAGGATGGGCACCGCCCCCCTGGGCAAGGTCTGTGTGAGCACGGCCCGCGCCTCGCCAAGCCTGCCCAAAAGCTCGTCCAAGGCCGCCTTGGTCTGCAAGGCCCTAAGGCCTGGCGTATTGGGCGAGGAAATATTGACCGTGAAATAATCGGCAAGCCCCCAAAGCCCGGTTAGGCCGATAACATAGTCGCCGATCCGGTCCTGACTGTCCTTATTGGCCCCGATATTGGCCCCGACCAGGCCCGCGCCCTTGTCACGAGCCGCCAGTCGCGCGGCAAATGGCGCCAGGCCCTCATTGTTAAAGCCCATCCGGTTGATCACGGCCTGATCGGCGCGAAGCCGAAACAGGCGTGGGCGCGGATTGCCGATCTGAGCCAGCGGCGTGACCGTGCCGCACTCGACAAGGCCAAAGCCTGCGCGCAGCATGGCCGTGCTGGCCTGAGCATTCTTGTCAAACCCGGCCGCTAGACCCAGGGCATTGGGCAGGGCCAGGGGGCCAATCGCACCGGCCAAGATGGGATCATCGCTTTGCCGGTCGCGCGGCCCAAGTCCTGCGGCCAGGGCGGCAATGGTCAGGCCATGCGCATCCTCGGCATCGATCAGGCCCAAGGCCTTGGCCGCCGCATCATGGATAAGACCCATCAAGCCAGATCCCCAAGCCGGGGAATACCATCTGAGTCTAGGTCAAGGGGGGTTTCGCTTTTGACCTTGTCCAGCGCCAGCGGCTCATACAGGTGCGGGAACAGATCACCGCCCCGCGACGGCTCCCAAACCAGCTTGGGTCCCAGATCATCGGCCTCTAGGGTCAAGAGCATCAGATCGGCTTGACCAGCAAAATAGCGCCTTGCGGTTTCCTGCGCCTGCTCGCCAGTCGAAAAATGAATATAGCCATCGGCCAGGTCTATGCCTGAGCCCTTGAACACGCCCGCCGCCTTGGCCGCCTGCCACTCTGATTGCGGCAATAACTTATAGATCAGGGTCAAGATCTTGCTCCGGCGCCGCCGCCATGGTCCTTGGGTACAAACAAGCCGTCATAGTTTGGCCTTCCGGCCTCATCGATCAGGAACACAGCCGCGCAGGCGGTTGGAAAGCCGTTCAGGACCCGGGCGATTAGGGCATGACCAGCACTGGCCTCCTGCATCAGGCGCACGGCCAGATCCTGCAGGCCCGGATTATGCGCCACCACCACAATCGTATCGGCTTGATCGCCAAAGTCTTCGGCAAGGCTTAAGATCTGTTCGGACGAGGCCAGATAGAGCCTTGGCAGGATTTCCAGCCGCACCGGCGCAAATCCCATCTGGGCCGCCTCCCAGGTCTGGCGCGCCCGCACGCCGCTGGACACTAGCGCAAGGTCGGGCTGCAAGCCTGCATCGGCCAGGACCTGGCCCATGCGCGCCGCATCGGCCAGACCGCGCGCCGTCAAGGCCCGGTCAAAATCTTCGCCCGAAGCGGCCTGGTTTTCCGCCTTGGCATGGCGAAGCAAGATCAATCGCCGCATGGTTGGTTCCTAGATTTTGTTCGCACCTGCCCTTCATAGACCGACTATGGCGCAATCGAAAGCCATCAAGACCATGCAGACCATTGACAGGCGCGCGGACTAGCGGTCCAAGGCGGGTATGAAAGGGATAACACTACCCCTAAATGTCGATGAAAGCGGCGGCGGCGTGATGCGCTTTGCACCGGGTGAGGCCTTGCGCCTTGAATCTGGCAGCCCGCTAAACGGGTTTGAGATCGGCTATCGCACCTATGGCCAGCTCAATAGCGACGCCTCCAATGCCATTTTGATTTGCCATGCCCTGACCGGTGACCAGTATGTCGCCTCGCCGCATCCCACCACGGGCAAGCCTGGCTGGTGGATAGAATTGATCGGACCGGGAAAGCCGCTGGATACGGGGCGCTATTTCATCATCTGCACCAATGTGATTGGCGGCTGCATGGGCTCAACGGGTCCAGCCTCTGTAAATCCAGAAACGGGCGCGCCTTATGGCCTGACCTTTCCGGTCATTACCATTGGCGACATGGTGCGGGCCCAGGCCATGCTGGTGGAGAAACTGGGTATCCAGTCCCTATTTGCCGTGGTTGGCGGGTCCATGGGGGGGATGCAGGTGCTGCAATGGGCGGTGGACTATCCAGACCGGGTGTTTTCCGCCGTCTGTATCGCCTCAGCCCCGCGCCATTCAGCCCAAAACATTGCCCTTAACGAAGTCGGGCGGCAGGCCATTATGGCCGATCCAGACTGGCGCGGCGGCGACTATGCCAATCAAGGCACACGGCCCGAAAAGGGCTTGGCCGTGGCCCGCATGGCCGCGCATATCACCTATCTGTCAGAAGCGGCCTTGCAGCGTAAATTCGGCCGGGAGTTTCAAAAGGACGGCGTATCCTGGGGCTTTGATGCCGATTTCCAGGTTGAGAGCTATTTGCGCCATCAAGGTGCCAGCTTTGTCGACCGGTTTGATGCCAATTCCTATCTCTATATCACCCGGGCCATGGACTATTTCGACCTGGCCGCTGCCCATGGCGGGGTCTTGGCCGAAGCGTTTCGCCGTGCGCAGCATGTGCGTTTTTGCGTGCTGTCCTTCACCTCAGACTGGCTTTATCCGACCACGGAAAGCCGCGATATTGTCCGGGCCTTAAATGCCGCCGGCGCGCGGGCCAGTTTTGTCGAGATCGAGAGCGATAAGGGCCATGATGCCTTCTTGCTGCATGAACCGGTGATGGAGGCGGCCTTGAGCGGCTTTGTCGCCTCAGCCGCCAAGGCGCGGGGTCTTAAAACATGAGTGCAGTGCGCGAAGATTTTCGCGAAATCTTGCGGCTGGTCCGGCCCGGCGCGCGGGTTTTGGACATTGGCTGCGGCGAAGGGACCTTGTTGCAGCTTTTAACGGATGAAAAATCTGTTGACGGACGCGGACTGGAGATCAGCCCCGGCGGCGTGGCGGCGTGTCTGGCCAAGGGCCTGGCCGTGGTGCAGGGCGATGCCGATCGTGACCTTGCTGATTTCCCAACCCAGGCCTTTGACTATGCCATCCTGTCCCAGACCTTGCAGGCGGTGCGTGAGCCAAGGCGGGTGCTGGAAGAATTGCTGCGTATAGCCGACCGCGCCATCGTGTCCTTTCCCAATTTTGGCCATTGGCGCGTGCGCTGGGCCCTTCTGGCGGGTGGGCGCATGCCCATGACCGGCTCACTGCCAACGCCATGGTATGAGACCCAGAATATCCATCTGTGTACGGTGGGCGACTTTGTTGATTTGTGCGACGCTTTGAAGGTCGAGATCGAGGTTGCCGCCGCCCTGGCCGAGGGTAAGGCGGCACGGCCGATTGGCCCGCGCAGCCTGATCGAAAACTGGCGCGCCGAAACCGCGATTTTTCTACTCAATCGGCAAACCGCCAAGGATGGCTCATCCCAAAGGCAAAACAGACCGGCGCGAACCGATCTGTTTGATTAGTCCGGGCCGTCCTTGGGGAAGGCGCTGGAAGCCCCCTCCCCTATAGACACGTTTTAATCGACGGGATTCCAGCGCGCAGCGGTGGCAGCGGGCTTGGCACCCGCCGCGCTTCGGCCCTGACCGTGGCCCTGACCCTGCCTTTGGCCCTGACCTTGGCGCTGGCCTTGACCCGATGCACCGCCGCCGCCCGGACGGCCGCGGCCACCACCAGCGCCCTGGCCTGGACCACCGCGCCTTTGAGGCCGTCCGCCATCGCGGCTCTTGGGCTGTGCCAAGGATTGTTCGGCCACAGGCAAGGACACGGTCCGGGCCGCGATTTCGGCCAGAACCTTGTCGCCGCGCCGATCAATGGCGGGGATGGTCTGGCGCGTCGTGCGCTGAATATCGCGCAGCAGATTGCGCTCGTCATCAGCACAGAAGCTGATGGCCGAACCATCGGCCCCGGCCCGCGCTGTGCGGCCAATCCGGTGCACATAGGCCTCGGGCACCTGGGGCAGTTCATAATTGATCACGTGCGAGACTGCGTCAATATCAATGCCGCGCGCGGCAATGTCGGTTGCAACCAAGGCCCGCACCTTGCCCGCCTTAAACGCGGCCAAGGCCCGTTCGCGCTGGCCTTGGCTCTTGTCGCCATGAATGGCAGCCGCGCTAATGCCGACCGCTTCCATATATTGCGCAACCCGGTCCGCGCCGCGCTTTGTCCGTGTAAAGACGATGGTGCGTGAAAAGATCGGATCGGCAAACAGATCGGCCAGCAAGGCGCGCTTGCGCGGGGCCTCGATAAAGATCAGTTGCTGATTGATGCGCTCGACCGTGGTCGCGCCTGGCGTCACGGCAACCTTGACCGGGTCAACCAGCATTTCGCCGGCCAGACGGCTGATCTCGGTTGGCATGGTGGCCGAGAAGAACAGGTTTTGCCGATTCTTGCTCATGGTTGCCACGATCTTGCGGATCGGCACGACAAAGCCAAGATCCAGCATCTGATCGGCCTCGTCCAGCACCAGGATTTCGCAGGCCGACAGGTCGGCTGTGCGCTCGGCCATATGGTCCATCAAGCGGCCAGGCGTGGCGACCAGAATATCAATGCCCGTCGTCAGGGCCTTGATCTGGGGGCCATATTTGGCACCGCCAAAGATCACGGCAACGGTCATGCCCATATGCTTGCCATAGGTGCGGAAGCTCTCGGCAATCTGGGTCGCCAATTCGCGGGTCGGGGACAGGACCAGACAGCGGCAACCGCGACGCGGCGCGGCTTTGCGATCAGCGGCCAGACGGTGCAGAATAGGCAGGGCAAAGGCAGCCGTCTTGCCCGTACCGGTCTGGGCAATACCCAAAAGATCGCGGCCAGCCAGGACGCCAGGAATAGCCTGGGCTTGAATTGGGGTAGGGGTCACATAGCCTTCAGCGGCCAATGCCTTAAGCAATTGGGGATTTAGGCCAAGATCGGTGAATTGAGTCACTAAGGACGTCTCTTTCATAACAGAGCGAACGCCCAGCGGGGCCGAACGCATCGGTCCTGCCGCAGGTGTCGCGGGGAAGTCTAGGAAAGCGCCCCGCGTGGCCTGGGCGATCTATGCGAAGATTCGCAGGCGCTCGACAGGCTGGGACAAAAAAGACGACCCCTCACGCGGCTGGAGCACCGTATAGCAGGCAAGTATCAAGCCCACGCCGGACTAGTCGCCTATAGGGCCTTGAAAGTCAAGGGCTTGGCGCATTGAGGCGCAATCTAGCCCCAGCGCGCACCGGTCAAGACCACTGGGTCAGCAGGATCAGACAGCCGGTCTTGGTGGTAAAAGCCATAGGCTGATCACACTGGCCCTGAGCCGCCGCAACCAAGACCTGCCCAGACTCCAGTTCAATCGCGCCTTGCAGTACCTGATAGGCGCCCGCCGGGATCTGGCCGCCTTGCCCCGGTGCCCGTTCCAGCCGGGTGACGCAAACCCCGCCGCCGTGCAACAGGGTCTGGCCCGAGCCTTGCTGGCGAACCATGGATCGCCCCTGGGCCGTCAGGGCATCGACCAGGGCCTTAACCTTTTGGCTGTCCTGGCGGCGACACACCAGCACAGCATCCCCCTCGGCGATAATCGCCAGATCATCGACCCCGACCACGCCCACAAACATGCCATTGGCCCGGACCAGCGTATTGCGGCTATCCAGGCACTGGACATCGCCCATTATCGCATTGCCATCGCCATTGTGCGCCGAGGCCTGCCAGATCGCGTCCCAACTGCCAAGATCAGACCAGCCAAAGCTGGCGGGCACGACAGCCGCCTTTTGGGTCTTTTCCATAATGGCATAATCGAGCGATTTTCTCGTTGTCTGCGCAAAGGCCTTGGCATCCAGAAAAACCTGATCGTCCTGGTACCGGGCACCCTCGACCGAAGCCCTAGCCGCCCGCGCCGTAGCCGGGTCAAGGGCGTCAAACTCGTCCATCAAGGTCTTGGCCAGAAAAGCAAAATTGCCACTGTTCCAGACATAGCCCTTGGCCAGATAGGCCTTGGCCAAGTCTAGCGGCGGCTTTTCGACAAAGGCCGCGACCTTGAAGGTGCCGGGCAGGACTTCGCTTCCGGGCTGGATATAGCCATAACCGGTGGCGGGATGATCCGGGGTCATGCCAAAGGTGGCAATATAGCCAGACTGCGCCGCCGCCATGCCAAGCCTTGCCGCTGCTACAAATCTTGGCACGTCGCGAACATGGTGATCAGCTGCCAGCATCAGCACGACGGCATCTGGGGCCTTGGCCTGAACATACGCCGCTGCCGCTGCAACCGCTGGGGCCGAATCGCGCGCTTCTGGCTCGATTATGACCGTCGCCGTCAGACCAAGCCCGCCAACCTGCTCGCGCACCAAGTCGCTATGGGCAAGGCCAGTGACAATGATGAGCTCGGCGGGATGCAGATCGGCCAGCCGCAAAAGCGTTTGCTGAAAGCTCGACCGCGCGCCAACAAGGGGCAAGAACTGCTTGGGCCGATCCGCCCGCGAGGCTGGCCAAAGCCTGGTGCCTGCGCCGCCGCAAAGTATAACCGGATAGAGCGCCATGTTTTCCCCGACCATCGGTCGCTACCGGCACCAGAGACTACGGGCCCAGCTCAGTTTTTTAGACTGGTTCAAGACTTAAACCGACAGCCTAGCCATTAAAACCACAAATCGCGTCTATAATACGATCTTGAACCTCTGGCGTCATATAGGGATGCATGGGCAGGCTGATGACCTGTTTGGCCTTGGCCTCGGTCACCGGCAGTCCGCCAACGCCCTTGGGGTAATGGGCATAGGCCGACTGAATATGCATGGGCACGGGATAATAGACCGCTGTGGGCACGCCACACGCTTTCAAGTGCGCGGCCAGGCCATCGCGATTGGCATGCTCGATCGTGTATTGCGCCCAGGTCGAGATCCCGCCTGCAATCACAGACGGAACTTGGGTGACGCTGGACGGCAGGGCGCGGGCATAGCGGGCCGCCACCGCATTGCGCAGCATAATCTCATCGGCAAACACGTTCAGCTTTTCAAGCAGGATCGCGGCCTGCAAGGTGTCAAGGCGACTATTCATGCCAATCCGCATGTTCAGATATTTGGTGTCGTGATCAAAGCTGCGCCCAGCAATATCGCTCTTAACCGCCTTGCCATGCACGCGCAGACTATCCATGCGCTCGGCCAAGGCCTCGTCATCGGTCAGGACAGCCCCGCCATCGCCATAACAGCCCAAGGGCTTGGCCGGGAAAAAGCTGGTCGTGGTCACATCGGCCCAATGGCCGGGATGCTGGCCGTTCAGGGTACAGCCAAAGCCCTGGGCGCTATCGGCAATCAGTTTCAGGCCATGGCGCTGGCAAATCTGCGAAATGGCGGGATAGTCTGCGGGCTGGCCAAACAGATCAACCGCAATCACCACCTTGGGCACAAGGCGGCCCTCGGCCTTGATGGCGACAATCGCTGCCTCCAGCTTTTGCGGGTCAAGATTGTAGGTATCGGGCAGAATATCGACAAATACGGGCTCGGCCCCTGTCCAGGGCACGACTTCGGCGGTGGCGGCAAAGGTAAAGCTTGGGCAGAACACGGCATCGCCTGCGCCTATACCCCAAGCCATT
Organism: Caulobacteraceae bacterium; assembly: GCA_044346445.1. Classification (GTDB taxonomy): domain Bacteria; phylum Pseudomonadota; class Alphaproteobacteria; order Caulobacterales; family Caulobacteraceae; genus CAISGS01. The sequence continues at coordinate 18,625 of JBIIZD010000018.1, forward strand.
AGGGGCAGTGCAATCGCGTCTGTGCCATTGGCGCAGGACACAGCATATTTTGCGCCGGAAAAACCGGCCAATTGGCACTCAAGCTCGCCGACCTCTGGCCCCATAACATAGCCGCCATGGGCTAGCACCCTGGCCATGGCGGCATCCAGCGCCGGCTTGATGCGGGCTTGTTGGGCGGCAAGATCGATAAAGGCAATGCTCATAACAGGCTCACTAAGAGACAGGAATTAGCCCTGATAGGCCGGTTTGGCCCAATCTGACCAGACAATCCCTGTAACCAATCGTAAGCTTGGACGGGCCTTAGCCAATCAGGGTCGCAACCAGGTCATCCAGGGGCTCGCCCCGATAGAGCACGCCCCTGACCCCTGCGCGCTGGGCCGCCTCGACATCGCTGGTGCGGTCGCCGATCATGGCCGAGCGGGCAAGGTCCAGGTCCATCTCCTGAGCCGCGCGCAAAATCAGGCCGGGATTGGGCTTGCGGTCTGGATGGTCCGGATGGCGAAACTCATCAAAGACCGCCTCTGGCACAAATGGGCAGTAGTAAAACGCGTCCATCCGCGCGCCAATCTCGGCCAGTTGCGCCTGCATCACGCCATGAAAACGATCCACATCGACCGCATCAAACATGCCGCGGCCAATACCCGATTGATTGGAAATCACCACAGCCGCAAAGCCGTGCTGATTGACCTTTAGGACCGCCTCCTTGGCCTGAGGCATCCAGTTGAGCTTTGAGGGATCAACCACATAGCCGTGATCGACATTTAAGACCCCGTCACGATCGAAAAAAATCGCTGGTCTGCTAGATTTAGACATCGACATTCTCTCTCCGAAGGCGGCAAAAGCCAGCGACACGGTTGCATCGACCCCATGGCACGACTAAACACAACCCTATCGTTTTCAAGGAAAACCTCATGTTTGCCAAGCCTCGCAATGACCTGGTTCCGAACACTCTAGCCTATGAAAACGAACCATTAGTAAAAGCTACCGGATTTCGCGAGTATGATGCGCGCTGGCTGTTTGGGCCAGAAATCAATCTTTTGGGTATTCAGGCCCTAGGCCTTGGGCTTGGCACCTATATCCAGTCTCTTGGTCATGCCCAGATTGTGGTTGGTCATGATTACCGGTCTTATTCCATCTCGATCAAACAGGCCTTGAGCCTTGGCCTGATCGCGGCGGGCTGTGAGGTCCTGGATATTGGGCTGGCCTTGTCACCAACGGCCTATTTTGCCCAGTTTGATCTGGATGCGCCTTGCGTGGCCATGGTCACGGCCAGCCATAATGAAAACGGCTGGACCGGCGTCAAGATGGGCGCGCAACGCCCTCTCACCTTTGGGCCTGAACAAATGGGCCAACTCAAAGACATTGTCTTGCAAGGCGCCTTTGTTGAACGTCCCGGCGGCAAGCTGACCCGGATCAGCAACATGGCAGAGCGCTATATTGCCGATGTGGCTGGACGGGTTAAGGTTACCCGGCCGCTCAAGGTGGTTGCAGCTTGCGGCAATGGCACGGCCGGAGCCTTTGCCCCCCAGGCCTTGCGCGCCATGGGCGTTGAAGTGATCGAGATGGATTGCCAGCTCGACTATACCTTCCCCAAATATAATCCCAATCCTGAAGACCAGATCATGCTGCACGCCATGGCAAAGACGGTCCGCGATACAGGCGCAGACTTGGCGTTTGGTTTTGACGGGGACGGCGACCGGTGCGGCGTGGTCGATAATGAGGGCGAAGAAATCTATGCCGACAAGATCGGCCTGATCCTGGCCCGCGATCTTGCCCCCCTGCACCCCGGCGCGACCTTTATCGTCGATGTGAAATCCACAGGCCTTTATGCCACCGACCCCATCCTGGCGGCCAATGGCTGTACCACCGTCTATTGGAAGACCGGGCACTCCTATATCAAGCGCAAGACCGCTGAACTGGGCGCGCTGGCAGGCTTTGAAAAGTCCGGCCACTTCTTCCTCGCCGGGTCCTTGGGCCGGGGTTATGACTGCGGCCTGACGGCGGCGGCGGCCATCTTGGCCATGCTAGACCGCAATCGGGGCAAGACGCTTTCGGACCTGAAAAAGGCGCTGCCGGTGGCCTATACCTCCTTGACCATGTCGCCCCATTGCGGTGACGAGGTTAAGTATGGTGTGGTTGAGGGCGTCGTGGCGGAATATCAGGCCTTGGCATCGGCAGGCGGCACCATACTTGGCCGCAAGATCACCGATGTCATCACCGTCAATGGCGTGAGGGTTGCGCTAGACGATGGCAGTTGGGTGCTGGTGCGCGCCTCATCAAATAAGCCTGAAATCGTGGTGGTGGTGGAAAGCACGCGCTCGGCCGATGATATGCGCGCCCTGTTCCATCAGGAGGTCAAGCCCAGGCTGGCCAAGCGCGCTGAGATCGGGGCCTATAACCAGGAAATCTAGGGCCTAGTCCGGCCTTGAGGTCTGGCTGCGCAAGGCAATCACTAGCGCTGCGGCCTGCAACAGCATCAAGGCAATATTGAAGGGCTGGCCGGGCACCAGAACCGGCAAGGGCCGCCATAGATAAAGATTGATCATGGCGACCAAGCTTGTCGCCAGTTGCAGGCCCAAAAACAGGCCCAGCAGATCGCGCCGCCGCAGGACGATATAGGCCTGAAATGCGCCCATCACCATCTGGCCAAGCCCCAAGGTGGCAAACAGGGACACGATGGTTGGGCCTTGGTCGCCCAGGCTAAGCCCGGCAATCGAGACTGCACCACCATCGGGCGCAAAGCTATGGACCGCGCCCCGCCCCAGATTAATCAGGGCCATTAAACCTAAAACAAGCACTGGAAACCGCCCGCGCATCGCCCTATTTCCCCCTCCGGACCAGGGTACATGCTTGGGCAAAACTATTAAAATGGCAATAGGTCGGCCAAAAGCTTGCTGGAATCGCGTGCTTATAATCGCAGCCAAGGCCTAGAAATTGGGCAAAATCTTGCGGAAGGCTCATTCTTTGTCCCCAAGGGATTGCGCGACCATCGACATCGGATAAATTTTCAGCAAAAACACTCCGCCCTGCGCGTCCGCGCATGGGGACTATGAGTTTCGAGGGTATTGAGATGCAGTTGCCGGTTTCGCAAGGTCTGTACGATCCCCGCCACGAGCATGATGCTTGCGGCGTCGGTTTTGTTGCCAATATCAAGGGCACCAAGACCCATGACATCGTGCGTCAAGGCTTGCAGATCCTGCTCAATATCGACCATCGCGGCGCTGTGGGTGCAGACCCCATGGTTGGCGATGGCGCTGGCTGTCTGATTCAGATTCCCGATGCGCTTTTGCGCGACTGGGCCAAGGGCCAAAAACTGACCCTGCCTGCGCTCGGCGACTATGCTGTAGCCATGTGCTTTATGCCGCGCGACGAAAAGGTCCGGGCCATGGTTGCTGGCCAGTTTGAGCATTTTATCCGCGTTGAGGGTCAGACCCTGATCGGCTGGCGCGATGTGCCGGTGGATACGTCTGTGCTGGGGGCCGCGGTCTTGGCTGACCTGCCAGTCATCCGTCAAGCCATTGTCGGGCGCGGGCCCAATACCAAGGATCAGGACGCGTTTGAGCGCAAGCTCTTGACCATCCGCAAACAAACCCAAAACCCCCTGGCTGACCAGGCCGCCAAGCGCGACCTTCCGGCCCTTGCCGACTTTTATATGCCGTCCTTTTCCAGCCGCACCGTGGTCTATAAGGGCCTCTTGCTGGCCGGACAGGTCGGCACGTTTTACCTGGACCTGCAAAACCCCCTGACCCAGTCGGCCATTGCCATGGTCCATCAGCGGTTCTCGACCAATACCTTCCCGTCCTGGAAGCTGGCCCATCCTTACCGGTTCATCGCCCATAATGGCGAGATCAATACCTTGCGGGGCAATGTGAACTGGATGAATGCCCGCCGTCGCACGCTGGAATCCCCACTATTGGGGCCGGACCTGGACAAGATGTGGCCCCTGATCCCGCATGGCCAGTCCGATACGGCCTGTCTTGATAATGCGCTGGAACTGTTATTGGCCGGTGGTTATCCTCTGGCCCATGCGGTCATGATGCTGATCCCCGAGGCCTGGGCTGGCAATCAGCAGATGGATGCCAAGCAAAAGGCTTTTTACGAATACTATGCCGCCTTGATGGAGCCGTGGGACGGTCCCGCCGCCATTGCCTTCACCGATGGCCGCCAGATCGGCGCTACCCTGGACCGAAACGGCCTTCGCCCAGCGCGCTTTATCCTGACCACAGATGATCAGGTGATCATGGCCTCTGAGTCCGGCGTCCTGCCGATCCCAGAGGAAAAGATTGCGCGCAAATGGCGCTTGCAGCCTGGCAAGATGCTGCTGATCGATCTGGAACAGGGCAAGATCATCGAGGACGATGAGATCAAGCAGACCCTGGCCAATGCCCAGCCCTATGATGAGTGGCTGCAACAGACCCAGTTCAAGCTGGAAGGCCTGCCGGTCAAGGTCGATGAAGCACCGCTGGTCGATGACCCCCAAACCCTGCTCGATCGCCAGCAGGCCTTTGGCTATACGCAAGAGGACCTGAAATTCTTCCTTGCGCCCATGGCCTTGACGGGCGAGGACCCCATTGGCTCCATGGGTGCCGATACGCCGATTGCCGTCCTGTCTGAGCGCTCCAAACTGCTCTATGACTATTTCAAGCAGAATTTCGCCCAGGTCACCAATCCGCCGATTGATCCGATCCGCGAAGAACTGGTCATGTCACTGGTCTCGATGATCGGGCCAAGGCCCAATCTGCTTGGCCACCATGCGGGCACGCACAAGCGCCTGGAGGTCTCGCAACCGGTCTTGACCAATGGCGATCTCGACAAGATTCGGGCGATTTCAGAACTGCTGGACGGGGCCTTCCGCACCGCCACCATTGATACGACCTGGGATGCCAGCGAAGGCGCGGGCGGCATTGAAATGGCGATCCAGAAGATGTGCTGGGCCGCAACCGAGGCTGTGCTGGCCGACATCAATATCCTGATCTTGTCCGACCGGGCCGTCAGCGAAACCCGCGTGGCCGTGCCCGCAGCGCTTGCCACAGCCGCCATCCACCACCACCTGATCCGTCAGGGCCTGCGCATGCAGACCGGCCTGGTGATCGAGACCGGCGAAGCGCGCGAAGTGCATCACTTCTGCGTTCTGGCAGGCTATGGGGCCGAGGCGGTCAATCCTTATCTGGCGTTTGAGACCCTGGAGGCCCTGCGGGTAAAATCGGGCCTGAGCTTGAGCGCCTATGATGTGCAGAAAAACTATATCAAGGCGATTGGTAAGGGCATACTCAAGGTCATGTCCAAGATGGGCATTTCGACCTACCAGTCCTATTGCGGTGCTCAGATTTTCGACGCTGTAGGTCTGTCGTCCAATTTCATAGATAAGTATTTCACCGGCACGGCCACCACAATCGAGGGGATTGGTCTGCTGGACGTGGCCGAAGAATCTGTGCGCCGCCACCGCGATGCTTATGCCGATATACCCATCTATCGTGATGCGCTGGATGTCGGCGGGGCCTATGCTTTCCGGATTCGCGGCGAAGAACACGCCTGGAACCCGGACTCCGTCGCCAAGCTGCAACACGCCGTGCGCGGCAATCTGCCCGCCGAATACGAGGCTTTTGCTGCCAGCATTAATGAGCAGTCAAAGCGGCTCTTGACCATTCGTGGCCTGATGGAGTTCAAATTTGCCGACCAGCCCCTATCGATTGACGAGGTTGAACCGGCAGCTGAGATCGTCAAGCGGTTTGCCACCGGGGCCATGAGCTTTGGCTCGATCAGCCGTGAGGCCCACACCACCTTGGCCGTGGCCATGAACCGGATTGGCGCGCGTTCCAATACCGGTGAAGGCGGCGAAGAGTCTGACCGGTTTGTGCCCCTGCCCAATGGCGATTCCATGCGCTCGGCGATCAAACAGGTCGCGTCTGGCCGGTTTGGCGTGACGGCGGAATATCTGGTCAATGCCGATGATATCCAGATCAAGATCGCCCAGGGGGCCAAGCCCGGCGAGGGCGGCCAACTGCCCGGTCACAAGGTCGATACCAATATTGCCAAGGTGCGTCACTCCACCCCCGGCGTTGGCCTGATCAGCCCGCCGCCGCACCACGACATTTATTCGATCGAGGATCTGGCCCAGCTGATCCATGACCTGAAAAACGTCAATTCTCAGGCTCGCATCTCGGTCAAGCTGGTGTCAGAAGTGGGCGTCGGCACGGTTGCGGCAGGCGTGAGCAAGTCGCGCGCCGACCATGTGACCATTTCAGGCTTTGAAGGCGGGACCGGGGCCTCGCCCCTGACCTCGCTAACCCATGCGGGCTCACCCTGGGAAATCGGCCTGGCCGAGACCCAGCAGACCCTGCTACTCAATGGCCTGCGCAGCCGTATTGCCGTCCAGGCCGATGGCGGACTTCGCACTGGCCGGGATGTGGCGGTCGCAGCCCTGCTGGGTGCCGACGAGTTTGGCTTTGCCACTGCGCCGCTGATTGCGGCGGGCTGTATCATGATGCGCAAATGCCATCTCAATACCTGCCCGGTTGGGGTTGCCACCCAGGACCCAATCTTGCGCGCCCGGTTTACCGGCCAGCCAGAGCATGTGATCAATTACTTCTTCTTTGTCGCCGAAGAACTGCGCGCCATCATGGCCCAGCTTGGCGTGCGCACGATCAATGAGATGATTGGCCGGGTCGAGCTCTTGCATGCCCGCCCCGTGGTCGAACAATGGAAGGCCAGGGGCGTTGATCTGAGCAAGCTACTCTATATGCCAGACATTCCCGCCGACCTGCCGCGCTGGAATAGTGAGCGGCAAGATCACGGGCTGGAAAAGGCCCTGGATCACGGCCTTATCGCAAAAGCAAATCCAGCTCTGGAGCGCGGCGAGCCCGTCGAGATCAAGGCTAAGGTTTGCAATGTCAATCGCAGCGTCGGGGCCATGTTGTCGGGCGCAGTGGCCAGGCGCTATGGCCATGAGGGCCTAGCCCCCGATACGATCAAGATCACCTTGACCGGCACAGCGGGCCAAAGCTTTGCCGCCTTCTTGGCGCGGGGCATTAGCCTGACCCTGATCGGTGACGGTAATGACTATGTCGGCAAGGGCTTGTCGGGCGGCCGGGTGATTGTACGCCAGCCCGACGGCATTAGCCGCGATCCCACCCAAAACATCGTGGTGGGCAATACGGTGCTCTATGGCGCGATTGCCGGAGAGGCCTATTTCTCTGGCGTGGCAGGCGAGCGGTTTGCCGTGCGCAATTCCGGGGCCATTGCCGTGGTCGAGGGCACCGGAGACCATGCGTGCGAATACATGACCGGCGGCGTGGTGGCGGTGCTAGGCAAGACCGGACGCAATTTTGCCGCCGGCATGTCGGGCGGCGTGGCCTATGTCTATGATCCAGACGGCAGTTTTGATGCCCTGTGCAACAAGGCCATGGTCGATCTAGAACCGCTGGACGGCTTGGGCGACGACCAGACCGGCCTTGGCGATCCAGATCAGGGCCTTGGCAATATGCTGCGCTTTGACACAGAACGCCTGCGCGTGCTGATCGAGCGGCATCTGGCCCATACTGGCAGTGCCCGCGCCCGCCATATCCTCGATAACTGGCAGACCTGCGTGCGCCAGTTCGTCAAGGTCATGCCCAAGGACTATCGCCGCGCCCTGATGGATCTGGAGGCCGCCTCGGCCGCCCAGGTCGCCGCGCAATAGCCCCCAACGCTTTAGAGAGACAAGATCATGGGAAAGCCGACCGGGTTTTTAGAAATCAGCCGCCACGACCGCGCCTATGTAAAGCCGCAGGAGCGGCTCAAGACCTGGCAGGAATTTGTCACGCCCCTGGACAAGACCGAGGTCGCGGCCCAGGCCTCGCGCTGTATGGATTGCGGGATTCCGTTCTGCCACACAGGCTGTCCGGTCAATAATCTGATCCCAGACTGGAATGATCTGGTCTATCAAGATGACTGGAAAAAGGCGCTGGAGACCCTGCATTCGACCAATAATTTTCCAGAATTCACGGGCCGTATTTGCCCGGCACCTTGCGAGGCGGCCTGCACGCTCAATATTCAAGACAGCCCCGTCACCATCAAGTCGATTGAGTGCGAAATCATTGACCGGGGATGGAAAGAAGGCTGGGTCCAGCCGCTCCGCGCCGATCGTGGTACGGGCAGGCGCGTCGCGGTGATCGGCTCAGGGCCCGCAGGCCTTGCCTGTGCCCAGGAACTGGCCCGCATGGGTCATAACCCGACCGTGTTTGAAAAGAACGACCGGATCGGCGGCCTGCTGCGCTATGGCATTCCAGACTTCAAGATGGAAAAGCACCTGATCGACCGCCGGGTGGCCCAGATGCAGGCCGAGGGCGTGATCTTCCGCACCAATGTCGAGGTCGGGGTCTCGATCACGGTTCAGCGGCTTTTGGATGATTATGACCTGCTGGTCTTGGCTGGCGGCGCCGAATGGCCGCGCGACCTGGTGGTGCCTGGCCGCGAGGCTGAGGGCGTCTATTTCGCCATGGACTTTTTGCGTCAGCAAAACAAGCGCGTGGCCGGGGACGAGGAGTCCATCGCCGCACCGACAGGCACTCTATCGGCCAAGGGCAAGCATGTGGTGGTCATTGGCGGCGGTGATACGGGCTCTGACTGTATTGGCACCTCCAACCGTCAAGGCGCGCTTAGCGTTACCCAGCTTGAGGTTATGCCCCAGCCGCCCGCGCGGGAGAACAAGGCCATGACCTGGCCCGACTGGCCGCTGAAAATGCGCACCTCCTCCTCGCAAGAAGAGGGCTGTGAGCGCGATTTTTCCGTGCTGACCAAGCGGGTGATCAGCGAAGGCGGCAAGGTTACGGCCATTGAATGTGTGCGCGCCGAATGGGCGGCCGGGGCCAATGGCCAGATGGGCATGCAAGACGTGCCAGGCAGCACCTTCCAGATCAAGGCCGATATGGTCCTGCTGGCCATGGGCTTTTTGGGTCCGCGCACCGATGCCCTGCTTGAACAGGCCGGGGTCGAGATGACCACGCGCGGCGCGGTCGCGGCGGAAGTCAAGCTACACCGCACCACAACCAGCCGCATTTTTGCTTGCGGGGATATGCGGCGCGGTCAATCCTTGGTGGTCTGGGCGATCCGCGAGGGGCGCGAATGTGCCGTGGCCGTGGATGACTATCTGCGCACCCACGCTGCCATTCGTTAGGCCTTTTTTCTGGGCCGCATGATCCAATAGACCGGCAGTCCTGCTAGCAGCAGGACTGCGCCCCAGCCTGTCGCCTCTAGCCCGGCACCGATCAGAGTCCAGACGGCATAGGCGCCGGCGAGCAAGGCCACGACGGCAAACACCGGCGAGCCCTGAATCTTGCCTTTATACAACAGCCACAGGGCCGCAAGGACGCAGGCCAGATACATGACCAGCGAGGCCGATGTAGCCAATAGAATGATAAAGGTGAACAACTGGGCCATGGATTTTTGATAGTTCAGACAGACAATCGCGGTCAAAAGCGCGCTGGAAACCAGATGCGCCCGCACCGGCGTGCCGCGCAAAGACACCTTGCCAAGCCAGCGCGGAAACACCCCATCGCGAGCCATGGCCGCTGGCAATTCACCCTGCAACAATATCCAACCATTGAGCGCGCCCAGGGCACTGATCGCGGCAAACAGGGCCAGGACATCGCGGGCATTCGTGCCCCAATACAGCGAAACAAAATCGGCAAGCGGGGCATTGGACACCGAAGCGATCGCGCTTGGCACCATCAAGACCACGGCCGAACACACCACCAGATAGAGGACCCCGCTCAAGATCGTGCCCGCCAAGGTCGCTGCTGGAATCGTGCGCTCCGGGTCCTGGACACTATCGGCAGGCACGGTCGCTGATTCTAGGCCCAGCATGGCCCAAAGCGTCAAGGTCGCCGCCGCCGTTATGCTAGAGGCGCTTATGTCAGCGGCATGAAATGGCACAAGGATGCGCGGGCCATGCTGGAAAAGCAAAAGCACAGCCAAGACCATGACCGCCAAGAGCGGCAGGAGCTTTAAGCCCGTTGTGACCATCTGCACCGCCCCGGCCTCGCGCACACCTCGGCAATTAATGGCGGTAAACAGCCAGACGGCAGCACAGGTCAGGACCGCTGGCAGGCCCGCCACCTGGCCAATCGCGGGGAAAAACACACTCAAATAGCTGATGGCCGCCGCCGCTATCGCCGCATTGCCAACCCAGAGCGAAATCCAATAGCTCCAGGCCACAGCAAAGGCCGGGGCGCGGCCAAAGGCCTCAAGCGTATAGGCATAAGGCCCGCCGCCGCGCGGCATGGCGCGGGCAAGCTGGGCAAACACAAAGGCCAGGCAAATCGCGCCGGCAATGGTGAGCATCCAGCCAAACACCGCATTCCAGCCAAAGGGCGCAAGCGAGGTCGGCAAAAGGAAAACCCCCGACCCGATCATATTGCCAACCACCAGGGCCGTGCACATCCAAAACCCTAGACGCTTGGTCGTCTTGACGCCGCCCATTTACAAAAACTCCCCCACCACGCCACCAAGCTAGCAGAAATGCAGGCTGCGTCTGGAAATATTTGCCAAACCATGGGCAAGGTGTTGGCCAAAACCGCGCAATGCGAAAACAGATGGAACCCACCGCCTTGTCCGATATGGCGCTCAAACAGGCCCAGGCCTTTCGCGATCAGGCCCTCGCCTATCGCGCGCTTGGCCGCAATGGCGATGCCGAGGTCGCAGAGCTAAAGGCGATTGGGGCCAGTATTCACGATCCCGACCTGCAACAGGCCGCCCAGGCCCTGGCGGCCAATGCCCTGCATATTGCAGAACCCATCCTCAAACAGAGGCTAAAAACCATTCCCACCGATGTCGCGGCGATCCGGATGTTGGCAGAATTGGCCGGACGGATTGGCCGCTATGGCGATGCCGAGAACCTGTTGCGGCGCGCGCTTGATTTGGCCCCTGGCTTTACCGCCGCACGGTCTAATCTGGCCATGGTCCTGCATCGCCAGAACAGGACCCAAGAGGCCTTGGCCGAACTGGATACGGTCTTGGCCCTGGACCCCAATAATCCCAATCACCAGAACCTGAAGGCCGCAGCCCTTGGCAAGATTGGCGATTATGACGAGGCCCTGGCCCTGTACGAGAACGTCCTGCAAAGCCGGTCCGACCAGCCCAAGATCTGGATGAGCTATGCGCATGTGCTCAAGACTGTCGGTCGGCAGGACGATAGTCTGGTTGCCTATCGCCGGGCCTTGAACCTGCGCCCCGATCTGGGCGAGGTCTGGTGGAGCCTGGCCAATCTCAAGACCGTGCGGTTTACACACGCCGATATTGCCACCATGCAGGCCGCCTTAAAAACACCTGGCCTTGGCGATGATGACCGCCTGCATCTGGATTTTGCGCTTGGAAAGGCGTTTGAGGACCTAGGTCAGGCCGAGGCCGCATTTGCTCATTACAGCGCGGCAAACCGCCTTCGCCGTAGCCTGCTGGATTATGATCCCGCCGAGATCAGCCGACAGGTAGACCGCGCCATAGCCACCTATAGGCCAGAGTTTTTTGCCCGGCATGCAGGCCAAGGCTGCCCCGATTCGGCCCCGATCTTTATTCTGGGCATGCCAAGGGCGGGCTCGACTCTGATCGAGCAGATCTTGGCCAGCCATTCCATGATCGAGGGCACAATGGAATTGCCAGACATTCCCGCCCTGGCCGCGCAAACCGGCAAGGAGGCCCAGCGCTATCCCGCAGGCCTTGACGGGCTATTGCCCGACCAGATCCAAAGCCTTGGCGAAGATTTTTTGGCGCGCACCCAGATTCAGCGCAAAGAAGCCAAGCCCTATTTTATCGATAAACTGCCTAATAACTGGCTCTATACCGGCTTTATTCATCTGATCTTGCCAAATGCAAAGATTATCGATGCCAGGCGCGACCCTATGGACTGCTGTTTTTCCAATTTCAAACAGCATTTTGCCAGGGGCCAGGCGTTTTCCTATGGGCTTGAGGATATGGGCCGCTATTACAGCGATTATGTGCGCCTGATGCGGCATTTCGATCAGGTCCTGCCCGGCCGGGTGCATAGGGTGATCCATGAGCGCTTGATCGAGGAGCCCGAAGACCAGATCCGCCGCCTGCTCGACCATCTGGGCCTGCCGTTTGAGCCTGGTTGTCTGAACTTTCACCAGACCCAGCGCGCCGTACGCACGGCCAGCAGTGAACAGGTCCGCCGCCCGCTAAATCGCGACGGTATTGGCCAGTGGCGCGCCTTTCAAGCCTGGCTTGAGCCGCTAAGATCTGCGCTCGGTCCTGTAGCAGAAACCTGGCAAGCGTGATGATTAGGCAACAAGATTGTCGCAATTCACTAAAACATCCGCATATTGACAATTCAGACTTGCCAGCCTGCGGTCATAGCGAAGACAATCCCTGAATAAACCGAGGGGAAAGTCCAAATGAGTTTAATGCAACAGGGACGCGGGGCACGCTATGGCGTGGCCATGCTGTTGGCCTCTACCATGCTGACCGCCGCAACTGGCGTCTTGGCGCAAGAGGCCGCTGGCACTGGAAATGTCGATGAGGTGATCGTCACCGCGCAAAAGCGCAGCGAAAACCTGCAAAAAGTGCCGATCAGCATTCAGGCCCTAGGCACGCAAAAGCTTGAACAACTGAATATCGCCAATTTCAATGACTATACCAAGATGCTGCCCAGCGTCTCGTTCCAGACCAGCCAACCGGGCGTCACCACCGTCTATTTCCGTGGCGTGGCCAGTGGCGGCGACGGCAACCATTCCGGCTCCCTGCCCAGCGTCGGCGTCTATCTGGACGAACAGCCCGTCACCACCATCGGCGGCACGCTAGATGTTCACGTCTATGACATTGCCCGCATCGAGGCCCTGGCCGGTCCGCAAGGCACGCTCTATGGCGCATCCTCCCAGGCCG
>JBIIZD010000019.1:0-31384 GCA_044346445.1 Caulobacteraceae bacterium
TAGGCGCTGCGCCCTTGAGGCACCTTGACCTGGATCGCGGCCATGCCTTCTCCGACGCCGGCCTGGCCATAAAGGGGCACAAACCCGCAGGCTGAGACCAGAAGACAGGCGGCCAGGACGGCCGCCAGACGCTCAATCATTCCCATGGACTGTTTCAAGATCTTGCCCCGTCTCAGGCTTGGCGAAAATACCAATCAGTTGGCGACGATATTGACGATACGATCGGTCACGACAATCACCTTGCGTACTGTAAGGCCTTCGAGGTGACGTGCAACGGCTTCATCGGCGAGCGCTAAGTGTTCGACCTCGGCATGACCAAGGCCTGCGGGCACACTGACCTCGCCGCGGCGCTTGCCATTGATCTGAACCGGCAAGATGCGCTGGTCATCCGCGGCCAGCTCAGGATCAAGATCCGGCCAGGGCGCATTGACGACCATGCCCTCGCCGCCAATCCGTTCCCAACACGCCTCGGCCAGATGCGGGGTAAAGGGCGCGATCAGGCGGGCGAGGATTGACAGGGCCTCAGCCCTGGCAGCCAGGATTTCTGGTGTTGCGCCAGCGGCGGCTGCGCCCTTGAGAATATTCAAAAACTCATACAGCTTGGCAATGCCGCCATTAAACCGGAAGGCCTCAATACTGTCGGTCAATGTGCCAATAAGCCTGTGGGCCGCCTTGAGCAGGTCCAGCGCGCGCGGGTCATGCCGATAGGCAATAGGGGCAAGGACAGCGTCTGGCTGGCTATCAAATTCAGTCCAGACCCGGTGCACAAAGCGCCAAGCGCCCTCAACCCCGCCATTGGTCCACTGCACGTCTCGCTCCGGCGGGCTGTCGGACATGACAAACAGGCGGGCGGCATCGACGCCATAGGAATCAAAAATGTCTTCGGGTGCGACGACATTTTTCTTGGATTTGGACATTTTTTCAATGTCACCAATCACGACCGGCGCGCCGCCATCAATCATGACCGCGCGGCGGGCATTGCCTTCTGCAATCACCTCGACCGACTGGGGCTCAACCCATTGGCCGTCGGGGCCGCGATAGGTCTCGTGCGTCACCATGCCTTGGGTAAACAGGCCGGCAAACGGCTCGGCGACATCCAGCGCGCCGGTGTCTTTTAGGGCGCGTGTGACAAACCGGGCATAGAGAAGGTGCAGCACCGCATGCTCGACCCCGCCAATATACTGATCCACCGGCAACCAGTAATCCGCCGCAGACTTATTGATCGGTTCGCTCGCCTTTGGATCGGTAAACCGGGCAAAATACCAAGAACTGTCAACAAAGGTGTCCAGCGTATCGGTCTCGCGCTCGGCCGCTGCGCCGCAGTGAGGACAGGCGACATGCCGCCAGCTTGGGTGGCGCAACAAGGGGTTGCCCGGCCGATCAAAGGTCACATCATCGGGCAATATGACCGGTAACTGGGCCCTTGGCACCGGTACGACGCCGCAGGCCTGACAGTGGATGACGGGAATCGGACAGCCCCAGTAGCGCTGACGCGAAACGCCCCAGTCACGCAAACGGTAAACCGTCGCGCCTGTGCCTTGATCGGCGGCCTCAACCTGGTCAATCACCCGGCCCTTGGCCGTTTCAATATCAAGGCCATTGAGGAATTGTGAGTTAAACAGGGTGCCAGGACCAGTATAGGCCTCAAGGCCAACCGAAAAAGTCTCTGGGTCTTCACCCGCTGGCAGCACAACGGGTTGAACATTGAGCTTATACTTGCGGGCAAAGTCCAGATCGCGCTGGTCATGTGCCGGGCAGCCAAAAATCGCGCCCGTGCCGTAATCCATCAGCACAAAATTGCCAATCCAGACCGGCAAGGTCTGGCTAGCATCCAGCGGATGGCGCACGCTCAAGCCCGTATCTAGCCCTTTTTTCTCAGCCGTCTCAATATCCGCGCCCGATGCGCCGCCCTTGCGGCACTCAGCAACAAAGGCCGCGACCGCCGGATCGGCCTTGGCCAAGGCCTCGGACAGGGGGTGGTCGGGGGCAATAGCCAGAAAGCTTGCACCAAACAGGGTGTCGGGCCGGGTGGTATAGACCTCAAGACCGGCATCAAACCCTCGGGGCGGCGTGTCGGAAAATGCGAACCGCAAGCGCAGGCCCTTGGAGCGGCCAATCCAGTTTTCCTGCATGGTCCTGACCTTGTCCGGCCAGCGATCCAGTCCGCCCAGACCCTCGATCAGGGCATCGGCATAATCTGTAATCCGCAGGAACCATTGGGTCAGCTTGCGCTTTTCAACCACAGCGCCCGAGCGCCAGCCCTTGCCGTCAATGACCTGCTCATTGGCTAGAACCGTCATATCGACCGGGTCCCAATTGACCACGCCCTCTTTTCGATAGACCAGCCCCTTTTGCAGCAGGCTTAGGAACCAGGCCTGCTGGTGGCCATAATAGTCAGGGTCACAGGTTGCAAATTCGCGCGACCAGTCGATCGAGAGGCCAAGCAGTTTGAGCTGCTGGCGCATGGCGGCGATATTGCCATAGGTCCAGCCCTTGGGATGGATGCCCCGCTCCATGGCCGCGTTTTCGGCGGGCATGCCAAAGGCGTCCCAGCCCATGGGGTGCAAGACATTGTAACCCCTTGCGCGCTTGAAACGCGCCACGACATCGCCCATGGCATAGTTGCGCACATGGCCCATATGGATGCGCCCCGAGGGATAGGGGAACATTTCCAGGACATAGTATTTTGGCTGTCCGGCCGCCTCTTTGGGTGAGCGGGTGGTAAAGACCCCTGCCTGGTCCCAAGCCTTACGCCAGCGCGGCTCGGTTTCTTTTGGATTATAACGCGCCATGGTACGGCTACTGGCCTGTAAGGGAGTTCGAAACGACAGATCGAGCGATCAAGCCGGGACCAGGGTCCCGGCTCGGTATGGGTCTAGTTCCTGCCGCCTACGGTCGATAGCCGCAACTGGCGGGCCCGGGTCAGGATGGCGTTTTCAATATCGGTTTCGGTCTGTCCGGCCGCCGGGGAATCGACCCAGGCACCGCTAGCATCCTTGACCTGTTTGAAAATAGCCACATTCAAGCCGTCAGCCCGCAGGCGCGCATCAAGAATATACACCGTGGCCTTAAACCGCTCGTCGGGCTTTTCTGGGCTGGTATACCAATCCGTGATGATGACGCCGCCATAAGGGTCCGCCGAGGCCAGGGGCATAAACGATAATGTATCCAGGCATGCCCGCCATAAAAAGCTGTTCACGCCAATCGCACCGCCCTCAGCGGCCTTGCCGCCGCCGCCACGGAAACGAAACGGGTTAAACCCGCCCTCTTCTTGAGTCTGAAACACGGTCGGGCCCTTGCCCCCCAGCTTGCTCATGCTTGAGCAGCCCGCCACAGCCAGCACGCTGACGGTAACCATCACAACAGACGCACTACGAATCCAAGCCATACCCTATCGCTCCACTGCAAAGGCGGACCCGTCTTATCCGGACCAGCACCGTCGCCCCCGACCATATCTCACCCCGTCTATAGCAAGCCGCGCCGACCGCCAAACAGGAATCGCGTGGCCCGCGTGCAACAGCAGCCATATAAGCGACAAATTTACACACTCAGGTTAGCTTACTCCACCAACTTAGTCTTGACCCTTGATTATAGACGCCTTTAATAGGCCCCGATAAGAGGATCGGGTTGGTGGTAATTTGTGCCCTTGGGTATGACTGACACTGGGAGATAGATTTTTCGTGACGCGTGTTTGGCAAATTGGTGCAGTAGCGGCCTTGGCCCTCAGCTTGGCTGGGGTGTCGGTGTCTGCGCGCGCGGCCGACAACGCCCGTAGCCGAACAGCCATTGCGGCGGATCTTGCGGCCCGCAATGCCGTAACTCGTGACGCATTTGCCCAAGACAAGAATCTTTGGGACGGTCAGACCAAACATCGCTCCTTGCAATGGAATGACAAGGCGCGTTGGGGCTTAAAGCTTGATCTTAATCAGCCCGTTGGCCGCGATTTACAATTGAAAGACATCCAGGCCGGCGCTTTTTATCGGCTAACCCCGTCCTTGCGGGTGGGCGGCGCGGTTTCGCTTGGCGACTCAGCGCAATTGACCCGCGATACGGCGCCGCAAGACCGGGCACCAAGGGTGCGGCTGGAAACAGCGTTTAAGTTTTAAGACCCTCTATTGCGGCCAGACCATAGACTCCCGTGCTGAGAAGCCTGGGGCCGGTCTTGGTTGTAATGCCGCCTAACGCCACGATGGGCAGGCCTGAACACCGCACATAGCGCGCAAGTCGCATTGGACCAATGGGTTTGGCCGCCGAAGGGCTTTGGCTTGGAAAGACAACGGATAAGAGCGCCCCATCAAGCCTTAGGGCCGCAGCCCTTTCTAGGGCTAGCCGATTATGCACAGCCGCCGTTAAGATCCAGCCGCGATATTGCGCTCTTAGCCTTGGCGCGCGTGCCATCATGCGTTCCGGCAAATGCACACCGTCTGCCCCAATCCTTGCGGCCAGTTGCGCATCGGCTCCAATCAATAGGACAAGCCCCCGCTCCTTGGCGAGTTTGCGTAAGGCCCGGGCCTCGTGCTCGGCATTGCGCCGGCCAAAGCCGCGATAGATTATGCCGCTGCCTGCGGGCAGGCCTCGAGCGGTCGCAAGCGGGTCGGTCAGCCGGTCTGGATCAGTGACAAGCCAAAGCCGAGGCAAATCGGCTCTGCCGGCCTTTTGCTTTGGTGCCAAACGGCCTAGTTTTGTCGTCAGTCGGCCAAGTTGCGCCGCCCCTGACCCTAAGGACCTATGACCCGTTCTCACGCCTCGCCTCGCCAATCCATTCTTGACCGTATCGCTATGGCCGTCCTTGCCGCCGGCCGCCGCCCAGAGGATGTGGCGCTTGTGGCTGTGTCAAAGCAACAAGATTGGTCTGCCATTGCCCCGGTTCTGGCTGAGGGGCAGCAGATTTTTGGGGAAAACAGGGTGCAAGAGGCGCAAACGCGCTGGCGCGAGCACCGGCAAGGCCGCGAACTGCGACTGATCGGCCCGCTGCAAACCAACAAGGTCGCCGATGCCCTGGCCCTTTTTGATGTGATCGAGACCCTCGATCGGCCAAAACTGGCCAAGGCCTTGGCGGATGAAATCCAAACCCAAGCCCGGCCTGTGCGGCTCTATATCCAGATCAATACGGGCGAGGAGCCGCAAAAGGCGGGTGTTTTCCCGCAGGACGCCGACGCCTTTATCGCCCATTGTCGCCGGGACCTCGGCCTTAGCCTTGAGGGCCTGATGTGTATTCCGCCGCAAGACCAGCCCCCGTCCATGCATTTTGCCCTTCTGGCCAAGATTGCCGCGCGTAATGGGCTTGGCAGTCTATCCATGGGCATGAGCGGCGATTTTGAGATCGCCATAGCGCATGGGGCCACCTCGGTGCGGGTCGGCTCGGCCCTGTTTGGCGAGCGCCAGCCTAGGCCCTGATCTCAATCGCTGCGCCCGGCCCAGCCTGTGCCATCACGGCAAGCATGTGTTCAGGCGCCAAGGCGACACACCCTTCTGTAGGCAAATAGCCAGGACGGGCCAGGTGCAGGAAAATGGCAGAACCGCAGCCGGGCAGGACCGGCGCGTCATTATATCCCAATACCCCGATCAGGTCATAAACCCCATCCTCGCGCCAAAGCTGCTCACAACGGGCCGGATAGGGCAGATTTACGGGCTGGTTATAGGCAACATCCGTGCTCTCGTCGCACCAACCATCGCTTGGGCCAATCGGCGCAAGTGGCAACAGGGTCTTGGGTCGGTCCAGCCGGTCGGCGCGATACAAAAACCGGCGGATGGGCCATAGGCCGATGGGGCTGGCACCGTCGCCCTCGCGCTTTTGCGCTGCCGAGATCACGCCCGCGCGGCCAAGGGCGCAGGAAACGACCTTATGGCCCAAATGGAACTGGCCTTTCGATGTTGCGACAAATATCATCTGATCACCCCTTGATTGGGCCGCTTGCCAATCTTGTTCACCCATGCATGGTTCCACACATGGCTCAGCACAAAACCTTATTGATCATAGACGATGATGAAGACCTGCGCACCGCCCTCGCCGAGCAGTTGGATCTTCAGGATGATTTTGTCGTGGTGCAGGCGCAAACCGGGTCCGAGGGCGCGTCGCGGGCCCAGGAGATCAAGCCAGACCTAATCTTGCTGGATATTGACCTGCCCGATTTCAACGGCCGAGAAGTGTGCCGACAAATGCGCGCCAATGGGGTCACAGCCCCGGTCATTATGCTGACGGCTGCGGTTCAGGACAGCGATACCATTATGGGTCTTGAGGCTGGAGCCAATGACTATGTCACCAAGCCGTTCAAGTTTGCCGTATTGCTGGCGCGCATTCGCGCCCAGTTGCGGGTTCACGAGCAATCCGAAGACGCGGTCTATCGGGTGGGCCCTTATGAATTTCGCCCTTCAGCCAAGACCTTGACCGATCAGCGGCAAAAAAAGATCCGCCTGACGGAAAAAGAGACCAATATCCTCAAATACCTGTTTCGCGCTGCACCCAGCCCTGTGGCACGGGATGAATTACTGGCCGAGGTCTGGGGCTATAATGCCGCTGTAACCACCCACACGCTGGAAACCCATATCTATCGTTTGCGACAAAAGATCGAGGCGGCCCCGGCTATGGCGCGGCTCTTATTGACTGAGCCGGGCGGCTACCGCTTGGCCCCCTAGAGTTTAAGGTCGACACTGACCGGGACGTGGTCGCTGGGCTTTTCCCATTCGCGCACGGTGTCATGCACGCGGGCCTGAACACTGCCCGTGGCAAAGGCGGCTTGGCGCAGGCCAGGGCTTGCCAAAATATGGTCTAGTCTAAGGCCCCGATTGGAGGCGCGAAAATCAGTGGCGCGATAACTCCACCAAGAATACAGTTTTTGTGGTTCGGGTATGGCCTGTCTTGGCAGGTCGATAAAATCAAGCGCAGCCTGCAGCCTGGCCATGGCCTCTAGTTCAAGCGGTGTATGGCTGACCACTTTTAGCATTTGCTTATGGCTCCAGACATCATGCTCGCCGGGCGCGACATTGAGATCGCCGGTCAGGATCAGGGGCGCATTGGGATCGCGCGCGGCCATATTGGCCGTCAGGCGCTCGAAAAAATTTAGCTTATGGTCGAATTTCGGATTGCCGACGCGGTCGGGCGTGTCGCCGCCAGCGGGAATATACAGATTATGAACCTCGATACCGGCAATCTTGACCGAGACCGAGCGCGCATGACCTTCACGGCAGGCCTCAAGATCGGCAACGGGTTCAAGCGGCAGGCGCGAGGCTATGGCCACGCCGTGAAACCCCTTTTGTCCGCGAATGGCCAGATGCGGCAAGCCCATATCGATAAAGGCCTGGGTGGGAAACTCGCCCTCCTGACACTTGATTTCTTGCAGGCAGAGCACGTCCGGGGCCTGTTCGCCCACAAACCGGGCCACCTGCTCGGCCCTCAGGCGCACAGAATTAATGTTCCAGGTCGCGAGGCGAAAACGCATGGCAAGATTCCAAGAGACGCAATTGAACTGGCTATAGCCTGTTTTGCGCTCAAGAAAAACGCCCGGTGCGCAAGGCGCGACCGGGCGTCAAGGGGGTATAACCGTCGCCGGGAGGGGAATGGGTCCGACGCAGGATCAGGACGCTGTCGACACGACCGCCATCCTCATGAGTGGCATAATTGCAACGTCGAAACAAAAAGTCAACCAGAAAAGATTCTTGGCTTGCCTGTAATGATTATGTCACACCTAGCGCCGACTCGGCGGCAGGACGCGGGGGTCCTTAAGTTGAAACAGTTCGGCGCGAAGGGGGGCTACGGGCCTTAGTGCGATTACATCAATGCGCGTGCTCTGGCCCTGCGCATCGGTGACGGTCCAGGAGTCAAGCTCTAGAGGCGCGGTTGGCCTTACCTCTGAAAACTCCAGCCGAATGCGCCCTTCGGCCTGTTTGCGGCCATCATGGGCGGAGATGGAAAACCCCTCTGAGGTCTTGCTGACCTGGTCGATCACGACCCCCTTTTCCAAGGAAACATTCCGAGAGAGTAATAGGGCCAGTGGCGTGGCGCTAAGCGGGTATTTGTCAAAGGTCTTTAAGCGGCTATCGGCGATCGACACATTATAGCCGTCAGACACGACCAAAAGGCCCTGTGGCGGGTCATAGGCAAAGCGTATCTTGCCGGGCCTTTGCAGATAAAGACGACCTTGCGTCTTGATGCCCCTCGGATCGGTCTGGATAAAACGGCCCTGGGCATGGTCAAGGGACGCCAGATAACGGCTGGCCTGCTCAACCTTGGCCCGCTCCCACTCAGACAGGCGCTGATTGGCGATTGCGGGCTTATTGGCGGCGGTCTGGGCATGGACAGGGCCGGTTATCAGGGCGGCAAGGCCAATCACAATAAGCAAGACAGATCTGGGCATGATGGTCCTCAGGGGATTTATGAGGTTGTGAGGCGATCGTATAGATCGCTAATGCGGCGGCGGTGCGGCAAGAATATCGCGTTTGCCGGCATGGTTTGCAGCCGTGACCACACCCTCACGCTCCATCTTCTCCATAAGCGAGGCGGCGCGGTTATAGCCGATCTGTAATCGTCTTTGGATATAGCTGGTTGAGGCCTTGCGATCGCGTGTCACCACGGCTACGGCCCGGTCATAAAGGTCATCGCCCGATAGGCCGCCCTCACCGGTCTCGCCGTCTTCGCCTTCTTCGTCCGCACCGGCGGTTATATCGTCAAGATATTGTGGCTGGCCCTGAGCCCGCAGATAGGCGGCCACCGTCTCGACCTCGGTATCCGAGACAAATGGACCATGCAGGCGCGTAATCCGACCGCCCCCGGCCATATAAAGCATGTCGCCCTGGCCCAATAATTGTTCGGCCCCCTGCTCGCCCATAATGGTCCGGCTATCGATCTTGGAGGTGACCTGAAAACTGATCCGGGTTGGAAAATTAGCCTTGATCGTACCGGTAATGACATCGACCGAAGGTCTTTGGGTGGCCATGATCAGGTGGATACCGGCGGCGCGGGCCATCTGGGCCAATCTCTGCACCGCCCCTTCAATATCCTTGCCCGCCACCATCATCAGGTCCGCCACCTCGTCAATAACCACGACCAGATAGGGCATGGGTTCGGGATTGAGGCGCTCTTCCTCATAGATTGGCTTGCCCGTATCATCAAAGCCGGTCTGGACCGTGCGGACAAAATGCTCGCCCTTGGTCTTGGCCTCGATGGCTTTTTCGTTGAACCCGCCAATATTGCGCACACCGATCTTGGACATGCGCCGATAGCGGTCCTCCATTTCCCGCACTGTCCATTTCAGCGCGACAATCGCCTTTTTGGGGTCTGTCACGACCGGGGCGAGCAGGTGCGGAATGCCATCATAGACGGACAATTCCAGCATTTTGGGGTCGATCATGATGAATTTGCACTGGTCCGGCGGCAATCGATACAGGATCGACAAGATCATGGCATTGACCCCGACCGACTTGCCCGAGCCGGTGGTCCCGGCGATCAAGAGGTGGGGCATTTTCGACATGTCGGCAATATAGGGCTCGCCGCCAATGGTTTCCCCAAGCGCCATGGGCAGGATCTGGCTGGATTTTTCATATTCCGACGAGGCCAGAAGGTCGCGCAGATAAACCGTCTCGCGCCGCGCATTGGGCAGTTCAATCCCGATCGCATTGCGCCCCTGCACAACAGCCACCCGGCAGGCCCTGGCGCTCATGGAGCGTGCAATGTCATCGGACAGGGCCACGACCCGTGCATGTTTAACCCCGGCGGCAGGGACCAGCTCATAGAGGGTGACCACGGGACCTGGCCTTATCTGGTCGATCTGGCCCTTGACCCCAAACTCTCCGAGCACGGTTTCCAAAAGCCGGGCGTTTTGCCGCAAGGATTCCTCGTCAAAGGCCGCAGACCTTGGCTTGGGCTTGGCCAGCATGGCCAGTTCAGGCAGTTGAAACCCGCCGGGCTTGACGAAATCAAACGCGCCTTGATTTTCAACAATCTCTCGCCGCGAGCTCTTGGGCGGCTTGATGTTCAAGACCTGGGCAGCGGGCTCAAGCTCGGCAGCATCGGGGTCTTGCGCCTCAGCCTGTTCGGTTTGCATGGGCATGGCTGGCCGGGCCGCGCGCCGGGGCCTTGGGACAGGCTGGGCTGAGGCCTTGCCAGCGCCAAGCTGGCCGATCAGGCCAAGCAGGCCGGAGCGACTAAGCCCAAGCCCATAACCAAGCGCAGCAAGGCTTGCCAAGGACAAGATACATACAGCGATGGGCCCCGCTGCGGGCAGGCGGATAAGGCTAAGGACCGCTGTGACCTGGCCAAGGATGGCCTCACCCCAAAACCCGCCCAGACCGCGGGCCAGCGGCCAGGTCTGAGGCGTTGGCGCGGCCTGTAGCGCGCCAGCCAGCACCACTATCCCGGCCACCCCGGCCAGGGCGCGGAGTCTAAGGCTTGTGCGATTGTCAGAGGGCTCACCACTGGTGGCCCGCGACAGACCCAGACTTAAGACAAGAAAGGCCAATACCCAGGCCCCAAGGCCGAGGGACTGCATAAGAATATCAGCAAGGCCGGCACCAAAACCGCCAAGCCAATTTCGGGCCTGACCTGCGGCATCCGCATTGAAGCTAGGGTCGGTCGCCTCATAGCTGGCTAGGGTCAGGACAAGGCCAAGGCCCATGGCCGCAACCAGGCCGCCCCGAAATCGCTCAGCCAGGGGATGCTGCCACCCGGCCTTGAGCGCCAGCAGCAACAGCTCCCGATTGGACCTTTGCGCCAGCCGCGCCATGCTAAACCTCCCCTTGTCTGTCTAGAATAGCCTAAGCGGATTGATTCTCGGACAAAACAGTCAATATCAGTTTACCATTGACCGGTCCGTTTGCTGCAATCCTTGTTTTGGCATTGGACCCCAACTGTTTGACCAGGCCATAGGACCCCATGACCGTCCCCCAGACCGAAATGCCCAAGGCGCAAACACCGCCCGAGCAAGCCTACGATGTCATCATTATTGGCGGTGGTATGGTCGGCATGACCCTGGCCCTCGCCCTTGCTAGCGGCGGTCTGCGCCCCGCGCTGGTGGATTTGCAGCCACAAGACGCCCAGACCAGCAAAGACTTTGATGGCCGCGCCTCGGCCATAGCCTATAGCAGTTTTCGGTTCTGGCAGGTCTTGGGCCTGGCCGAGGACCTCAAGCCCCATGCCCAGCGTATCGAACAGATCCTTGTTACAGACGGCCGCGCGCCCGGTGCCGCAGCCGCAGCCGCAGGACCTGCTTTTTTACGGTTTGAATCCGAGGAAATTGCCGATCGCTCGGACGGCGAGCCGCTCGGCTACATGCTCGAAAATCGCCAGGTTCGCACAGCGCTTATTGCGGCCATAGCCCGCGCCGGTATTGCGGTCTATGCCCCGGCCATGGCCAAGACCTTGGATATTAGCCCAAGGGGCGCGGTTGTTGGTTTGGCAGACGGCCAGCGCCTCTCGGCGCCCCTGATTGTCGGGGCAGAGGGGCGTCAGTCTTTTGTGCGTCAACAGGCCAAGATCGGGCTTGTCGGCTGGAATTATGATCAGCTTGGCCTTGTGGCGACGGTTGCTATGCAAAAGCCTCACCTTGGCATAGCGCACGAGTATTTCCTGCCTTCTGGCCCTTTTGCCATCTTGCCCCTGACCGATAACCGCGCCAGCCTGGTCTGGACCGAGCGCACCGATCGCGGCCAGGCGCTTGGCACCGCGCGGCCCGAAGTGTTTGAGGCGCATCTGCGGCGGCGGTTTGGCGAGTTTTTAGGCGATATCACCGTCCTGGGCCCGCGGTTTTCCTATCCGCTGGCCCTACAACTGGCCGAGACCATGGTCAAGCCGAGGCTGGCCCTCTTGGGCGATGCGGCCCATGGTGTGCACCCGATAGCCGGCCAGGGTCTCAATCTGGGCCTAAAGGATGCCGCTGCCCTGGCCCAGGTTCTGGTCGATGCGCATCGCCTGGGCGAGGATATGGGCTCTGAACTGGTCCTGGAGCGTTATGCAGCCTGGCGACGGTTTGACAATGTCATGCTGGCCGCCGCCACGGATGTGTTTGTGCGGGTGTTTTCCAATGATAATCCGATTATGCGCCTAGCGCGGGGTCTGGGCATGGCGGTGGTCAATCGCATTGGCCCGGCCCGCCGGTTCTTTATGCATGAGGCTGGCGGCGCGATTGGTGACCTGCCCCGGTTGTTGCGGGGTCAAGGCCTTTAGGCCAGGCGGCTCAATTGCTGTTTTTCGAGTTGCGCCAAATACTCTTGCCAGAGCTCGATCTGGTCTTGACCAAGCTGGAACAGGAAGGCCCAGGTATAGAGGCCTGTGTCGTGCCCATCGCTAAAGCCCAGCCGAACCGCATAGCGGCCAATCGGCGTGACCGTCTCTAGCCGCACCTTTGCCTTGCCCGCGACGGTTCTGCCGCCCATGCCGGGCCTTGATGCAGGGCCATGGCCGCGATCGGCGGCGCTTGGGGTCATGACCCGCAAATACTCCGCGTCCAGCGAAAAGGCCTGGCCATTATCGAATGCGATCATCAGCTGATTGTCTGACCGGTTCAAGGTCAGGCTAACCGGCCAAGGCTTTGCGCCTTGCGTCACGCGTCCTCGTCCAGGGCCCTGGCCTCATCGGCCAGCATGACCGGCACGCCATTACGGATTGGATAGGCCAGTTTGGCCTTGCGGCTGATCAATTCGCCTTTTTCCCGGTCATAATCGAGCGGCCCATGGGTCAGGGGGCAGACCAGGACCTCCAGCAGGCGGGGATCGAGCGTCTGGCTCAGATTAGAGGCATCAAGGGCATCGGTCATGCGGGGTCCTATTGCAGGGGATCGGAATGGTCATCGGCGGGCCTTGCCGCATTAATGCGCATCAGGGCAATCATGGCCGCGCAACGATCGCTCAAGCTTGCGGCTTCCAACAAGGCCTGACGCTCGGTCGGCGCAAAGGGCAGGGCGGCGGCAAGACTATTGATCAAGGGCTCAGTCGGGGCGCTTTTGGCGCTGGCCCAGTCCATGTCCAGGTCATAATGGTGCAAAAACAGCGCCAAGGCCTCGAAAAAACCCTCGCGGTCAAGGCGGTCGTCGGTTGGGTCGCCGCTTAAGTCTGTGGCAAAATCGCTATAATCAGCCTTGACCTGTCGATAGGGGGTGGAAAGGGCCAGCTCCTGCGCAAGCCTGAACCGGCAAACCCCGGTCAAGGTGATCAGATAGCGACCATCGGCGGTTTCGGAAAAACTGGTAATCTTGCCCACGCAGCCGACCTTGGCGAGATCTGGCCTTGCCCGGTCGCCGCCGCCTTGAGTCTGGACCATGCCGATCAGCCGCTCACCGGCCATGGCATCATCAATCATGTTCAAATAGCGGGGCTCAAAAATATTCAGCGGCAACTGGCCGCCGGGCAAGACTATGGCCCCATCCAGCGGAAACACGGCCAGGGTCTGGGGCAGGTCCTCAATATGTTGATAGCCGCCTGTGGTCATGGTCACTTATCCAAGGAATGGGGCAAGATCAGCCCGATTGGCCAAGACCCCTAATCTAGACGCTTTGCCGCCTAAGACCATGATCCGTGCGCTCAGGAAAACAAAATTGCAGACAGACGCCGCCGGCCCTGTTTGGCAAGGTCTGACATCGGCCCGGCAGCTTCAAAAATGGTCAAGAGCTGTTTACGCGCCGCGCCGTCATTCCAGTCAGCCTCCTGGCCGATCAAGACCAGAAGCTCGTCGACGGCCCATTGCAGATTGCCTTGCGCGGCAAGCGCCTTGGCCAGCTCAAACCGTGCCTCGTGATCGGCGGGATTTGCCGCCAGTCGCGTCTCAAAGGCGGCTGTGTTGGACACCGGCGTCTGGGCCAGTAGCAGGGCGGCCTTGACACTGTCCAGTTCGGCGCTCTTGGCCCCGGGCGGCGCCATGGCCACCAGTTCCGCCGCGCGCTCGACATCGCCGCCCAATAGATAACAGCGGCTAAGGCCTGCCAAGGCCTTCAGATTATCGGGCTCGCTTTGCAAAACCTGAGCAAAGGCCTGGGCGGCCCCGGCCAGATCACCCAGTTCGAGCGCCTCTGTGCCCGCCGCCAGTAATTGCTCGGCCTCAGACGGCGGCTTGGGGCCGGTCAGCTTTTTGATAAAGGCCTGGATCTGACTGTCGGGCAGGGCACCCATAAACCCGTCCACCGGCTTGCCATCGACAAAGGCAAACACAGCCGGGATCGACTGGACGCGCAATTGGCCGGCATAGACAGGGTTCTTGTCCACATCAATCTTGACCAGCCGCACCGCCCCCTTGGCGGCGGTCACAGCCTTTTCCAGCGCCGGGGTCAGTTGACGGCAAGGCCCGCACCAGGTGGCCCAAAAATCGACCAGTACCGGCTGGATCTTGGAGGCCTCGATCACATCGGCAATAAAGCTTGCGTCCGTGCCGTGGCGGATCAGCTCGCCTGCGGCGGTTGGGGTGTCTCCCAGCATGGTCAGTCCTTGTTCCAGTATCGGGTGCGCTTTGCGGCTAAGATGGGCAGCAGGGGCTGCGTCTGCAATACAGATCAGCTAAGATTGGTAAAATCCAGCACCCTGGCCTCAACCCCAATCGCCTTGAGAAACATCATAAGGCCATCGGGCGACAATCCTGTCGTCGCCGCATTATGCAGGGGGTGAAAATAGACCTGGTCATGATCGATCAAGGCCTGATCCAGCACAAATTTCACCCCATGCTCGCGGTCGTTAATCAGGGCTAGCGCCGTGACCGAGCCGGGCCGCACGCCTAGGGTCTCATAGAGCAGGGCCTCAGATCCAAACGACATTCGCCCCGAACCCAAGGCCTGGGGCAGGGCCTTTAGATTGATCGTCGTGGTGTCCTTGGCCGAGATCAGCCAGATCTGGCCCTTATGGTCCTTCAAGAACAGGTTCTTGCTATGGCCGCCGGGCAATTGCGCCTTGAATTCATCGCCCTCGCCGACCCGAAATACGGGCGGATGGTCTAGGGTCTGGTGGGCAATACCGTGGGCATCGAGCAGGGCAAACAGGTCTTGAGGCGTGGCATGGGTCATGGCGCTTTTTACGATGCTGGCGGCGCGATCTCAAGCGGTCTGGCGGGGCGTGTGCCTCGGCGGCACAAAAAACGCGTTGCCTAGGGTATTGTTGTCGCCCTAGAGCTTGGGTCTGAACGGCAAGACAGGTGTGGCCATGGAACTGGAATGCTTTCCCATAATTAATCGCCCCCCAGAGATTGTGCCCGGAAGGCCCAATCGCGACTGGATGGATGTGTTTGCCGAGCGCCACCCCTATCGCTGCCTGCCCTTGACCATGGCCAATACCAGTGGCTGGGAAATCCTGTGTCCGGTCGGCTTTAGCGCCGAATGGAATGGCGGCGATCTGCAAAGCGATATTACGCTTAGGCCAGACCATCCCTATCCGGGCTTTGAAGACTTTGCCGTCTCGCATTTTACGCGCGGCGTCCTGACCTTTCACCCCGGCTATATGTTTCGCACGCCCTTAAAATGGTCGATGATGGTGCAGGGGCCGCCCAATTTCATCAAGGACGGTATCCAGCCCCTGGCTGGTCTAGTCGAGACCGACTGGCTGCCCTTTCCCTTTACCATGAACTGGATGTTTACCCGCCCCGGCAAGGTGCGGTTTGAAAAGGGCGACCCGTTTTGTTTCATCACCCTATTGCAGGACAAGGCGCTGGAGACGTTTGAGCCGGTGATCCGGCCCATAGAGTCCGATTCTGTGCTCAAGGGTCAGTATGAGGCCTGGACCAAGCAAAGATCGGACTTTAACAGCCGCCTGTTCAAGCGCGACCCATCAGCCTTGAAAGAGGCCTGGCAGCGCTATTATTTCAAGGGTGAAATGCCCGATGATGTCGGCCCCGCCCCCACAGACCATGTCAATAAGCGCCGTCTGGCCCAGCCAAGGGTCAAGGGCGGATGAGCGCCCCGCAGGTTTTGACGATCCCCTGATCAAGCCTCTTGCAAAGCCCTTATGCGTCTGTCATAAGCCCGCCTCTCGGGACGGGTATCATTGATACTCTGGAGTGCGGGCGTAGCTCAGTGGTAGAGCACAACCTTGCCAAGGTTGGGGTCGAGAGTTCGAATCTCTTCGCCCGCTCCAATGTCTTCGAGGGGCCGTTATAGGCCCGCGAGAAATTCCCCCGACTGGTCCTTGATGGATTTCCGCCGCTCGGGCGTAAAGCCTGACAGGGTCTTATAGGGCATGGCTAGGCGCATATTGCCCTTGAGCACGGTCTCATTCTCGATCAGGAAGTTCCAATAAAGATAATTGAACGGGCAGGCGCCGGGGCCCATCTTGATCGCCGGGTCATAGGCGCAGCCTTGGCAATAATCGCTCATCTTCTGGATATAGGCCCCAGAGGCGGCATAGGGCTTTGAGGCCATAAGGCCGCCATCGGCAAACAGGGCCATGCCATGGACATTGGGCAATTCGACCCATTCAAACGCGTCAATATAGACCGCCAGATACCAGGCCTCGATCTGGGCCGGTTCAATCCCGGCCAAAAGCGCGAAATTGCCCGTCACCATCAGGCGCTGAATATGGTGGCCATAGGCAGTTTTGCGGATATCACCGACCGCCTGTTTCAAACAGTTCAGGTCGGTGGCTGCGCCCCAATAAAGGCCCGGCAAGTCGCGCTTGGCCGACAGGGCATTGCTGGTCGCATAGCTGGGCATATTGAGCCAATAAATCCCGCGCACATATTCGCGCCAGCCCAGGATTTGACGAATAAAGCCCTCAGTCGCATTTAGGGGCACCTCGCCTGCCCGCCAGGCCGCCTCGGCTGCCTGGCACACTTCCAGGGGCGATAGCAGGCCAAGATTGAGATAGGGCGACACTATGCTGTGGAACAAGAAGGGCTCGCCCGCCTTCATCGCGTCTTGATAGTCGCCAAAGCTGGGCAGGCCAACGGTGAGAAAGTTATCAAGCGCTGCCAGCGCGCCTTGGCGGGTCACGGCCCAGCCAAACGGCTCCAGATCGCCAAAATGGCTGTCAAAGCGCGCGGCAACCAGAGCCATGACCTCGCGTGTTGTGGCGTCTGGCTCAAACCGCAGGCGGCTTGGCACGGCGACCTTGGCGGGCAGACGTTTGCGATTGTCCTGATCAAAATTCCATTGGCCGCCGACCGGCTCTGAGCCCTCCATTAAGAGGCCGGTCTTGCGGCGCATATCGCGATAGAAATGCTCCATGCGAAACAGTTTTCGCCCCCTTGCCCAGTCGGCAAACTGCTCAAAACTGGCCAAAAACCGGTCATCGGGGCGGATTTCAACCGGAATGTTTAAGGTCTCGGACCAGGTTTTGGCCGCCTCTAGCACCCGCCATTCGCCGGGCTCGGTCATGATCAGGGCGCTGGCCTTGTGGCGGGCGACGGCGCGGGCAATCTCGGTGGTAAGGCTGCCTGTATTGGCGGGGTCATCAAGGGCGACATAATCGACCCGCATGCCCTGTGCGCGCAGATCATCGGCAAAATGGCGCATGGCCGACAAGATCAGGACGATTTTTTGCTTATGGTGCGGCACATAATCGGTCTCTTGCGCCACTTCCAGCATCAAGACCGTGTCGGTTGCCGGGTCTAGACCCCGCAGGCTGGACAGGCCCAGGCTCAACTGGTCGCCCAGGACAAGGTGCAGGCGGCTCATGACGCGGTCGCCCGGCCAGAGCGCCGCCGCTCGTCGCGGCAACGGTCTGAACAGGTCTGGATTTCAGCCCATACCCGCGCCCACTTCTTGCGCCATGCAAAAGGGCGACCGCAAGAAACGCAGGTCTTTTCGGGCAGGTCCTGCTTTTGCCGCATCTTGGCCATGAATGAACTACGCTCGGCCGCTCTATTTAGATCAGTCTAGGGCGTATTTACGGATTAAGCGCGGCCATGACGGTCTGGGTATGGTCATCGGTCGGGAAAAACAGTTCGAGGCGAAGATCGCGCACGGTCACGTCCTCGCTGGTGCCAAAATGCGCAATCACGGACAAGAAGCTTAAGGGTTGGCCGGGCGAGTGAAACACGATGGGCACAACTGGGCTGCGCGGGCTGGCTGAGGGCTTATAGGGATGGGCCTTGCTAGCCAGGTCCAGCGAATGGAGCAGGGCCTGCAGAATCGGATCCTCGCCCGCCTCAAGCGCTTCGAGCTGCAACCGGCCGGTCATTTCGTGCAAAACTTGCGGATAATTGGCAACCAGATCGGCGGCAAGTGGCCGCTCGGATAAGAGCCGGATCAGGTTGGTCTCCTCGCCCAAGGGATCGAGCCCGGCAATAAGCGTCTTGGCGGCCAGATTGGCCTCTAACAGGTTCCAGTGCCGGTCACAGACCAGGGCCGGATTGGGCGCATGTTTGGCCATCATTTCGGACAAGACGGCGCGAAAAGGGCCCAGCGCTTCTGAGTCCAGCGGCGAGGCCGGATAGGCGGGTACAAAACCGGCTGCCTGCAAGAGGCTGTTGCGCGCGGCAAGCGGCAGGACCAGGCCCTGAGCCAGTTGCAAGACCATGTCGCGGCTCGGCTGGGCCCGTCCCGATTCCAGAAACGACACATGGCGCGCCGAGACATTGCTATTGCAGGCCAGGTCTAGTTGGCTCATGCGCCGCCCGGCCCGGTAGTAGCGCAGGGCCGTGGCAAAGCGGGTTGGGCGGCGGGTTTGAGCGGACGAGGCATCTAACATGGCCAAAGCTTGCCATCACAGGTCAGGCTGTCAATGACCTCGCAGGTAATTGCTACACCTACCTTTGCTGATCCATAGTCCGGCCATTCTCAGGTTTGGAGGAAGGTCATGACCCGTTTTTGGAGCAATTGGCTAAGGGTTTGGTGTTTCTGCGTCGTATTGTTTGGACTTGTTCTAGCGGCCACGGCGTTCCCGTTTTTGGATGGGCCGACCCGCTGGATTTATAGCCTGGTTGATATTGGCCACGCGCAGCCCGTGTCGTTGGAGGCCCCGGGCATGCGCTTTAACATTGCCCTAGTTGGGGCGGTTACGTTTGGCTTTGGCTTGACGGTAGTCGGCATGATCAAGGCCGCCAGGCTTGGTGGCGCTCCGGTCTGGCGCGACCTGACCCTGGCCCTCGGCCTTTGGTACCTGGTCGATAGCGGCATTTCGATCCTGACCGGATTTGGTCTGAATGCCGTGTCCAATACCGGCATCTTGATCGCCTATCTGATCCCGGTTCTGCGCTCTGGCGTTTTGCGAGGCTAATCCCCTGAATAGTTCGGCGGCCGTTTTTCCAAAAACGCCATCATGCCTTCGCGCACATCGTCGGACTGGGCACAGAGGATCTGGTTGCGGTCTTCCATGGCAATGGCGGCTTCCAGGCTCTGGGCATCGA
Source organism: Caulobacteraceae bacterium (assembly GCA_044346445.1). Lineage (GTDB taxonomy): Bacteria > Pseudomonadota > Alphaproteobacteria > Caulobacterales > Caulobacteraceae > CAISGS01. The sequence continues at coordinate 19,250 of JBIIZD010000019.1, forward strand.
CGCTCATGTTTAGGCATTCCTTGGTCAGGCGAAGACCCATGGGCGAGGTGGTCAGCATCTCGTCCAGATAGACCCGGGCCGCCTTGTCCAGATCCGCATCGGGCACGACTTCGCTCACCAGGCCCACCCGCAAGGCGCGCTCGGCATTGATAAACCGGCCGGTCAGCATAAGCTCAGACGCCACCGACACCCCGACCAGTCTTGGCAAGAAATAGGACACGCCAATATCGCAGGCCGATAGGCCAATGCGGATAAAGGCGGCATTCATGCGCGCGCTTTCACCGGCAATGCGAATGTCTGAGGCCAGGGCAATGGCAAAACCGCCGCCGCAGGCAGGGCCATGCACCAAAGAGATAATGGCCTGCTGACAGCGGCGCATCCGCATCACGATCTCGGAAATGCGCCTTTGGCCCAACAGTCCTGCCGAGGGGCCGCGCTTGGCATTGTCCCCCGGCTGGGTGTTCTGGCTTTCCTTGATATCAAGCCCCGCACAAAAGGCCCGGCCCGCGCCCTTTAAGACCACAATCCGCGTGGTGCGATCAAAATAAAGCCCGCCGAAATAGTCGAGTAGATCGTCGACCATCTGATTATTCAGCGTATTAAGGGCGTCTGGCCGGTTGAGGGTGACGTGATCAACCGCCCCGTCTTTTTCGATCAGCAGGGTCTTATAGGGCGCGGGCATGGCTGGGTCTGTCCTTTAAGCGGTCGGGATCTTGTTAAAGGGCAGGCCCTTATCGGCGCGCATGTCTTCGGGCAGGCCCAGGACACGTTCGCCAATAATATTGCGCAAGATCTCGTCTGTGCCGCCCTCAACCCGGGTGGCGGGCGAGCGCATCAGCTGGGCCTGGAACTTGGCCCCCATGGCCGCCAGCTTTGGGTCAGCTATCACCCCGGCCTGACCCTGAAGATCGAGCGCAAACATGGCGATTTCCTGCAGGCTGGAGCCTGCCACCAGCTTGCCGATCGAGTTTTCAGGCCCGGGCGTCTCGCCGCGCGACAGGGCTGAAATGGCCCGCATGCCGGTATATTTCAGCCCGCTTTGCCGGCAGGCCCAGTCGGCCAGCTTGGAGCGCACGCCGCGATCATTGATCGCCAGGGTTCCATCGCTGAGTTCCAAGTCCTTGCAGAACTCAAAAATGTCGGGAAAGCCCGCGCTCATGCCTGAGCCAATCGATAGGCGCTCATTCATCAAGGTGGTTAGCGACACCTTCCAGCCGTCATTGACCGCGCCAAGGCGCTGGCTGTCGGGCAGGCGCACATTGTCAAAATAGACCTCATTAAAGCCCGACTGGCCATTGGCCTGCTTGATCGGGACAATGCGCACGCCGGGTGTATCCATGCGCAGATAGAACATGGTCAGGCCCTTATGCTTGGGCGCGTCCGGGTCGGTGCGGGTAATGACAATGCCATATTGCGAATAATGCGCGCCGCTGGTCCAGATCTTCTGGCCATTGATCACCCAGTCCTCGCCGTCCTTTTCCGCCTTGGTGCGCAGACCCGCCAGGTCCGAGCCACCGGCGGGCTCGGAAAACAGCTGGCACCAGATTTCTTCGCCAGAGGCAAGCGGCGGCAGGCGCTTGGTCTTGGTCTCTTCGTCGGCCCAATCCATGACGGTGGGGCCGCACATGCCGTGGCCAATGATAAAGGTGCCCGAAAGCGCGCCATAGGGGCCTTCTTCCTGGCCCCAGATCACGCGCTCAATCGGGGTTGCGCCGCGCCCGCCATAGGCTTTTGGCCAGTGCAGACAGGCCCATCCGGCCTCATGCTTCTTTTTTTGCCAAGCCTTGGCTTCTTGCATGGGGTCCAGCCCGCCCAGCTCTATGCCGCCAAACCCGGCTTTTTCCAGATGCGGCAGCAGGTGGCGGGGGCCATTGGCACTGATCCAGGCCCGGGCCTCGGCGCGAAAGGCGGCTTCTTGCGGTGTGTCGTCGAAATTCATGATCTGTGTCCTTGTCTCAATGGTCCGGTCAGGCCGCGTTCTTGGCGCGCAACCGATCAATAAGCTTGTCTTCCCACTCATTTTGGCCGCCCAAGGTGAGGGCCAAAAGATTGGAGCGGCGGTAAAACAGGTGGCAGTCCATGGCCCAGGTAAAGCCCATGCCGCCATGCACCTGGATATTGTTCTTGGCACAGTGCTGGAACGCCTTGGTGGCGCTGACTCGCACGGTAGCCGCCGCTTCGCCCAGATCGGCTGAGCCGGTCGAGAGGGCATAGGCACCAAAATAGCCATTGGAGCGGGCCAGGGTCGCCGAGACATACATGTCGGCCAGCATATGCTTGATCGCCTGGAAGGATCCGATCGCCCGGCCAAAGGCAAAGCGTTGCAGGGCATAGTCCCTGGCCATTTCCAGCGCCCGATCTGCGCCGCCTATCTGCTCAAACCCGGTCAAGATCGCCGCCCGGTCCAGGGCTTCTTCATAAAGCTGCCAGCCTTCGCCCTCTGCGCCAATTCGCTCGGCCCTTGCGCCCTTAAAGGACAGGCTGGCCTGACTGCGCGAGGGATCAATGGTCTCTAGCACAGTGCGCTCAACCCCTCCGCCAGACAGGTCGACCAGATAGAGCGACAGACCCGCCGCATCGCGCCCGGGCGCATGACGGGCCAGGACGACGGCAAGATCGGCAATATCACCGTCCAGCACCGGCGACTTATCGCCGGTCAAGACACCGCCGATGACCTGGGCCTTTATGGTCGAGGGCCTACCGCCGCCCATGCCTTCAATCGCGGCCAAGGTGCCAATCACCTCGCCCGAGGCGAGCCTTGGCAGCCAGGCCTGTTTTTGCGCCTCGGTTCCCGCCGCCTTGAGGATTTCGGCGGCCAAAAAGATCGAGGATGAGACCGGAACCGGCGCAATCGCCCGGCCAAGCTCTTCGGCAATGACGCAAAGCTCCAGATAGCCAAGGCCAAGCCCGCCATATTCTTCTGGAATGGCCGCGCCTAAAAAGCCCATCTCGGCCAGGCCTGCCCAAAGGCCCTTATCATAGGACCCAGCCCCTTCGAGCACAGCGCGCGGCACGGCGGCCCCGCACTTGTCGGCCAGATAACGCCGCGCCTCATTGCGCAATTGCAGCTGTTCCGCAGAAAATTCAAAATCCATGGCGAGGCCTTGAGCTATAGAAAAACTTGGAAATCGCAGGCCATTGGCGGCCTAGGTGCTTATTCAGCCGCAAGCGCGGTGGTGGGCGCAGCTTGCGGTCCCCGGATCAGGCGACCTGGCATCTGGCCGGTCTCTTGACCGTTTTCAAACGTCACTATGCCGCTGACAATCGTGGCGCGATAGCCATCGGCGCGCTGGATCATGCGCCGACCATCGGCGGGCAGATCAAACACCATTTCGGGCGGCAAGATTTTCAGCCTGTCAAAATCGATCAGATTGACATCGGCCTTCATGCCCGGCGCCAGGACGCCGCGATCATTGAGGCCATAAAGGCGGGCTGTGTCCTGGGTCTGCATCTTGACCACCTGTTCCAGCGGCAAGGTCTTGCCCCGCGAGCGGTCGCGCACCCAGTGGGTCAGCATATAGGTCGGGAAGCTGGCATCACAGATAATGCCGCAATGCGCGCCGCCATCGGACAGGCTCAGCACCGTGGCCGGATGCTGCATCATCTCGTAAATATGGTCGAAATTGAAATGGGTATAGTTGAGCAAGGGCAGATAGACAAAACCGCGCCCGTCCTTTTCCATCATCATGTCATAGACGATCTCGGCCGGGGCGCGGCCAGAGCGGGCGGCAAGCGCCGCGACGCTGTCTTCCGGCGCGGGCTCATATTCAAGGCCGTTTTCGCGCTCCAGCCGGAACATACGGTCAAAGCCCTGGGTCAGGATCATGGCCAGCACATTCAGCTCGCGCGGCTTGGAGGCCAGGATCTCAGCCTTGACCGCTGGATCACGTAGTTTTTCTAGGCGCTGATCAAACGGCAGGCCCGCCAAGGCCTGATAGGCCTCATTGGCGATAAAGGGATGCACCGTACTTTGCCAGCCCAGCACCATGCCGGTTGGCCGACAAGCGATCTGGGCCGTGACATTGGCCCCCTCTTTTCGGGCCTGATCGGTCAGGTCCAGCATGTGCCGCCACTTATCGGCCTCGATGGGTGATTGCAGCAGGGCATAGGTCACCGGCAGGCCGGTCTCAGCCGACAGGTCCTTCATCCAGTTAAACTCATCTTCGGCAGGCGTCATGTCAGAGGCCATTTCAAACACGCCGTGTCCCGCCGCGCCCAGCGCCCGGCCAATGCCCATCAATTCAGCGCGGTTGGCAAAGGTGCCGGGCACTGGCTCGCCGTCCTTGGCCAGGTGCAGCATGGTGCGCGAGGTGGAAAAGCCTAGCGCGCCCGCCTCAACGCCCTCGCGGACAATCTTGGCCATGGCGGCAATATCATCATCATTGGCCGCCTCATTGCGCGCGCCGCGCTCGCCCATCACATAGGCGCGAACCGAGCCATGCGGCACCTGGGCGGCGACATCCAGCACCCGGGTCTGACGCTCCAGGCTATCCATGTATTCGGGAAAGGTCTCCCAGTCCCACTTGATGCCCTCGGCCAGGGCGGAGCCGGGAATGTCTTCCACACCCTCCATCAGGGCAATCAGCCAGTCATGACTATCGGGCCGGGCGGGCGCAAAGCCTACGCCGCAATTACCCATGACCACGGTGGTGACCCCGTGCCAGCAGGAGGGCGACAAGAGCTTGTCCCACGTCACCTGGCCATCATAATGGGTATGGATATCGACCCAGCCGGGCGTGACCAAAAGGCCCTTAGCATCGATCTCGCGTTTGCCCGATTGGGTGACTGTGCCCACCAATGTGACCAGACCACCATCAATCGCAATATCGGCCAGACGCGCCGCCGCGCCCGTGCCATCAACCACGGTCCCGCCGCGGATCACCAGATCATGCATGCCCATATCCTCCCAAGGTCTTATATTTTCTTGGATGATAGGCGCGCTGTGCGCTCTGGCAATAGGAATATTGCCATTGATAACCTAGACCTTACGTCACGCCCGGGCACGATCTCGCCGCCGTGCCCGGGTTTTGACCATAAGGCCTTGGGCCTTACGCAGCGGCTAAAAGGGCCTGGTCCAGATCGGCTAGGATGTCGTCAATATGTTCAATCCCGATCGATAGGCGCACATAGCCGGGTGAAACGCCGCTGGCCAATTGCTCTTCGGGCGATAATTGCGAATGGGTGGTGGTGGCGGGGTGAATGGCCAGGCTGCGGGCATCGCCAATATTGGCGACGTGGTAAAACAGCTTCAGGCTATCAATGAACCGCCGCCCGGCCTCGCGCCCGCCAGCCAGTTCAAACCCAACCAGGCCGCCATAGCCGCCGCTCAGATAGCGGTCCGCCCGTTCACGCTGCAGGCCGGTCTGAAGGGAGGGGTGAATGACCTTGGAGACCTCCGGCCGCTTGGCCAAAAACTGCGCCACAGCGGCGGCATTCTTGCAATGCTGGGCCATGCGCAGGGGCAGGGTCTCTAGGCCCAGCAAGATCTGGAAGGCATTGAACGGCGACAGGGCCGAGCCCAGATCGCGCAGCATCACCACCCGTGCCCGGATAACATAGGCAATCGGGCCCATGGGCTTGACCGCCTCGGTCCAGACCGCGCCGTGATAGCTGCGGTCCGGGGTATTGAGCAGGGGCTGGCGCTCTGGCTTGGCCGCCCAGTCCAGATTGCCACCATCGACAATCATGCCGCCAATCGAGGTGCCATGACCGCCAATATATTTGGTCGTCGAATAGACCACGATCGCGGCTCCATGATCGAGCGGCCGGCACAAGAGCGGCGCGGCGGTATTATCGACAATCAGGGGAATACCGTATTCGCGGCCAATCGCGGCCACCTCGGCGATTGGAAACACGCTCAGCTTGGGGTTTGGCAAGGTCTCGGCATAATAGGCGCGGGTGCGGTCGTCTGTGGCCCTGCGAAAGGCCTCTGGATCGGTCGGATCGACAAACCGCACCTCAATGCCAAAATCGCGCAAGGTATTGGCAAACAGGTTCCAGGTGCCGCCATAAAGGTCTGTCGAGCTGACAATATTATCGCCGCTGCGGGCCAGATTCTGGATCGCTAGCGCCGTCGCCGCCTGACCCGAAGACACGGCCAGGGCCGCAACCCCGCCCTCAAGCGCGGCAATACGCTGTTCCAATATGTCGGTGGTGGGATTGCCAAGCCGGGTATAGATATTGCCAAGCTCAGTCAGTGAAAACAGATTGGCCGCGTGCTCGGAATCGCGAAACTGATAAGACGTGGTCTGATAGATGGGCGGTGCAACCGACCCCGTTGCTGGGTCCGCCCGCCAGCCCGCATGCAGGGCCAAGGTCTCAGGATGCAATTTGCGCTCAGTCATGACGTGTCTCTCTGCAAAGGGCTAGCGCCGCCCATGGGCGACAAGATCAGTCCCCCATTAAATCGCTGTTGGGCGGAAAGGCTAGCGCTAACTGGGTGGATGGGGCACAGGGCAGGCATGCGAGCGCTCAGTTAAAGCTGGCCTGAAAGCTGGTCGCGGTCAGGGACACATGCGCGTCAAGCGGCGGGCGAAGCTCAAACGCCCTAGGTTCGCGGGAAAAATTCCACAGCCGAATAAGGCACCAGTCGTCACGCCGCGCCTCTGCAACGGCTAGCTCATTGCGCGAAATGTGGAACGGCGTCCTCTCCCAGCCATTGGTGGCCTTGACCTCAATCAGACGCGGCTGACCCTCGGGCGTAAAGCTGGCAATATCATAGCCCGCTCCATCTCCGTCTTCTTCTGAAACCCATCGGACCTTTTGGGCCAAGTCGCTGCGTCCAAGGTCGCTAAGGGTCGTTTTCTCATGATAATAGGCGCACTGCTCTCCCGCGCGGCCAAGCGCGCGGTTCTTGGCGTCGCGCGCGGCGACATCGAACTTATGGGCGATGGCCAGCATCTGGCCCAACTCGTCGGGGGGCGGTTGATTGCTCAGGGTTGGCGGCGGCCCGATCCAGAGCCGCGACGCTTCTGCTAGGCCGCGCTGCGCTTGCGCGACCGCTGAACGGTTCAGCCAAGCAGGGTTGCGATCAAGCCACCGCGCGATTGCGTCTACCAGCGTTGATTGGAAATTGAAGGCGGGCTTATAGCCACCGATCCAAGCCTCGCCGAGTGCCTTCAGTACGGCGCTGATATTCTGATGCTTAAACTCGATCGAGGCCCGGTTTCTGGTTATGCGGGCTTGAAGCATCCGGTTATGCTCAGCCTTGTTATAGGCTTGGCCAGCGATGTCAGCCGCCAGCATCGCGAAATAGTCCGCGATGATCAGGTCGTTTTCTGAATCTGTCCAATTGCCACCCTGCATGGGTGTACGCTAGCCAAGCCGCAAGGCTTTGTCACCAATTGCGCGATACAGTGCTTGGACCCCTGGGCGCTTAGCCAAAGCCACCCCAATCACTGCAATCACCCCCGCCCATCCGGCCCAAACGCCGCATAGATCTGGGGCAAGCGCGATCAGCTGGGCGGCGAGGCGGCGCAGAGAGGGCGGAGGTCTTCGGCCAGATCGTCGAGTGCGAGGGCGAAGACGGCGTTGGCGTGATCGTTGAACTCCTTGGTGGAGCCCCACATGTTCACCCCCGTCTTGTCGCCGCGATAGACCGCTTCCGGTCCGACCGGCGCGCCTGGAGCCGCGAGGACGCCGCGAAAGACGACGCTGCCGACCTTGTTCATCTGCAGGGTGCTGATCCAGATCACCTGAATCCGGATGCGGGCCGTGACCACGGTGGGGTCGGGCGGGCCGCCGGCGGGCGCGAAGCTGGGCGTAAATCCGCGTGCCTTGAGGCCGACGTCAAACACCGAGCGCAGCCACGCCTCGCGATCATCCGGCGCACGGAGAGCGACGCCGAACGCTCCCACGATCTGGGGGTCGCGGCGGGGGTCGGTGAGTTCGATCTGGACGGCGCAGCCGCCGGCGGTAGACGGGCGCGCGGCGTCTGCGGCGGCCGCGGGCTCGACGTAGAGCGGTCCAAGGAGCTTGGCATCGCCGACCGCGGCGGTGGCGGAGCCGACGGTCAGCAAGCTCGCGACCAGGATGGCGGCCGCGAAGATGGGCGCGATGCAGATACCGCTAAAACTGGCCGAAGAGGTCGGTTCTCTTGGGCATTTCAAGGCGCTGTGGGGCCGGATCTTCGCACTCCAACCTCAGCATGGCGAGACCATCGTCTTTGCGCCCGAACTTCTGCCCCGGACCGTGGACTATGGCGGGCAAACCCATTGGCTCAATTATGCGCCCTTAACGCCAGATGGCGACAGATGGTGCGAAGTCTCTGACCGTTGGGTTGAAGCGATCGCCCTATCCCAAATCGCGCGTGATCTTCATGCCAATGCTAAAGTGTAGTTTTCCTAAACTCGGGACGCGTCCATGACAGACCGCGCAAATGGCGCAGTCACGCTCACCGACAAGGTTCGGCGCCTCAGCGGGCGATCCCCATTTTTGGGATGGCTAAGGCCTAGCGTCAGTGATGAGCTTTTGCGGCTAGGGCGAGATAAGCGCTCAGCATGCGCGTCAGCTCGTGGGTCATTGTTTCTGGTGAAGTGGGGCCGCCATCCTCTTCGGTGAACCAACGATGTGTCAAAGAATCTGCCGTTTCAACGAGCAATTGCGCGGTCAATTTCGGCTTATCGCACTGGCCTTCGAGCGCTGTTGCCACCAGCGAAAAGACGCCCCGCCTCAGAGCGTCCATCCGAGATCGGGTCTCGGGAGACAGGGGAACCTCGGAAGAGAGCGCGCGGTGTAGACGGGGGTCGTCTTTATGCAGAATTATAAACCCCTCGACGAGAGACATGACCAAAGTGTCAAGACTATCCTCGTTGGAAAAACGGTCAGCCGCCGCTGAGACTAGAGCCTCCCCCTTCGCCAAATGCTCGGAAAAGATAGTGTCAATAATCGCCTGCTTGTTCGGGAAATACTCATAGAGCGAGCCGATCGACACGCCCGCCCGTTCCGCGACGATATTGGTGTTGAAGCCAGACCAACCACGTTCCGCCAAAACCCGAGTAGCGCCCTCCACGATCGCTGCGACTGTGGTCTGAGCGCGCCTTTGTTTAGGCCGTCTTAAGCGGACTTGGCGTAGCTTTGCGGCAGTCAATTTAAGCCCCCTCAATCCGAGTAGGAAAAGCCGAATAAATACTCTATAAAATGTGTCAATCATTTATGGAGGCGTTGCGTTGAAATCCTATCAAAACTCATGGGACCGCTACTGCACCATCCTCGCCGCTAATTTTGGGATTCGAATGACCCGAGCGCCGTCGGAGACTTGGCAAAAAGTCCGTGGCCATAAAATCCATATTGATGTCTGGGAGCCGAACGCGCCCCCTAAAGGCACCTTAATCTTGGTCCATGGTGCCGGCGGTCATGGTCGCGTGCTGGCCCCCGCCGCTGATTTCGCGGCAAGCATGGGCTGGCGCGCACTGGCACCCGACCTACCGGGCTATGGCCTGACGCAGCCGGCTGGCGACTACAGCGGTGACTATGGCGAATGGCCTGCGGTCATTGCTCAGATCGCAGATGAAACGGAAGGTCCGGTTGTCTTGATGGGGCTTTCGGTTGGGGGGATGACGGCCACCTTTGCGGCCGAAATAGCGCGCAAGGTCGATGGTGTCATTGCAACGACGCTTCTGGACATGGGCGATCCTGAGACGTTCGAAAAAACGGCGCGTTGGCGATGGCTCGGCGCGCTCTCACGGATAGGGTTCCGTTTAATTCCAGGGTTGCTTGATCGGCTATCCCTGCCTGTTTGGCTGGTTGCGCCGATGCGAAGCATGTCTTCTGACACGGCGATGAGCGATTACTTTGCAAAGGACGGGTTGTCAGGCGGGCTTTGGGTCAAGTTGCGGTTTTTCCGCACAATGCATGCCCGCAAGGCACCGACACTTTCACTGGCCTGTCCGTTGATCCTAATTCATCCCGGTGCGGATAGATGGACGCCCACGGCAATGAGCCTTCCCGCGTTCAACCGGCTGCAAGGGCCCAAGACAATGATTGAACTTGCTAATGGGTCCCACCTACCGCTTGAAGATCCTGCCTTCGAAGAGTTAAAGAGGCATGTCAGCCAATTTCTCGATAGAATTTCTCCCCCATGTGAGGCGAAGCCGCTTTGCTAGTGTGTCTCGCCCTGCAATAGGCGGATTCTAGATCGGGAAGATCCCCGCTGCCAAATCAGACCCCGGCCCGAAAGCCGCTGGCTCTTGAATGATGTGGCCCATCTCAAATCATCAGCGAGGTTGCAGCTTGCGGGTCATAGACCGGATTAGATCTTGGCGGAGAGGGAGGGATTCGAACCCTCGATACCCTCACGGGTATGCCGCATTTCGAGTGCGGTGCATTCGACCACTCTGCCACCTCTCCCAAGGTCCTAGTGCCGCGCTAGGCGCGATCAGAGGGAGGCGGGAACCTATCTGTGGGGATGCGGTTTCGCAAGCGGGATTTATCGGCAAATGCTTGGCCGGGCCTTGGATCAGGCTTTTGGGGCGGCCAGGGTCTTGAAGCGTGCATCCGCCCGGGCGATCACAAGGCCGTCGGCGGTGACAAAGGCCTGGGCAAAGCACAGGCTGGCGCCGGTCTTGGTAAAGCTTGTATCAAATTCCAGCCATTGGCCCAGCCTGGCCATGCCCAGATAGTCTAGCGACAGGCTGACGGTCAAAAGCCCGCCGGTCTCGCCCTGGCCGCGATTGCGCATGGCCACGCCGCAGGACAGGCCCATGGCATTGTCGGCCAAGGCGGCGATCAGGCCGCCATGCGCCAGGCCTCTGGCATTGGTATGGGCGGTGCCTAGGCTTAGGCCAATGACCACGCGATCGTCCAAGATCTTGGAATACAGCGGCTCCCACGGATCGGTCAGGGGGCTTTGGCGAAAATGGCGCTCAAATCCGGGTGGGGGTAGGGACATGTCGGCTCCTATCCAATGCAAATTATAACGACCGGTCTAGTTAAGCCAAGGCTTGTCGGGCGGCAAGTCGGGCGCTAAGGTCGCGGCCTGAAAAGCGCAGGACTTGACCTAGCGTGAAGTATGATTAGGTGAATAGGCATGACCCCTATGGCTTCTGACCTAATTACAGTTTTGGCCGCCGGGCCGAACATGGCCCTGTTGAATGGCGAAAGCGCCGCGTGGCAGAGTCTGGCCAGTGCGAGCGGCGATTTCATGGTGCGGCTGGCCGTTGGTGTTGTCGTGCTCTTGGTCACGCTTTGGGCGTCAGGCGCCGCCGCCGCGTTTGTCCGGCGATTGTTCAAACAGTTTCACCGCGCCGGGGTTGCCGATCAAACCTTGCAAAGCTTTGTCGCCTCTATGGCGCGTTATGGCGTGCTGATTATTGGCGGCGTGGCGGTCTTGCAGCAGCTTGGCGTCCAGACCACATCGGTGCTGGCCGTGCTGGGCGCGGCCTCCTTGGCCGTAGGCCTGGCCTTGCAGGGCACCTTGTCCAATCTTGCCGCCGGGGTGATGCTTTTATTGTTTCGCCCCTATCATTTGGGCGATTTTGTCGAGATCGGCGGCCGATCTGGAACCGTTACCGCGCTGGACCTGTTTGTCACCGAGTTGGCGACCCTGGACAATATCAAGGTGGTGGTGCCCAATGGCAAGGTGTTTGGCGATACGATTGTCAATTTCAGCCATCATGCGCAAAGGCGGCTGGATCTGGTGTTTCGGATTGATTTTGACGATGACCTAGCCGCGGCCTTGGGCATAATCAGCACGGTGGCCAGCCAGAACCCGGTGGTGCTGACCGATCCTGCGCCGCTTTGCGAGGCGACCAATGTCACCGAAAACTGGACCGAGGTGACCTTGCGGGCCTGGATTGCCAAGGAGGACTTGGCGACCGTGCGATCAGACCTGCTTGTCGCCGTACTGACTGCGCTTAAGGCGGCGGGCTATGGCCCTGCCTATCCGCATCAGGTTGGGCTGGCACCTCGGCCAAGGCAGGCTTAAGCCCGCCTAGCCCGCTATGGCCAGGGCGTCGCGCTCGCCCGTGCGGATGCGCAGGGCCTGCTCCAGATCGGTAACAAACACCTTACCATCGCCGATCTTGCCGGTATTGGCGGTGCGGGCAATCGCCTCAACCACGGCCTCGACGAGATCGATGGCAATGGCAATCTCCAGCTTGACCTTGGGCAGGAGCTTGATTTCGTATTCGGCGCCGC
>JBIIZD010000101.1:0-8868 GCA_044346445.1 Caulobacteraceae bacterium
TTGGCTACCGGGTATCTGGGCATGATGGAGGGGTTGAAGCCCTCAGCACCGGTGGATACAGACGCCAATCTTCGCGGGGTCGAGCTGCCCCGCAGCCTGATTGAATCGGTAACCCACCTCCAGGCCTGCGCGCCCTTGGCCGAGATTCTCGGAGCCAGCTTCATTAACGCCTATTCGCGGGTTAAGATGGCCGAGTATGAAGCCTTTATGCGCACGATCAGCCCGTGGGAGCGCGAATTCCTGCTGCTGAATGTCTGACCATGAGCGCGTATAACAAGGGTCACCCCGCCAGGTCCTGGTATGCCGCCACGGCCCACCCCTCCCCTAGCCTGCCCACCCTTCGAGGCGCACACAGGGCGCAGGTGTGTGTGATTGGTGCCGGTTATACCGGCCTTGGCGCGGCGCTTGAACTGGCCAGCCACGGTGTTTCGGTCATAGTGCTTGAAGCGGCCACAGTGGGCTCTGGCGCATCGGGCCGCAATGGTGGTCAGGTGCATCCCGGCCAAAGGCGCGATCAGGACTGGCTCGAACACGCGATGGGCCAAACGGATGCAAAGGCCCTGTGGCAACTGGCCCTCGATGCGCGGGCACACTTGTCAGACCTTATCGCCGACCATGCGATCGACTGCGATTTCAAGCCCGGCCTGATCCATGCCCGCCACCGGCCTGGCCGCGAGGCCGACGATCTTCGCCATATGGAGCATATGGCCAAGGTCTATGGCTATGAACAGATTAGCATGGTCAGCCAGGCCGAGCTGGCGGACGATCTGGGCACCGATGTCTATTATGGCGGCACGCGCGATTTGGGCGGCGGCCATCTGCACCCCTTAAACCTCGCCTTGGGCCTGGGGCGCGCTGCCTGCCACGCCGGGGCGGCAATTTATGAACACAGCCGGGCAGTGTCCTGGGACAAGACCGTTCAAGGCATGAGGGTTAGGACGGCGCTGGGCGAGGTTGTGTGCGACCGGCTGATCCTAACGGGCGACGGTTATATTGACGGCCTCTCGCCTCAGATCGAGGCCAAGGTCATGCCGATCAACAATTTCATTCTCGCAACCGAACCTCTGGGCGATCAAGCCGCCAACATCATCCGCAGCGATATGGCGGTGGCCGATAGCCGGTTTGTCATCAATTATTTTCGTAAATCGCCGGACGGCCGACTATTGTTTGGTGGCGGCGAAAATTACAGCCCTTGGTATCCAGCAGACCTGGTTCGGTTCGTCCGCCGCCACATGCTGAGAATCTATCCAAACCTTGAGGCTAAGGTTATCAGCCATGCCTGGGGCGGTGCATTGGGTATAACCATGAACCGGGTACCTTTTGTGCGCCAGATCACCCCCGGCGTCTTGGCTGCCGCGGGCTATAGTGGTCAAGGCGTTATGCTGGCCCCTTATTTTGGTAAGACCCTAGCCAAGGCCAGCTTGGGCGAAATGTCCGGCCTTACCCTGTTATCGCGCTTGCCGACCCCAGCCTTTCCGGGTGGAAAGCTATTGCGCTGGCCAGCCCTAGTCGCGGGCTTAAGCTGGTATGCCCTGCGCGACCGGCTTTAATCGTCCTTGGGCGGCGGCGGGGCCGCTGTAAAAGTACGGATCAGGGTGGCAAGCAATTCTGGATTTCGCGATAGGATCAAGCCCACCAAGGCTGCTACCGCCGAGCTGATCAGCGGCTTGGCGCGGACAAGGTCAAGCAGTAGGTCAATCAGGGGGGACGGCTCAGGCGTAGTTTGCCGCGGCTCGACGCGCCCGACCGCGACCATGGCCGCCAATGCAGCCAAAATAGCGAAAGCCGCAGCAACCAGTGCGGCGCTTCCCGCTTCGCCCATCATAGGCAAAAGCAGGGCATGAACAGAAAACGCCGCGGCAACCACGGCTACGCCCACGGCAGAGACGATTATCGCCCCCGCCGCTAGCGCCTTGAGAATCTTTGCTGTGATCACCGCTTACGGCCAGAACTTAATAGCAGGCCCAGCAGCACACCGGCACCGATGGCTGTGGCCATGGCCGTGACCGGTTTGGCGCGAACCCGATCAGCGACATAGTGCTCTGCATACTCTACCCGTGCTTCGGCCTCATTCATATAGGCCTTGGACTGGGTCTGTACCGCCGTTAGGGCCCGCTTGACCGTTAGTTCAAGTCTTTGGCCAAGATCGCTCATCAAAGATTCCACATCAATCCCGTGCAGGGTGGAATTGATATCCTTAGCGGCCGTCTTAATCGCCGTCTCGGCCGAGGAGTTTTCTTGCATTCCCATAATCTTCTCCGAACCTTTTGGAGTCTTGGTCAATCCTAGACCCTCATGCTCTATAGGTACAGGGCCTGAGAATGCGCGCCGTGACATATGCTAGATCGCTTCACTTTGAGACTCGGTCCACCGTGCGGACATTATCATCCGTATTACGATCAATCAGTTTGGCATAGGGATCAATTCCGGCAAATTTTGGCTCAGCATTGAGGGTAAAGGTCAGGGTTTGTGAGCCAGAGTGCAGGGCCCTGCGCTCAAAGGCCAGGATGCTTTTGCGGTTAAACGCCTTATTGTCTGGCTTGACCGTAAACACCCCAATATCAATCACCTCGCTCAGAGGGGTCTTGGTCTCCTTACCCTGGCCATCGGCATAGAGCTTCTGCGCAAGGATGGTGAGGGTCAGATCAAAGCGCCCGTCAGCGCGCTTTTTGGTCACGGCCTGGGTGGTCTTGATGTCATAGAGCGTGATCTTCTCGAACAGGTCTGTGATCAGGGCCTGTTTATCGGCCGGAGCCTCGGCACGCAGGGCGGCGATCAGGTCTAGTGAGGTTGGATAAGGCGCGGCCTTAAAGGCATATTGTGCCAGAACCCGTCGCAGGGCGCGATTGACGGCCTCGGCACCTAGCTCGTCCTTGAGCCGATACATGACCAAGGCTCCCTTATTATAATGTATATAGCCCTGGTTCTCGACCCGCGCGAGGGGCAGTTCCTCAACCGCCTCACTGCCGCGCCTACTCAGATAGTTACGCAGTTCATAGCTGAGGAATTTGCGGATCTTTTCAGGCCCATACAGGTTTTCCATCACCATCAGGGCGGAATACTGGGCAAGCGTTTCCGACAAGACGGTCGAGCCCTGTTGATCAGCGCCGATCACCTGATGCCCCCACCATTGGTGCGCCAATTCGTGCGCCGTGACATAGGTCACCAGATCAATTTTTTCAGGGTCCTTATAGTTGGCGATAAAGCCAATGCCTTCGGAATAGGGAATCGTATTGGCAAAGGACTGGGCGAACTGAGCATAGTCTGGAAACTCCAAAATGCGCGCCTGGCGAAACTGATAGGGGCTAAAATTAGTCTGATAATAATCCAGCGACGCCTTCATAGCCTTAAGCATGCGCTCAATATTCCAGGCATGCTGGGCGTCATAATAGATAGCTAGATCAATGCCCTTATAGAGCTCAGAGCGGACCTTATAGCGTGCCGACTGGATTGAGAAAAAATTCTGGATCGGGGCCTCGGTGCGAAAGTGCACGGTGCGGCGGCCATCGGCGACAATTTCAGACACCTTGTAGCCCGGTGCAATAGGGGTCTGGTCAGCCACAGTGCTGACCGTCAGGTCGGCCTGTACCCAATCGCTGTCTGGCCGAAGATAGGTATAGCCGCGTGAGGCCTGATCGCCGAGCTTGGCCATGCGCACCTCAGGCGGCAGACCATATTTACGCCGCTTGGCGCGGTCCTCAAGCAGGCCATTTCGGCTTATGCCAAACACAGGCGCGATTTCGGTGTCGCTGATGAAGGTGCCATTGTCGACAATCCGGTTGGTATTACCCCGGTTCTTGAAGCCTTTTTGCGCGCGGCTGGTGGTAAAGGTCAGGCGCCGCCGCTCGCCAGGCTGCATGGGCGTGTCGAAGGTAAAAATACGATAATTAAACCGTTCATAGGTCTTGGTGGGCCTTGCCCCCTCAATCGATAGGGCATCGACCTTGAGGTCGCGGTCGAAATTGAGGTGAATTTCGCGCAAAGGCGCGCTCGTCTTGTTCTCGAAGGCATAGACGCCGCGGGTCACGACCCTTGGCTCATGCGGATAGAGGTCGATATTGAGCTGCACACTATATATGCGCGGCTGGGGCTGTTTTTCGTAAGGCAATAGCGCCTTTTCGTAGTCGGCCAGCCATTTTTCGTCTTCAATCTGGGTGCGGTAAACATTCCAGACATTTGTATTGAGATAAATAAAGCCGCCGGTGCCAACAAAGACCAGCAGGCTTGCGGCCATGATCAGACCAGCCGCGCCCCGCAACCGACTAGGCAGACGGCGTAGACGCGGCATCAGGCGGGTTTCTGTCCCCCGCCGCCACAGACCATAAGCCAGAACCGACAAGATCAGGGCAAACGCGGTCCAGTACAGCTTAAACCAGGCCGCGGCGATCCAGAACCGGCCCTGGCCGTTCATGTCCGACAGGGGCACGCCGGGCGCCCCGGCATACTGATAAAGATTGTGTTCGAAACCTAGATTGTTCAGGACCAGGGTCGAGATGAGATAAAGCACCATCAGGCCCCAACCGATGAATTTTTGCGGTGACAGGGTCTGAAAAAACACCGCCAGAACCGACAGCAGCACCCATTCGAGCGCCTGGGGCAGAACGTACCACAAGACGTATTTGCCAAGCTCAAGATTGAAATAGCCACGCAAGAGCTGAACCGTTATGGCGGTTAGAACACCGACACAAAGGGTTGAGATCAGGACCAGACTGACCGCTAGGGTCTTGGGGATAAAAAACGCCCAATCGGGGATTGGCGCCGCATCAATAATTTCATGCATGCGACGGTCACGCTCGCGCCAGACCAACTCGCCGGAATAGTATATGGCCACTAGGATCGGAATAATGCCAAACGCGCCGATCAGGGTTGAGATCATCACCCGTGTAACCGGGTAAATCGTCCCGCCATACATCTCATTGCTAAACCACAACCCCCCACCAGCATTGAATATGCCAAGCGCCAACAGGACGATATAGGCGGGGCTCTTGAACACCTGGGCCATTTCCAGGCGGGTGCGGGCGCTCAAGATCGCCAGATTTGCGCCGGGGCCAAACAAGGCGGGTTTGCTGCTGTTTGCACTGGCCTGATAGACAGGCTCTGGTTTTTTCGAAGCTTTTTTGACCTTGGCGACCGGGGCCTCAAAGCGAAATAGGCTATAGGCTAAAGCCAAGAAGCCCGCCGACAGACCAAGACTAAACAGGCGGCTATAAAGCAGCGCGCCACTCAAAGGCGGAATCAAGCTATTGGCCTCAGTTGCCGTATAATAGCGCGTGGCCAGACCATAGGCGGAAAGGCCAAACGGGTCGAATATGCTGACCACCTGTTCCCATTCGGGCTTATCCAGCACGGTATTAATGATCAGATAGACAACAAAAAATGCCACAACCCCCAAATAGGTCGACATCATCGAGCGGGTCACGGTTGCAAGAGCAAAAAACGCAGCACTGGTAAGCAGCAGGGCAGGCAGGGCCAGCACGCCATAGGCAAAGGCATAATAGGCCAGATGATTGACTCCGAGCGTCTCGGGATCAACCCAAGGCATGAGCGAGCCGATAAAGATCGCCAGTGGCACGCTTAGAAATGACAAGAGCACAGCTGCAAACGCACCGCTAAAGCGGCCAAACAAATAGGCCAGGCGGCTTATGCGGGTGGAGCGGATAATCTGGCCAAACCCGGTCTCGTCATCGCGAACAATCACATTCGCAACAAAGGCCGTGGTGACGAACATATAGAACAGCGACCAGATCAGATGGGTCTGGGCAATCGCCACCGGGGCGTTCTTATGGATATTGCCCCCCGAGCCAATGCTAATTTGATCAATCGTCACCGATCCAAAGGTTAGCAGGAAAAAGATAAGGACAACCGACCAGAACAGGGGTTGGCGCAGCTGATAGCGCAGCTCGAACCCAGCAATCTTACTAAACATTATGCCCCCTCCCCGCTTAGGCCGCGCGACGCGCTTGGGTCAGGACGGAGAAATACACGTCCTCCAGCCCACCGCTTACCGGCTCAAACCCTTCACCCGGGGACTTGTCCGCCAGAACATGCACAAGGGTCGCGCCGGCAAACAGGCGGCTGGAGATGACATTATAGGAGTGACGTACCGTCTCGAGATCGTGGCGGCTGATGGTTTTCTTCCAGACCCGGCCCTTGAGTTGGTCCATAAGGGCCAAAGGCGAGCCCTGGCTTAGAATACGGCCCTCGGCCAAGATGGCCATATTCGGGCAAAGATCGCAGACATCCTCAACAATATGGGTCGAAAGGATGACCACAACATTTTCGCCAATCTCGGCCAACAGGTTTAAGAAGCGGTTGCGCTCCTCAGGGTCTAGCCCGGCCGTCGGCTCATCCACTATAATGAGTGATGGATCACCAATCAGCGCCTGGGCAATACCAAATCGCTGACGCATGCCCCCGGAAAACCCGGCTAGGGCCTTGTGGCGCACGGTCCAAAGATTGACTTGATTGAGCAGGGCCTCAACCAAGCCCTTGCGCTCAGAGGCCTTAGCAACACCTTTGAGCACCGCGATATGATCGAGCATGTCATAAGCCGAAACGCGGGGATACACGCCAAAGTCTTGTGGCAAATAGCCCAGCGTCCGACGCAAGCCCTCTGGGTCTTGCAAGACATCTATATCCCTAAATCGAACATGACCCGAGGTCGGGGTTTGCAAGGTGGCAATCGTCCGCATCAGGGTGGATTTACCCGCACCATTGGGACCAAGCAGACCAAACATGCCATTGGGTATGACCAGGTCAATACCGCGCAGAGCCTCAACCCCATTTGCGTAGACATGTTTAAGGTTTTCGATAGCGAGCACGATAAGCCTCCCCTTTGGCAATACAGCAGAAATTTGTTTCACCGCTTTATCGGCATTACAAATTAAATCCCGGTAACATTGGCGGGTTGGTCTTGACCTTGGCTTAAAAAGCTCCTGGCCCTTGTGTCGCCGTGACCTTGTCGGCGTTGTGCCCCCTCCCCCGGTCCTCGGTTTTCTGTAAACGCCACGGGCGGCATCTCTAGGGATTGTCGGAACGATGGTGTCGGGGGCGGCGGATGACCAGCCTTCAATGCGCAATCAAGCCGCAGATCAATCGGATCGCTCGCATTGGACAGATACACTTGCAAACCTGCCCATAGCGGGTTTAAGCCCTTATATGACGAGTATCGGAGACGGCATGATTAAGGATCTAATTGACAAAAACCGCGCTTGGTCGGCCGCCAAGACGCAGGTCGATCCTGAGTTTTTTCGTCGCCTCGCCTCCCAGCAGTCACCGGAATATTTGTGGATCGGCTGTTCTGACAGCCGCGTGCCCGCCAACGAGATCGTTGGCCTCGACCCTGGTGAGCTGTTTGTCCATCGTAATGTTGCCAATCTGGCCCCGCCTCAGGACGCCAATTATCTGTCCGTGCTTCAGTATGCGGTCGAGGTGCTAAGGGTGCGTCACATTATGGTTGTCGGCCATTATGGCTGCGGCGGCATTTCTGCGGCGGTGGATGGTCAGCGTCACGGCCTGATTGATCATTGGCTGCATCCGATTCGGGAAACCTATGACGAGAACCGTTTAGACCTCGAGGCGCTAGCGGACGGTCCTGAGCGGCTAAATCGTTTGTGTGAGCTCAGCGTCATTCGCCAAGTGCGCAATGTCGCTTCGGATGTGTTTGTTCAAGATGCTTGGGATCGCGGTCAGACCTTGTCGGTTCATGGCTGGGTATACTCCCTCAATAATGGTTTGGTCACTGATCTTAACGTCAGTGTCTCGGGGCGCGTTGATTATCAGTCCCTCGTGGGTCGTCAGCACCCCTGAATTCGGTGCTTTTGACGCTCAAATTGCCGCTGAACCGGGCTTGTGCGCTCGGGATTGCCGGGCGCGCCTCTGGATAGCCCCAGATCGCGCCAGTTTAGCGCTACGGCGAGCATAAGACATCGCGCTTGACGTTGCGAGGGTCGGGAGCTGATATCGCTGCTACGGCACAAAATGGGTCCCTGAGCAGGTTTAGGATATCTTTTTGCTATTATGGAATAGCGCATTAATATCGATTTTATATTTGTATATAGCGTGGCGCTACCCTAAGATATTTTTGATATCAAATCGACGTCAATAACTAGACAATAGATTGGTTATAGCTATATATTCGATAGAACTAGATAGCGTCGCATAGCCGCAGCTAACTCAGCCTAACCCAAGCTAGCGCGGCCTAGCCGGGGTTATCTATAGACAAGCCGTTGCCTAGGCCCTAGGCCGCCGGTCATATTTTCAGGAGGGGCTTCGGCTCAGACGACATGCCAGTAATCTCATTCGTCAGCCCCAAGGGCGGCGTCGGCAAGACCACGTCCGCCGTATTATTGGGGGGGCTCTTGGCGGACAAGGGCGCGCCGGTCTCAATGATTGATGCCGACCCCAATCAACCGGTATCATCATGGTCACAACTACCCGGCCGACCAGAAAACATGCGGGTCATTCGTGACGTCACGCAAGACACAGTGATGGATGTTATTGAGGAAGAAGCCCAACGCTCGACCTTTGTCATCTGTGACCTTGAGGGCACGGCATCCTTGACCGTGTCCTATGCTGTGTCGCGGTCAGACCTTGTCCTGATCCCGCTGCAAGGCTCGCACCTCGACGCGGCCCAGGCCGCTCGGGCCGTCAAGTTGGTCAAGTCGACGGAGAAGGCCATTGGTCGGCCCGTGCCGTTCGCCTTGTTCTTTAATCGGGTAAGCGCCGTAATTCAGCCCCGCACCTTTCGCCACATCCGCGCGGAATTTGAGGCAGCAGGACTGCCGGTTTTAGGTTGCCTGCTACAAGAACGTGAGGCCTATCGGGCCATATTTTCGTTTGGGGGGACAGTTGGCGGCCTGACAACGG
>JBIIZD010000102.1:0-8747 GCA_044346445.1 Caulobacteraceae bacterium
TCGAAGGTTTTCACAAGCCTTTCGAGCGGTAATTTACCCGCCCGCCAATAGGCGATCAATTCGGGAATAAACACGTCCGGATCACTGTCGCCCTCGATAATGCCGCGCACGGTCTGGCCAAGGGTCAAGAGACTGCCCAGATCGCCGGGCATGGCTGTGCCGGGCGCTGGAATACCGACAATACCAAGCACGCCCTTGGGGGCTAGGGCTGCGACGCTGGCATTGAGCGTGTCGCCGCGGCCTGTGGTGTCAAACGCATAGTCCACGCCATTGGGCAAGATCGCGCGCACGCTGGCGGCCAGGTCCTTGGACGCAAGGGGGTCGATCACGTCTGTGGCCCCAAGGCTTAAGGCCAGATCGCGGCGGCTGGCCATGGGCTCGACCACGATAATCTTGGCGCAGCCCTGAATCACTGCGCCCATCACAGCCGATAGGCCCACAGCCCCGCCGCCTGTAATCAGGACCGATGAGCCGGGCTTGGCGGCCAAGGCCTTGATTATCCCGCCCGCCCCGGTCTGGACCCCGCAGCCCAGCGGGGCTGCCAGTTCAAACGGAATATCGTTCGGTAATTTGAGCACATTGCGCTCATAGGTCAGGGCATAGGTGGCAAACGAGGACTGGCCAAAAAAGTTTGACGAGACATCGACCGCGCCCTGATGAATGGCCCTGGTCCCGTCGGGGCGCATGCCGATATAGTTCAGCATGGGCATGGCATAGCAATAGGCCGGATCGCCGCTATCGCAGCGCGCACAAGCGCCGCAGGAGCGGAAGGTGATGGCCACCCGGTCGCCCGGCTTGACCTTGGTCACGCGGGCCCCCACGGCCTCAACCACGCCAGCCCCCTCGTGTCCCAAGACCGCAGGCTGGGCGATCATGGCCGCGTCCTTGAACACAAGATCGGTATGGCAAACCCCCACGGCATGAATCCGCACCAGGACTTCGTCGGGGCGGGGGGCATCCAGTTCCACCGCCTCCAGGGTGAAATCAGCATTTGGCGCGCGGGCGACTGCGGCGAGGGCTTGGACCATGATGTTTCCTAATCCTGGTTATCGTTACTGCACAGGCGGTCTTTGCCGCACTTTTCTATCGGCCTTTAAAGACAGGGGGGCGTTTCTCGACAAAGGCTAGCGAGGCGGCCTTGTGGTCATCGGTCATCATGGTGCGCACCATATGGATGGCCTCCATGTCCAGGACCTCGGTCAGGCTGCCGCTTTCGGCCAGGCCGAGGTTTTTCTTCATATAGCCAATGGCGGCGGTCGGCAGGCTGGCCAGGTGCTTGGCCATGGCGGCGGCCTCGTTGGCCAGTTCCGCCGCAGGCACGGCCTTGCTGACAATGCCAAGCCGTGCAGCCTCAGCACCGCTGATCACATCGGCGGTGAAATAAAGCTCGCGCGCCTTGGCTGGACCCACCAGCTTGGTCAGAAAATAGCTGCCGCCATAATCGCCAGACGCGCCGATCTTGGAAAAGGCGGTGGTCAGCTTGGCCTCATTGGTACAAATGCGCATATCACAGGCCAGAGCAATGGACAGGCCAGCGCCTGCGGCTGCGCCTGGAATCACGGCAAGGGTCGGCTTTGGCATGTCGTGCAAGATGCGGCTTAAGTCCATGCCATTGCGCAGGCCGTTGACCCGGTCTTCAAAGCTGGGCACATGCGCGCCGGGGGCCTTGTCCGCGACAAAGCCCTTGACGTCGCCGCCCGCGCAAAACGCGCCGCCCGCGCCGGTCACGACCACGAGCCGAACATTGGAATCCAGCGCCAGCCTTGCGGCGGCTGCCGACAGGGCGCCAAGCATTTCACCGGTCAAGGCATTGCGCGCCTGCGGCCGGTTCATGGTCAGGGTAGCGATACCGTCTTCAAAGGTTTCGATCAATTGGTCGGTCATGGCGTCCTCAAACAGTTGTTTGGATGAGCATGACTTGAAAATTTGTGGTCGTATAGGGGGTAGGCGGACGGTTGCCGCACGAAGGGGTGTTCAGGCTAGGCCTACCGCTCTTGCGCGCACACATTCTCAATGGCCCCCAAGCCCTCGATCTCGATCCGCACCCGGTCGCCGGGCGTTAGGTATTTGGGCGGCTTAAAGCCTGCGCCAACGCCGCCGGGTGTGCCGGTAAAGATCAGGTCGCCCGCTTCCAGGGTCATGGCTTGCGATATATGCGCGATCTGGTCCCACAGATTAAACACCATTTGACCAGTATTGGAGTTTTGGCGCAATTGGCCATTAACAAGGCCGCGAATGCTCAAGGCGTGGGGGTCGGCGATCTCGTCGGCTGTGGTAATCCAAGGGCCAATCGGGGCATGGGTGTCAAAGCTCTTGCCCAGCGACCACTGGGTTGTGCGATGCTGCCAGGCCCGCTCGGTCACGTCATTGCCGACACAATAGCCAAACACGGATAAAGCGGCATCGGCCTTTGAAATGTGACGCCCGCCTTTGCCGATCACGGCGACCAGTTCGGCCTCATAATCGACCGCCTGCGACACCTTGGGAATCTGGATCGGGTCAAATGGGCCGGTGATGGCGGTAATGGCCTTGGTAAACCAGAGCTGATGTTCGGGCGTGCCAAGCTGGCTTTCGGCAATATGGTCGGCATAGTTCAGGCCTATGGCCATAATCTTGCCCGGGCGCGTAATCGGGGCCAGGAGCCTTAGATCGCGCATGGCCAGGGTGTCCCTGGCCTCCTGCGCAAGGCGGCGCACCTCGCCCTGAATTTGCGGCCAGCGGGCGATCAGGTCCAGCATGTCTGTTGCCAAGGACGGTGCAGCCCTGGACAGGCTGAGCATCTGGTCTGGGCTGATCACCACCCCCAGTTCGGGGGTTTGACCGGCAGAAAAGCTGGACAGTTTCATAGGGCTTGGTCCTTATGTCGCACAAAATGCGCAGGGCCAGTATGCGGACAGGCTGTTCACCTGTCCGCAAAAGACTCTAGCCCAGACGCTGTAGGGCGCAGATCTTGTTGCCGTCGGGGTCGCGCAGATAGGCCAGATAAAGCTTTCCGGTCGCGCCTTCACGGACGCCGGGCGGGTCTTCGCAAGCCGTGCCGCCATTGGCCAGCCCAGCCTCATGCCAGGCATTGGCCTGCTCGCCAGAGGTACAGGCAAAACCGATCGTGCCGCCATTGGCCGCCGTGGCTGGCTTGCCATCGATCGGCAAGGATACGGAAAACACACCCGTGGGCGTGAAATAGAAGATCCGGTGGCCATCAATATGGGCCGGCGACACGCCGAGCGTGCCCAGCACCGCGTCATAAAAGGTCTTGGCCTTTTCCAGATTATTGGTGCCGATCATGATGTGTGAAAACATTGGTGCTCCCTTTCGTTTTGGTAAGCCCCAGTTTCTAGCCAAGCGCTGCACTTGTCGAGCCTTGGTAGGCATAAAAACGCCGCCGAATGCTTTCAGCCGTCCGGTCACGGACGGTTTCCCTTTTGCAGACCTCGTTTTCGTTTAAACAATTGCGCGGAAAGATTGAGTCGCGCGTCGCAGCGGCCTTGCGGCTTAGGTTAGAGTCAGAGCCTCTAGTTGTTCGACAAGGCTTTCGTTCAACTTATACAACCGAAGACGCTTATCGGTTTCAGACCTGCAAATGACTAGCGTGCCCTCAGAAACCATACTTTTAATGATTATATAGAAGGTAGAATAGCTAGAATTGCTCAGGTTCCACAGTTCCGTACTCGATTTAATTTGATTAGGGTACAAATTCAAGATAATCTCAAATTCGTATGTGATTACTCTTTTATCTAAAATAGCTTCAATAGCTTTTAATTTTTCAAACACGGACGCATTCCCCCGATAAGATTCCCAAATTTTTTATATGTAAGTCTACAACCATAAATCAATAACTATGTATATTCAAAAATCATACGTTTTTATAAAATTCCAAATTTATTATTGAATTCAATTTTCTATTGGCAAAAATAAATTTAATTAAGTTTTTGTTTTCAGTCATTGTGGCAGTTTATATCGATTTCTGCAATGCTAATAGATGTTATAATTAATACAGTTGGTTAAGGTTTTAATCTACTTTTGCGCAACTTATCTATTAAGCGATGAATTTTGCTGCTACTGTGGAAAACTGTTGATTCCTGGTCTAAACGGTAGCGCAAAAATGGGTGTTCCGCGCGGTCAGTCCGCCCAAGCGTCAAGTTGCGCTACACGCTTGACGCGCAGGGCCAGAGCGCATGCAGCCATGATTCTGATCTAAGGCCCGGGCAGGCGGCCGTATCGGGGGCTAGTAGGGTGGAAGTATAGAGATTTGGCAGAGCACTGGGTTAGAATCTTAGAAGCAGACGCTAAAGTCCGATGCATTTGAGCAGGGTGTTGAGTTCAGGCTCTACCGCTGCCGCCCGCCGCACCGCCGCACGGTCAAGCCGCCGCGCAAGCTCCAGCCGGTTCATGGGTTTGCTATAGTCCGGCCAATCACGCACTAGGGCCTGCTCGGCGCCTAGCGTATCGGGTGGCCGATGCGCGGCCATCTCGATTCGCGCCAGTGGGTCGCCTGCGCCGGGTCCCAGGTCTTGGACGATCAGGTGAACGGTTTGGTTGGCCGCGCGGAGCAAGTCCTGAAGAAATTGCGCATACCCCGCCTCTGACGCGCCTTAGCAGCCTAGAGACTTGGCGCAGACACCTCTTGCCATGCCCGTCAACCAAGGCTCAAATTACGGTAAAATTCTCGTTATACCTGTGTGGGAGTAGGGCGTCAGATCATGAGCCTTTGGGCGGACCATCGCCGCTAAGGCCTAAGCAATCGAGAACGAGTTACCCCGCCCCGCTCGCCCCCAGCCGTGCCAGTACAAACCCCTCGACCACCTGATCGCCAAGGCCTGCGCTCAGGCTTTCGACCACGCCGTCAAAGGGTGCGGTTAGCACGTGTTCCATCTTCATGGCTTCTAGGGTGATGATGGGGTCGCCCTTTCGCACGGTGTCGCCCGTCTGGACCGGGCAGGCGACAATCTTGCCGGGCATGGGCGATAGGATGATGCCGTCGCTGATGGCGTCGCCGCAAACTGCGCTTGGATCTGGTGCGCTAAAGGTGTGGGCCTGGCCAGATTCAAATACGATCATATCGCCGCCGTGTGGCCAGGCTGTTGCTGGGCAGGGCAGGGCGGGGTCTATGGCGACCAGACGGGTTTGGCTGCCGCAGATCAGCTGGACCGCATAGTGCTGCGCAGCATTGAGGCGAAAGCCTTGCAGGGCCTGCCAGGGCGAGGGATCGGTGGGGCTGGCCAAGGCCTTGGCCGCCGCAATCCAGGCCGCTTGGCTGGGCGCTTGCATTGCGGCCAGGCCATCGAGCCGGTCGTCGATAAAACGGGTATCCAGTTCACCGGCCAAGAAGTCCGGATCGGACAGGCTGCGGGCCAGGAAGGCGGCATTGGTCGCGACCGGATAGACCTCGACCTCACAGCAGCCTTGCGCAAGCCGCAGGGCCGCGGCCTTGCGGGTTGGGGCATGGGCAATCAGCTTGGCAATCATGGGATCGTAAAACGGGCTGATCGCGCCGCCCTGGGCCACGCCGCTGTCAATGCGCAGTGTGTTTGGCAGGCTAAACCGGTCCAGCGCGCCGATGGAGGGTAAGAAGCCGGTCGAGGGGCTTTCGGCATAGAGCCTGGCCTCCATGGCATGGCCATTGAGCCTGATCTGGTCTTGCGACAGGGGCAGGGGCTCACCGGCGGCGACACGCAATTGCCATTCGACCAGATCAAGCCCGGTCACGGCCTCGGTCACCGGGTGCTCGACCTGAAGTCTGGTGTTCATTTCCATGAACCAGATGCGGTCGGGCCGCAGACCATCGGACGCGTCAGCAATAAACTCGACCGTGCCCGCGCCTTCATAATCGACAGCCTTGGCAGCGCGGATGGCCGCGTCGCAAATGGCCGCGCGCGTGGCCGTGTCCATGCCAGGGGCAGGGGCCTCCTCGATGACCTTTTGGTGGCGCCGTTGCAAGGAGCAGTCGCGCTCGAACATGTGCACGACATTGCCATGGCTGTCGCCAAACACCTGGACCTCAATATGGCGTGGGCGGCTGACATAGACCTCGATCAGGACCCTGGCATCGCCAAAACTGGCGACGGCTTCTCTTTGGCAAGAGGCCAGGGCGGCTAGAAAATCCTCACTGCGCTCGACCTTGCGCATACCCTTGCCGCCGCCGCCCGCCACGGCCTTGATCAGGACGGGATAGCCGATCTGGTCGGCCTCGGATTTCAGGAGTGCATCGCCCTGATCATCGCCCATATAGCCGGGGGTTACGGGCACGCCCGCTGCGATCATGCGGGCCTTGGCCTGATCCTTGAGGCCCATGGCGGTTATGGCAAACGGCTTTGGCCCAATCCAGATCAGGCCAGCATCGATCACGGCCTGGGCAAAACTGGCGTTTTCAGACAGAAAGCCATAGCCGGGATGGATGGCCTCTGCCCCGCTGAGCGCTGCCGCTTCCAAGATTTTTTCCTGAACCAGATAGGAGTCGCGGGCGGGGGCGGGACCGACCCAGATTGCCGTATCGGCCAGTTTCACATGCGGGCTTTGGGCGTCGGCATCGGAATAGACCGCAATCGTGCGCAGCCCCATCCGCCTTGCGGTCTTGATCACGCGGCAGGCAATCTCGCCGCGATTGGCAATGAGTAGGGAACCAAACATGGCGCTTACATCCGAAAGACGCCAAATCGGGCGTCATCTATAGGGGCATTAAGCGAGGCCATCAGGGCTAGGCCAAGCACGTCGCGGGTCTGGAGCGGGTCGATAATGCCGTCATCCCAAAGTCTGGCGCTTGCGAAATAGGGATCACCTTCGGTCTCGTAGCGCTCACGGATTGGAGCCTTGAAGGCGTCTTCGTCCGGCTTGGACCAGGTCTCGCCCCGGCCCTCCATGCCGTCGCGCTTGACGGTGGCCAGAACGCTGGCGGCCTGCTCGCCGCCCATGACACTGATCCGCGCATTGGGCCAGGTCAGCAAGAGGCGCGGCGAATAGGCCCGGCCGCACATGCCGTAATTGCCCGCGCCAAACGAGCCGCCGATCAGGACCGTGAATTTGGGCACATTGGCGGTGGCCACGGCATTGACCATCTTGGCCCCGTCCTTGGCAATGCCGCCCGCCTCATAGCGCCCGCCGACCATAAAGCCGGAAATGTTTTGCAAGAAAACCAAGGGGATTTTGCGCTGGCAGGCCAGTTCGATAAAATGCGCAGCCTTCAAGGCGCTTTCGGAAAACAAAACACCATTATTAGCCAAGATGGCCACCGGACAGCCCCAGATATGGGCAAAGCCTGTCACCAGGGTGGTGCCATAAAGGGCCTTGAACTCATCAAATTCAGAGCCATCGACCAGCCGTCCGATCACTTCGCGCACATCATAGGGCGCACGCACATCGCTGGGGATTATGCCGTAAAGCTGGGCGGGATCGAGCTTGGGCGGGCGCGGTGCGATCAGGGCAAGCTTTGCCTTGGTGACCGGCCCCAGGCGCGCGACAATCGCGCGGATAATTGCAATCGCGTGCTCGTCATTGTCAGCCACATGATCAACCACGCCCGATCTGCGGCCATGGGTGTCGGCCCCGCCAAGCTCGGTTGCGCTAATCACCTCGCCGGTTGCGGCCTTGACCAGGGGCGGCCCGCCCAGAAAGATCGTGCCCTGGCTTTCGTCGCCAGCGCCGCGCACGATTACCGTCTCGTCCGACATGGCCGGAACATAGGCCCCGCCCGCCGTGCAACTGCCCATGACACAGGCAATCTGGGCAATGCCCAAGGCGCTCATCTGGGCCTGATTATAGAAGATGCGCCCGAAATGATCGCGGTCAGGAAAGACTTCGGCCTGATGGGGCAGGTTTGCACCGCCAGAATCGACCAGATACAGGCATGGCAAGTGGTTTTGCAGCGCGACCTCCTGCGCCCTCAGATGCTTTTTCACCGTCATGGGGAAATAGGCCCCGCCCTTGACCGTGGCATCATTGGCCACAATCATCACCTCGCGGCCGCTGACCCGGCCAATACCGGTAATAATGCCAGCGCCCGGGGCCTCGCCCTCATAGAGATCATAGGCGGCCAGGGCGCCCATCTCCAAAAACGGCGCGCCCGGATCAAGCAGGCGTTCGACCCTTTGACGGGGCAAGAGCTTGCCCCGCGCCTCATGCCGATCCCGCGCCGATTTTGGCCCGCCTAGGGCTGCATGGGCCGTGCGTTCACGGAGCTGGTCGGCCAGCCTTTGGTTTAAGGCGGCATTGGCTTGGAACAGGTCCGAGCCAGGCTGGATGTTTGAGGCAATGACGGTCATGCGCCCAAGAGCTCCCGGCCAATCAGGAACCGGCGGATCTCATTCGTGCCTGCGCCAATATCATAGAGTTTGGCATCGCGCAGCAGACGCTCGACCGGCCATTCGCGGGTATAGCCCGCCCCGCCAAGCGCCTGGATCGCCTCTAGCGAGACCTTGACCGCGTTTTCACTGGCCATCAAGATCGCGCCCGCCGCATCAAAGCGCGTGGTCATGCCCGCATCACAGGCCCGCGCAACCGCATAGACATAGGCGCGGCTGGAATTAAGCGCGACATACATGTCGGCAATCTTGCCCTGCATCAGCTGGAAGCTGCCAATCGGTTTACCAAACTGTTTGCGCTCACGAACATAGGGCAGAACAATGTCCAGGGCCGCCTGCATAATGCCCAACGGGCCAGCGGCCAGTACGGCGCGCTCATAGTCCAGACCGCTCATCAGCACGCCTGCGCCGCCGCCAAGCGGGCCCATAATGTTTTCGGCTGGAACCTCGCAG
>JBIIZD010000103.1:0-8718 GCA_044346445.1 Caulobacteraceae bacterium
GTCGAGATCTTCTATACCGCGCCCACCGCCATTCGCGCCCTGATGCGCGAGGGTGATGCGCCCGTGACCAGGACATCGCGCAAATCCCTGCGCCTATTGGGCTCTGTCGGCGAGCCGATCAATCCGGAGGCCTGGCTCTGGTACCACCGCGTGGTGGGAGAGGGCCGCTGTCCGATTGTCGATACCTGGTGGCAGACCGAGACCGGGGCGGCGCTGATCTCGCCTCTGCCGGGTGCCACCGCGCTCAAGCCCGGCTCTGCGACCAAGCCCTTGCCCGGCGTCAAGCCGCAACTGGTTGATGCCGAGGGCCGGGTTCTGGAAGGCGCGGTTGAAGGCAATCTTTGCCTGACCGATAGTTGGCCCGGCCAGATGCGCAGCGTTTATGGCGACCATGAGCGCTTTATCAGCACCTATTTTACCACCTATCCCGGCAAGTATTTCACCGGCGATGGCTGTCGGCGGGACAAGGACGGCTATTACTGGATCACCGGCAGGGTTGACGATGTGATCAATGTGTCTGGCCACCGCCTGGGCACGGCTGAGATCGAAAGCGCGCTTGTCGGCCATAGCGGCGTTACCGAAGCGGCCGTGGTCGGCTATCCGCACGATATCAAGGGCCAGGGCATTTATGCCTATGTCACCCTGGCCCAGGGCCTGGAGCCAAGCGAGGCCCTGCGCAAGGAGCTGATCTTTTGGGTGCGCCAGGAGATAGGGCCGTTTGCTGCGCCCGATATCATCCAGTGGGCACCGGGCCTGCCCAAGACCCGGTCGGGCAAGATTATGCGCCGAATCTTGCGCAAGATTGCCGAAAACGAGCTGGGGGCCCTGGGCGATACCTCAACCCTGGCCGATCCAGGCGTGGTTGATGACCTGGTGAAAAACCGGGCTTCAAAATAGACTCAGCGGGCGAGGCATGCGACCCGAACCACGCGCATATCGCGGCGCAAGGTGTCGCCAACCCGGCCATAATTGTCCACCGTGATCGGCTCGCCCACAGCAAGGCCTGTGTCTGACGCCGGAGCCTGGGCGGATTTGGCGACCCTCAGGGCCGCGATCAGGCTCTGAGGCGTTGAGGTATAGATCCGGCCTCGGCGGGGAGCGACATCGAGGGTCACCCCGATCACCCGGCCGCTCAAATCAAGGGCAGGCGCGCCGCTCAAGCTTGAAAGCGGGGCGGTAAGGCCCTCTGTGCGGCCGACCTCAGCAAAGTTCAAGACCGACCTTGGTGCCTCGCCGCGCTTGCTGCCGCCCAGGCTGTTGGGGCCAAGATACCGGCTCGCCGCCTCACCCGCCAGGCCATTGGAATAGCCCAGATGATAGGCCAGCTCGCCCTGTTTGGCCGGCAGGGCCGTCGCCAGAGGCAGGGCCGGAGCGCCGCCCTTGGTGATCAGGACGGCGATGTCATGTTGCGGCACGGGCCTGACGCTCGCCACCACGCCACGGCTTCCAGACACCATGACAATGATCCGCCCGCAATTATTCACGCCGCGCTGTGCGGTAAGCCAAATGCCATTGTCGGCAATCGAAAAGGCTGTGCTCATGCGCGAAGGGGGCAGGTCTTTTGGCAAAGCAATCTGGCCAACCGCGCTGGTGTCCAAAGACAAGGCTGCGGCCTCATCGGCGCTGACCGGCGGCGGCGGCGGCGCATTGACATTTTCCTGGCGACCAATGGCCGCAATGATCAGGGCCAGAACCACAGCCAGATAGATCAGCCAGTCGGGAAGCTTGGGGAAATGCATTGGCGCTTCAGATCAACCGGCAAAGGCGGCGGCCAAGATCATGGCGGTTGCCAGCTTGGCACTGACCAGCAAGGTTGCCGCCGCCATCTCGCCCTCACGAATGCGCTCGGGCAGACCGGCCAAAAGCATGTCGGTCAGCCGGAAAATCAGCAACTGCACGGCCACAGACATAACCCCCCAAAGCCCAACCTCGGCCAAGGTGGTGGAGCCGGCCAGGGACAGGGCCAGAGGCAGGGCCAGGGCGACAATCATGCCGCCAAACGACAGGGCCGCGGCCCTATTGCCCTCCTGGATCAGCTGAATCTCTTTGTGCGGCGTAATCAGGGCATAAACGGTTGCGCCGACGAATAAGAGCACCATGGTCAGGCCCATATGGGCCAGGGCAATGGCGATAGCATTGGTAAAGGCTTGAATTTCAGGCGACATGGGCGGGTCTCGAAGCGGTGTTGAAACGGAATTTAGTCAGCGGCCTGACGCAGGGCACTGGCACGAATTTTTTCACTCTCGGACTTAAGCTGACCGCAGGCGGCCAGAATATCGCGGCCCCTGGGCGTGCGGATTGGTGAAGCATAGCCCGCCTTATTGATCACAGCGGCAAATTTCTCAATCACGGCCCAGTCGGAGCATTCATACGCAGAGCCCGGCCAAGGATTGAACGGGATCAGATTGATCTTGGCAGGCAGGCCGCGCACCAGTTGCACCAGAGATCTTGCATCGGCCAGACTGTCATTTATCCCCTTGAGCATGACATACTCAAAGGTCACACGCCGTGCATTGGAAAGGCCCGGATAGGCCTTAATCGCGGCCATCAGCTCGGCAATGGGATATTTGCGGTTCAGCGGCACCAAGGTGTCGCGCAATTCATCATGGGTTGCGTGCAAGGATATGGCGAGCATGGCATTGGTCTTGGTACCCAGGGGTTCGATCTGGGGTACGACACCGCTGGTCGAGACCGTGACACGGCGGCGCGACAGGGCAATGCCCTCACTATCCGAGATAATCGTCATGGCATCGGAAACGGCATCGAGATTATACAGCGGCTCGCCCATGCCCATAAACACGATATTGGATAATTGGCGGCCCTCAGAAGGCGATGGCCATTCTTCCAGATCATCGCGCGCCACCTGGACCTGGGCGACGATCTCGGCTGCGGTCAGGTTACGCACCAGGGGCTGGGTGCCCGTATGGCAAAAGGTGCAATTGAGGGTGCAGCCCACCTGGCTTGAGACACACAAGGCCCCGGCCCGGCCGACGCCTGGAATAAACACCGCCTCGGCCTCAATGCCCGGCGCAAATCTTAGCAGCCATTTGCGCGTGCCATCGCCGCTGATCTGGCGCTCGGTGACTTCAGGCCGGGCCACCGCATAGCGGTCGGCCAGGACCACGCGCACATCCTTGCCAATATCGGTCATGCGATCAAAATCAGTAACGCCGAAATGATGGATCCAGCGCCAGATCTGAGCCGCCCGCATCCTGGCCTTATCGGGCGCACACGCCCCCCCGGCGACCAGGGCTGCCTTTAGCCCCTCGCGGGTCAGGCCAGCCAGATTGATCGGGCCAGGCGCGGGCAAGGGCGCTGCGATTTGAGTTCGCGAAAGATCAAGTGTCACAGCCAAGGCGCGGCTTCCTATGATAAGTTATGGGCTACATACCAGATAAGAGCCTGCTACCAAACGCCCTTAGATTCAGGCGGCGGATTGTTCCATACTGGCAAGAATGCTTTAAGCCATCAGACGCGCGTTTCGGGTCCAACCCAAGGAACCTTTCTTGTCGGCCACACAAAAACCAGACGCGCCATTGGGCCAAGCGGACGGCGAACAGCGCGGCCGCCTGGCTGATCTGGTCGAGGCCATAGCCGCGCATCAAGACCGCGCAGCCTTTGGCATGCTGTTTGCCCATTATGCGCCCAGGCTGAAGGGTTATTTGCTGCGTCTTGGGCTGGGGCCCGCCCAGGCCGAGGACCTGGCCCAAGAGGTCATGGTCACGGTTTGGCGCAAGGCGGGCCAATTTGACCGCAATCAAGCCTCGGTCGCGACCTGGATTTATCGGATTGCCAGAAACCGGCGAATCGATGCGTTTCGGCGCGAAAGCCGCGCTGTACTCGATGTCGATGATCCGGGCCTGCAGCCCTTAGCGCAACCTGGCCCCGATGCGGAGCTGGATACAGCAGAGCGTGAGGCCCAGGTGCGCGCCGCCATGGCCGAACTTCCCCCCGAACAGATCGATCTGGTCCGCAGGGCCTTTTATGAGGGCCTATCCCATCGCCAGATTGCCGATGCCACCGGACTTGCCCTTGGCACAGTCAAGTCACGCCTAAGACTAGCCTTTCAGAAACTACGCATGCGGCTAGAGGATAAAGCATGACTAAAAATCATGATCTGGCCTTGAAACCGCGCACCTTTGGCGCATATCCCCTCTCTAGCTTGGCAAAAGTGCCATATTTTCACCACCGGGACCGGGGTCCAAGTCTTTGATAACCTCTTTGCAAAACCTCAGCCTGATGGCCAGCAGCGAGCCTGGGCTCCAACTGCTGATCGATACGGCCGCAACCTTGCGCGGTACGCCGGGCTTTGTTTCGCAAGAGCGCGATATTGTTGGCGGCCTATTGCTTGAAGACGAATTGGCTGTGGACATGGCCCAGACCGCCATGACCGATACCCTGTCGCGGATTGATCATCTGGATCAAGTCGATATTCAGGCCCGTGAGGCGGCAAGAGCGGCGGGCGCTGGCCTAACCGAGCTGCTTGGCCTGCCTGAACCGGTGCGCAATGCGGCCTTTGAGGCGCTTGAGACTCAGGCTTGGAAGTTTGCTGGTATTGGCGTGCGCCGTCTGCCCATGGCGCTGGGCGGCAGCGCCCATGTCGAGCTATTGCGCATCAATCCCGGCGCCAGTGTGCCAAGGCACGATCATGAGGGCGATGAAGTTACCCTGGTTCTTACCGGTGCCTTCCATGATGGTCGGCATCATTTTGACACGGGCGAGATCTCGATTGCGGGCCAGGGGATTATCCACCAGCCCGTCGCCGATGCGGGCGAGGTTTGTTATGCCTTGGCTGTATCCTTTGGCGATCTGCGTTTCCAAGGCGCGCTTGGCGTCCTGCAGCGGGCCTTGCGCCTGAACTAGGCCCTGGCCTTGTCTAAAACGCCTCTGAAATCACTGTACCATCCGTAAACAAGGCTGCGCGCTTCATTCCGGCCGAGGCGAAGGGCAGGGTGATATCGCCGTCAGCGCTGATCGCAATCAAACCGCCCTCACCGCCCATGGCACAGATCTCATCCAGGACGCCCTGAGCAGCGGTTTGCAGATCCTGGCCGCCAAACCGCATGCGGAAAGCCAGTTGCGCCGCCGCCGCGGTGCGCAAGAAAAACTCGCCCTGGCCGGTGCAGGATACAGCCGCCGTCTGATCGGCCCAGCCCCCGGCCCCGATGATCGGACTATCCCCCACCCGGCCCGGGCGCTTGCCAAACACACCGCCTGTTGAGGTGGCAGCGGCAAGCTGGCCCGCCGCATCGCAAACCACGCAGCCAACCGTGCCGTGTGATAGCCCCGAGGCCGTGCTAGGGGCATGGTTGGACTCGTCGCGGCCCGCCCGCGTGAACCAGGCCGCTGCATCCAAAATCGGCGCCAAGCCTTGCGCCTGCGCAAAGGCCCGCGCACCCTCCCCGGCCAGCAAAACATGCGGCGTTGTTTTCAAAACGGCCAGAGCCACCCGGACCGGGCTTTCAAAACCCTGCAAGGCCGCCACCGCCCCGGCAAGACCACTGGCCGCCTCCATCACACAGGCATCAAGCTCATAATCGCCGTCCGTATTTGGCGAGGCCCCGCGCCCCGCGACATAAAGGCCGCTCGCCTCAAGCTCGGCCACCGTCTCAACCGCCACGGTGAGGGCGTCAGCTCCCCTGGCCAGCATCTCGCCCCCGGCCAGGACCAGACTGCGCATATGGGCGATTTCGCGGCTGTAATCGCGGCCCGGACGCGCACCTGCGCCGCCATGGAGGGCAAGGGCATAGGCGGTGTTTGTCATGGCGTCTCCTTTGTGGGCTTGCGCTTGATGGCGTATGCGCTAGCGTCAGGGCCGTATCGAACAGGCGTCTAGACGGGAGCAAAACAATGAAGGCAGTACTGAGCAAGAGCGTCGGTGGTCCAGAAACCCTGGTGATTGAGGACCTAGCCGATCCGGTAGCGGGTGCCGGTGAAGTGCTTTTGACGGTCAAGGCCTGCGGGGTCAACTATCCCGACGTGCTGATTATTGAGGACAAGTACCAGTTCAAGCCCGCCCGCCCCTTTGCCCCCGGCGGCGAAGTGTCCGGCGTAGTTGAGGCGGTTGGCGAGGGCGTGACCCATCTGAAGGTCGGTGATCGGGTGATCGGCTCGACCGGCTGGGGCGGTATGGCCCAGAAACTGACCCTGGAGGCCAAGCGCTGCATCCCCATGCCTGACGCCATGCCGTTTTCCGAGGGAGCCGCCTTTATCATGACCTATGGCACCTCGCATTATGGCCTCAAGCAGCGCGGCGATTTGAAGCCCGGCGAGACCTTGCTGGTGCTGGGTGCCGCTGGCGGGGTTGGTCTGGCGGCGGTTGAGCTTGGCAAGGCCATGGGCGCGCGGGTTATTGCCGCGGCCTCATCGCAAGAAAAAGTTGATCTGGCCATGGCGCGCGGCGCTGATGCTGGCGTCGTCTATTCGCATGGCCCCTTTGATAAGGAGGGCAAAAAAGCCCTGGCCGACCTGTTTAAACAGGCCTGCGGTCCCAATGGCGCGGATGTGATCTATGACGCAGTCGGCGGCGATTATGCCGAGGCCAGCCTGCGCTCCATCGCCTGGGAGGGCCGGTTCCTTGTGATTGGCTTCCCGGCTGGCATACCGTCGATTCCGCTGAATTTGTGCCTGCTCAAGGGCTGCCAGATTGTCGGCGTGTTCTGGGGCGCATTTGTTGCGCGCGAGCCCAAGGTCCATCAGCAAAATGTCGCTGAGCTT
Organism: Caulobacteraceae bacterium; assembly: GCA_044346445.1. GTDB lineage: Bacteria > Pseudomonadota > Alphaproteobacteria > Caulobacterales > Caulobacteraceae > CAISGS01. The sequence goes on from JBIIZD010000103.1 coordinate 6,718, forward strand.
ATGGGCCTCTATGCCAAAGGCAAGATCAAGCCGCACGTGTCCGAGACCTTTGCCCTGAAAGACGCCGGAAAAGCCATCGCCCATCTGGCCAGCCGCAAGGCCATGGGCAAGGTTGTGGTGACGATGGACTAAAAATAGCCCGAAACAGCTTCTTGCCAGGCCTGACGTCGCCCCGGTTTTGTCCTGCGTTTAAAATGTTAGTTTCCCGGCAATGTAACAACCGTTAGGAAGGCGCAGGCCGTGCGCAAGAGCCGGTTTTCGGATCGACAAGTATCATGCTTGACGTCATGGTATGGGCGACCTCCAAGGTGCACGGGCGTTGTCAGTCCCGGGCTGCTGCCGGTTCGTCATTACCTTGGTTCATTTAGACTATTAGCCTTTGACAATGCGACACTCTTGAAGTCTTGGACGGCGATAATGGCGGCATCTATGCTCGGCTTGATGTTTGGCAGCCAGGTTTTCGAGCGCTAACTCAAACCGCATGACTTCCAGTGCCATTAACACCCGTCTTTTAAAAAATCCGGCTGAGGTGGATGCGGCGCGGCAAGAGTCTTGCCCGCAAAAAGTACGATTAAATTAGCATATTAATGTTGCTCGGTTTGGCCAAACCATTTACGGAGGTGTAAATAATATATCTATCTTAGGGTGTAGTTATGGCTATCGTTCGGGCGCAGGGTTCATCTGCATGGATGGCGACAGCAAATGACTTGGCGCCGTCGGCTGCGCGCTTCAGGCCGCGCTTGCAGGCCCTGCTCTTGGCGACGAGCGCCTCTATGGCGCTGGCGGGTGCCGCTTTTGCCCAGACGGTGAGTGATGCTCAGGTCTCGGGCGGGGTGGTGCAGGCCTTTGCGGTCGGCGGCGCTGCCGGGGCCCTGGATGTGCCAGCGGGGCGGCAATTGCCGACCGGCGGGCAGGTGGTTGCGGGGGCAGTTGCCTTAAACACTGCTGCTCAAAACAATCTGACCCTGAACCAGACCTCGGACCGGGCGATTGTCAATTTCACCACCTTTGACATTGCCAAGAACTATAGCGTCATTATCAACCAGCCGGGCAGCCGCGCGGCGCTTCTGGCACGGGTGACGGGCGCGGATGGCTCGATCCTGGCCGGAAGCCTGACGGCCAATGGCCAGTTTGCCCTGGTCAATCCCAATGGCATTGCCATTACCAATACCGGCATAGTGAATACATCGGGCTTTATTGCCTCGACGCTTGATATTGCCGATGCCGATTTTCTGTCGGGCAAGCTGACCTTCCGGCGCAGCGGCAAGGCCGCCGCCATCACCAATCAGGGCCAGATTTCGGGCAGCCAGGGCGTGGCCCTGATCGGCAGCGGCGTAATCAATGAGGGTCTGGTCTCGGCGCGTCTGGGCAAGATCGGATATGCGGCGGGCGATCTGGTCAGTGTCGATTTCTCGGGCGATAATTTCCTGTCGGTCCTGTTGCCGGTCAGCGAGATTGAGGGTCTGAGCGATGCCTTTGGCCGTCCCTTAAGCGCGCTGATCACTCTGGACGGCACCAGCCGCGCCGATGGCGGCAGCATCTATATCTCGGCAGCCGTGGCGCGCGGGCTAATGCGCAATGCGGTGCATGTCCGCGGCGATCTGATCGCCAATACAATAGCCCAGGACGATCAGGGCCGCATCCGGCTTGGCAATATCGCGATTGATGGCAAGGATGGCGCGGTCGATATCGCGGGCCGGATGGATGTGTCGGGCGCGGCGGGCCTTGCGGGCGGCCAGCTCACGGTGCTGGGGGCTGATCTTAGCCTTGAAGGCGCGCGGCTGGATGCGTCGGGCGCTCAGGGCGGCGGGCGGATCCGGATTGGCGGCGATCGCATGGGCCTTGGCGATCTGGCCCGTGCCCAGAGCCTAAAAGTTGATGCCACCAGCCAGATTCTGGCCGATGCCACCGCTCAGGGCCGGGGCGGGGATATTGTGCTGTGGTCAGACCTGCGCACCGATTTTGCCGGGAGCCTTTCTGCGCGCGGCGGCGCGGGCGGCG
>JBIIZD010000021.1:0-29774 GCA_044346445.1 Caulobacteraceae bacterium
TGGCCTGACCTTGTTTGTTGTGACGCTCTTATTGAATATTATCGCCCTGCGCATCGTTCAGAAGTATCGGGAACAATATGACTGAGGCCGCCATCCCCGCTCAGCCGGACAAGACCAAGGCGCGCTCGGCCTTCGAAAAGCGCCTCAAGGCGCGCCACGCCACCGAGCAGCGGTTTCGCTTCTATGGCCTGATGGCAATTGCCATAGCCTTGAGCTTTCTGGCGGTCTTGCTGACCCGTATTGTCACCCAGGGCCTATCGACCTTTACCGTGCATTCGGTTGCCATTGAGGTGATGATTGATCCTGCCAGGATTGACCGCTCAAACCTTGAAGGCACCAATTTTGACCTCATGGTCGCCGATGCGGTCCTGGCCAAGTTTGGTGAGGTGGATGATGATTTTGGGACCAAGTCCGCCAAGATCAGGGACCTGATCTCGCCCGATTTTGGCTTTCAATTGCTGAATATGGTCAAGGCAAACCCGGCTGTCGTCGGCAAGACCGTGACCGTGTCCGGGCCCTTGCGGGCCGATGCGGACCTCTATTTCAAGGGCGAGATCAAGCGTTCAATGCCCGAAGGTGAGCGCAAGCTCGATATTCAGCAGATTGACTGGTTGGTTAAGCTCAAACAATCAGGTGCGGTCAAGACCGGCTTTAACATCGGATTCTTTACCAAGTCAGACTCCACCGAGCCCGAACAGGCTGGCGTCTTGGGGGCTGTGGTGGGCTCGGCCATGATGCTGCTCGTGACCGCGTTTTTGGCCGTGCCCATTGGGGTTATGGCGGCGGTCTATCTGGAAGAATTTGCCCCCAAGGGTCGGTGGACCGACATTATCGAGGTCAATATCAATAATCTGGCGGCGGTGCCGTCGATTGTTTATGGCTTGCTGGGGCTTGGCCTGTTCATCAATGCGCTTGGTGTGCCGCGATCTTCGCCCTTGCTGGGGGGATTGGTGCTGGCCTTGATGGCCCTGCCCACCGTGATTATTGCCACCCGTTCCTCGCTAAAAGCGGTTCCCCCCTCGATCCGGGAAGCGGCGCTGGGGGTGGGGGCTTCGCGCAGTCAGGCCGTGTTTCACCATGTCCTGCCGCTGGCCATGCCCGGTGTCATGACCGGGTCAATCTTGGCGCTTGCCCATGCTCTGGGCGAGACAGCGCCGCTCTTGATGATTGGCATGGTTGCGTTTGTCCCCGGCGTGCCTGCGGCCTTTACTGAGGCGGCGACGGTCTTGCCGGTTCAGATATTTATTTGGGAAAACGCGTCCGAGCGCGCCTTCCACGAACGCACTGCCGCTGCGATCATGGTGCTACTGGTGTTTATGATCTTGATGAATGCGGTCGCGATTATCCTTCGCCGCCGGTTTGAGCGCCGGTGGTAGACCCATGACCAACTATCCTCCCCCCTTGGCAAATTCAGGCAAATCCATGACCACATCCGTTCTGGCCCATGCGCATCTGAGCGCCGAAAATGCTGGATTGACCAAGATCCATGCCCATAAGGTCAATGTGTTTTACGGCGAAAAACAGGCCCTGTTCGATGTGTCGCTCGATATCAGCCAAAAGGCTGTGACCTCGTTTATCGGCCCGTCGGGTTGTGGCAAATCAACCTTTTTGCGTTGCATCAATCGGATGAATGACACCATCTCCATCTGCAAGGTCTCGGGCACGATCGAGATTGATGGCCAGGATGTGAATGCGCGCAATATTGACCCGGTGGTGCTGCGGGCGCGGGTCGGCATGGTGTTCCAAAAGCCCAACCCTTTTCCCAAATCGATTTATGAGAATGTCGCCTATGGGCCGCGCATTCATGGGCTGGCCACGGGCAAGGACGAGTTGGATGCGATTGTCGAATCCTCCTTGCGCCGTGCAGGCCTGTGGGACGAGGTGGCTGACCGGCTCCTACAGCCTGGCACCGGCCTGTCTGGTGGGCAGCAACAGCGTCTGGTGATCGCAAGAGCGATTGCCGTGGGCCCTGAAGTGATCTTGATGGATGAGCCCTGCTCGGCCCTTGACCCGATTGCCACGGCCAAGATTGAAGAGCTGATCGACGAGTTGCGCGAGCAGTTCTGTATTGTGATTGTCACCCATTCCATGGCCCAGGCCGCCCGTGTGTCCCAGCGAACCGCCTTCTTCCATATGGGCCGACTGGTTGAGAGCGGTCCGACCGACGAGATCTTTACCAATCCTAAGGATAGCCGCACCCAAGACTATATTACGGGCCGGTTTGGTTAGGTCCTCAATGTGTATCTTCATTTGTATCGAAAAGGCTGAACGGTCATGACCGAACATACTGTCAAAGCCTATGGCGACGAGCTCAATCACCTGACCGCCGAGGTGGCGCGGATGGGCGGTCTGGTCGAGGCCCAGGTCACCGATTCCATCGAATGCATCACCCGCCGTGACGTGCCGCTGGCCCAGGGCATAATCGTGCGCGACGACAAGCTCGACGTGTTACAGGGCGAGATCGAACGCAAATCCATCAAATTGATCGCCCTGCGCCAGCCGGTGGCCCAGGACCTTCGCCGTACCGTCGCGGCCATGAAGATTTCGCTTAATCTGGAGCGCTGCGGTGATCTGGCTAAAAACATCGCCAAGCGCGCCCTGGTCATTTCCGAAGCCGAGGCCCTAACCGCCCTGACCCGCTCGATCGAGCGTATGGGCCATCTGGTGACGGCGCGCCTTAAGGACGTTCTGGATGCCTATACCTCGTCCAATGTCAGCCGGGCCGTGGGCGTCTGGTGGCGCGATGAAGAGGTGGATGAGCACTATAACAGTCTGTTTCGTGAGCTCTTGACCTATATGATGGGCGATCCGCGGATGATCACCTCCTGCGCCCATATGTTGTTTGTGGCCAAGAACCTCGAGCGGATTGGCGACCATGCCACCAATATTGCCGAGATTATTCATTTTGAGATTACGGGCGAAGACATGATCAGTGAGCGCCCAAAAAACACTGACCTGTAGTGACTTGCTAAACTGGAGGCCCGCCTTGACCCCTTATGTATTAGTTGTCGAAGACGAAGATGCCTTGGCCACATTGCTTCAGTACAATCTGGACAAGGAAGGTTATTCTGTTTCCGTCGCCAGCGACGGCGAAGAAGCTCTGATTCAGATCAATGAAAAGCTTCCGGACTTGATCGTGCTCGATTGGATGTTGCCCAAGGTTTCGGGCATTGAGGTCTGCCGTCGGCTGCGTAGCCGAGCCGATACGCGCAATGTGCCGATCTTGATGCTGACGGCGCGCGGCGAAGAGTCCGACCGGATTCGCGGGCTCGATACCGGCGCGGATGACTATATTGTCAAGCCGTTTTCCATGACCGAACTGACCGCGCGTATCCGCGCCGTGCTGCGGCGAATTCGCCCGGGTCTTGCCGAGGATCGGACCCATCAAGGCGACTTGATCATTGACCGGGTCGCGCACCGGGTAAAGCGCGACGGCCGCGAAATCCATCTTGGCCCGACCGAGTTTCGCTTGCTGGACTATTTCATGCAGCATCCCGGCCGCGTCTTTAGCCGTGAGCAATTATTGGACGCGGTTTGGGGCTCGGATGTCTATGTCGAGGCGCGCACGGTCGATGTGCATGTTGGCCGGTTACGCAAGGCGCTGAATCTGGAGGCCAAGGCCGATCCGATCCGCACCGTGCGTTCAGCGGGCTATGCGCTGGACATGGACGCCTAGGCTGGGCCTGCCCGCCTAGATCACCGGTCCTTGCCAGCCATCCCTGACCAGACCCCGATCACGCAGTTTTTGAATGATCAGTTCGGCGGCCTGTTCTGGCGTGGTTTGGGTGGTGTCAATATGGATTTCGGGCGCGGTGGGCGCTTCATAAGGGCTATCTATGCCGGTAAAATTCTTCAAATCGCCACTGCGCGCCTTCTTATACAGGCCCTTGACGTCCCGCGCCTCGGCCACCGCCAAGGGCGTGTCGATAAAGACTTCAAGAAACTCCGCGTCCTCGACCAGACCGCGCGCCATGTCCCGCTCTGACCGGAAGGGTGAGATGAAGGAGACCAGGCAGATCAGACCGGCCTCGACCATAAGCTTTGACACCTCGGCAATGCGGCGGATATTTTCGACCCGGTCGGCATCGGTAAAGCCCAGATCGCGGTTCAGACCATGGCGGACATTATCGCCGTCCAAGGTCGTGGTGTGCCGCCCCATGCCATAGAGCTGTTTTTCCACCAGATTGGCGATGGTTGACTTGCCCGAACCCGACAGGCCCGTGAACCATAAGATGGCCGGCCTTTGCCCCTTGAGATCGGCGCGGCTGGTCTTGTTAACATCCAGCGCCTGCCAGTGAATATTCTGTGACCGGCGCAGGGCAAAATGGATCAGACCGGCCCCGACCGTGGCATTGCTCATGCGGTCAATCAGGATAAAGCCGCCTGTATCGACATTGTCCTTGTAGGGATCAAAGGCGATTTGCTGATCAAGGCTGATATTGCAAACCCCGATCTCGTTCAGGGTTAAGGCCTTGGCCGCCAAATGCTCTAGCGTATTGACGTTTACCTTGTATTTCGGCTCGGTAATGGTGGCCGAGACCAGCTTGGCACCGATTTTCAGCCAATAGGCCCGGCCCGGCAGCATTGGCTCGTCTGACATCCAGATCAGGGTGGTCTCGAACTGGTCGGCGACCTCGGGCGGAGTGCCGGAGGCAATAATGTCGCCGCGCGAGCAGTCGATCTCGTCTTCCAAGGTCAGGGTGACTGATTGTCCGGCCACGGCCAGATCAAGGTCACCGTCATAGGTGACAATCCGCGCCACCTTGCTTTGCTTGCCCGAGGGCAGAACCCTAACCAGATCGCCTGGCCGGACGCTGCCGCTGGCAATCTGGCCTGCAAAGCCTCTGAAATCCAGATCAGGCCGATTGACCCATTGGACCGGCAGACGCAAGGGGCCTTGCTGGCGCACTTCTTCGTCGAGGGGGACATTTTCCAGATGCTCGATCAGGACCGGGCCGTCAAACCAGGGGGTCTGATCACTGCGCGAGGCAATATTGTCGCCGCGCAGGCCCGAAATTGGAATGGCGGTCACATCGTCCAGCCCGACCTGGGCGGCAAAGGCGCGATAGTCGCGCACAATCGTGTCAAAGACGGTTTGGTCAAACCCGACCAGGTCCATCTTATTGACGGCCAGCACCACCTTCTTGATCCCGATAAGGGACACCAGATAAGAGTGACGGCGGGTCTGGGTCAGTATGCCCTTGCGCGCATCGACCAGGATAATGGCCAGGTCCGCGGTTGAGGCCCCCGTGACCATATTGCGCGTATATTGCTCGTGGCCGGGCGTGTCGGCGACGATGAATTTGCGCTTTTCGGTGGAAAAGAACCGATAGGCGACATCAATCGTAATGCCCTGCTCGCGCTCTGCGGCCAGACCATCGACCAGAAGCGCAAAATCGATCTCGCCGCCTTGGGTGCCAATGCGTTTGGAGTCGGCCTCAAGGGCTGCCATCTGATCTTCAAAGATCATTTTGGAATCGTAAAGCAGCCGACCGATCAGGGTCGACTTGCCGTCATCGACACTGCCGCAGGTGATAAAGCGCAGCAGGCTCTTATGCTGATGCTGCAACAGATAGGCGTCAATATCGGTTTCGATCAGGTCTGAAATATGGGCCATTAGAAATAGCCTTCCTGTTTCTTCTTTTCCATCGAGGCGGTCTGGTCGTGATCGATCACGCGGCCCTGGCGCTCGGAGGTGGTGGTCAGGAGCATTTCCTGAATGATCTCGGGCAAGGTTGCGGCTGTGCTTTCCACTGCCCCGGTCAAGGGATAGCAGCCAAGGGTGCGAAACCGCACGGACTTGATCTGCGCGGTCTCGCCGGGTCTTAGCGGCATGCGATCATCATCAACCATGATCAAGGTGCCGTCGCGCTCGACCACGGGGCGCTTGTCTGCAAAATAGAGCGGCACCAGGGGTATGTTCTCCAGATGGATATACTGCCAGATATCCAGCTCGGTCCAGTTGGACAGGGGAAAGACCCGGATGCTCTCGCCCTTATGTTTGCGGGCATTATAGGTGCGCCAAAGCTCTGGCCTTTGTTGTTTGGGGTCCCAACGGTGTTGTTCCGAGCGAAAGGAAAAGATCCGCTCCTTGGCCCGCGACTTTTCCTCATCGCGCCGCGCGCCGCCAAAGGCGACGTCAAAGCCGTGCTGATCCAGCGCTTGTTTGAGGGCTTGTGTCTTCATCACATCGGTATGAACCGCAGAGCCGTGCGTGAAGGGGCCAACGCCCTGGGCCATGCCTTCCATATTTGTATGCACGATCAGGTCCAGTCCCAGCCGCTCAGCCAAGGCATCCCGAAACGTGATCATTTCCCTGAATTTCCAGCGCGTATCGACATGCAGCAGTGGAAACGGCAGCTTGGCCGGGAAGAATGCCTTGATCGCCAGATGCAGCATGACCGCCGAATCCTTGCCGATCGAATACAGCATGACGGGATTATCGCTCTCGGCGACCACCTCGCGCATGATGTGGATGCTCTCAGCTTCCAGTCTTTGCAAATGAGTCAGGGCAATAGGAGTGTTAGACACGGTAAATTTCCCGGTGGATCGGTTGTGTCCTAATAGCGCCAAACCGGCTGGGCGGCGCATAAGCTTTTCTGAATCAGCGTCTAGTAAAGCACAAACGGGTCGCTAAGCCTCAATGGCAATCAGGTCCAGCGGCCCGCCCGCCAAAAATCCCGGATTGAAAAAGTCTTTTTTGCCATAGACGAGGGGGCTGCCATCTAGGGCCAGAACCTTGCCGCCCGCGGCTAGCAAGACCGCATGGCCAGCGCCTGTGTCCCATTCACAGGTCGGCGACAGGCGCGGATAGAGATCGGCCTCGCCCGCCGCGACCAGGCAAAACTTTAGCGATGATCCCACCGAGACCCGCTCACCAATCGGATAAAGCGCCAGATAGGCGTCGGTCTGCGGCGTATTGTGCGACTTGGACGCCACCGCAATCAGGCCCTGCTTTGGCGGGGTGCGCACAGCCAAGGGACGACGGGCGCTGGCATGGCTCAAGGCTTGGCCCGGGGTGACCTCCTGGGTCCAGGCGGTTTTCAAGGTCACGTCACCGGCAAACATCCGGTCCTTGGCCGGGGCATAGACAATGCCAAGACTGGGCTGGCCGTCCTCGATCAGGGCAATATTGACGGTGAAATCGCCGCGCCTTTGCACAAATTCCTTGGTGCCATCGAGGGGGTCGACCACGAAGAACTGGCGTCCGACCGTGGGTATGCGGCCTGCGGCCACCTCTTCCTCGGCCACGACCGCAATGCCGGGGGCCAGGCGCGCCAGATCGGCCAGTATGATTGCCTCTGCGGCGGTGTCGGCCAGGGTCACCGGCGAGGCATCGGCCTTGATCGTCACCTCAAAACCGGCCTGATAAATATCCCAGATTGCCTTGCCCGCCGCATGGGCGCTGATGACCAGGCCCTCAAGCAGGGCTGTGCGGTCAAGGGCGGGTAGGGGATGGGTCATAATAGCGTCCTTTATCAATTCTGCGTTCCTAGGGCTTTTTGCCAAGGGGTTCAAATTGACTCTTTTACAATTGGGAGGAAGATGGCCCCAGCTTGGGAAAGTTTTGATCTGGAGGGATAGGATGGCGACTTTGGTGCCCCGTGCCTTGCTCATGTCTGCGGTTTTGGCTGCAACAGCCTTTGCCAGCCAAGCCCAGGCCTCGGTGTTTGTCATTGGCGGTGGTTTGGCGACCGAGTGTTCGATGGCCGCCCTCAAGGGCCTGTCGGATGATCGCACCCTGGCCCTGTGCGACACGGCGCTGGATACCGAAAGCCTGGACCGTGATGCCCTGGCCGGAACCCTGGTCAATCGCGGCGTCATCTATATGCGCCGCCAGAATTTTGTCGCCGCCCGCCGCGATCTGGACCGTGCCGTACAGGTTGGCCCAACCCTGGGCGAGGCCTTTGTCAATCGCGGCGCGGCCATGATCGGCCAGCGCGATTATGCCCAGGCCCTTAGCAATATTGACCAGGGCCTTGGCCTTAGCCCGCAAGAGCCGGAAAAAGCCTATTTCAACCGGGCGCTGGCCTATGAGGGCCTGGGCGATATGAAACGGGCCTATTTTGATTATCTAAAAGCCTCAGAGCTCAAGCCCGACTGGGAAGCCCCCAAGACCCAGCTGGTCCGCTTTACAGTGACGCGGCCGGGGTCTTAAAAACCGCCAAAGACTCCCATTGACTCTCAGGCTGGTTTGGGAACAAAATAGGAACATAAGGGTTCCTGTCCATGTTCGAAACGCACGCCTTGTCTGTCTTTCAAAGCCCCTTGCCCGCTTCTGAGTCGGTCTTGGAGGAGGTGGCGGCCTGTCAGCCGCAAGACCTCGGCGCGGCGCTGGCCTTTGCCTTGATGCGGGTGGGGCGCGATGCCCAGCCCGATCCGCGCCCTTGTGTCTTTGTTGCGCCCAAGGTCTGGCTGCGTGAGCGCGGGCGGCCCTTTGCGCCGGGCTGGAGCCAGATGGGGCGGGGCCTGATCCTGGTGGAAACCCTCGATGAGCATCAGGCGCTTTGGGCCCTGGAAGAGGCCTTGAAATCGGGGGCCGTGGGCGGTGCGATCGGGGCCTTGGCTGCGCCTGATTTTGTCGCCACCCGCAGGCTAGATTTTGCCGCCCGGGCCGGGCGTGCCTGTGCCGTGGTCCTAAGGGTTGGTCAGACCGGGGGTTTGAGCACAGCCCGGCGGCGCTGGCAGATCGCGTCCATGGCTTCTGGGCCGAATAGATTTGATGCCCGCGCGCCGGGGCCGGAGCGCTTGCGGGCCAGTCTGATCCGGCGACGCGATGGCGCACCGGGCTTTTGGGAATTGGAGTGGGATGATGAGCGGCGATCATGGCTTGGGTCAGGGGCAAAAGCCGGGGACCATGGCCAGACGCATAGCCTGCCTGTGGCTGCCCGACTGGCCGATCACAGTCTGGCGACGGGCCAGCCCCGCCCCGCCGCCGCCTGAAATCCCCCTTGCCTTGATCGAGCGAGCGGCGGGCGGCCTGTGCCTGCGCGCCGTGAATGCAGCGGGGCGGGGGCTTGGGCTTTATCGCGGCCAGACCCAGGCCGATGCCCGCGCCCGGGTGCCAGACCTGATCACCGCCCCGGCCGATCCGGCGGCAGAGGCGGCGGCCCTGACCCAATTGGCCCTGTGGTCCGAGCGGTTTTCCCCAGCTGTGGCCATGGAAACCGGCCCCGCCGGTCTAGAGGGCTTGAGCATTGACATGACCGGGGCCGCGCACCTGTTTGGCGGCGAGGCGGCCTTGTTGCAAACCTTAGAAGCTCGGCTGGCCAAGGCCGGTATCCCCGCCCGCGCGGCCCTGGCCGATTCACTGGGCGCGGCCTGGGCCTTGGCTAGGTTTGGCGACGATCAGCGCCTGGCCCCAGAAGGCGGCACGCGCCAGGCCTTGGCTGATTTGCCGACCGAAGCCCTGCGTCTGGCCCCTGAAGCGGTGGTCTTGCTGCGCCGGTTTGGCCTGAACCAGATTGGCGATCTTTATACCCTGCCGCGCGCAGGGCTTGCTAGGCGCTTTGCGGCGGGAAAGCTGGCGGCGGGCGGGCTGGGCCTTCGGGTGGTCGAGCGGCTGGATCAGGCGCTTGGCTTTCGCTCTGAGCCTTTGGTGCCGGTGCGCGCAGCCGCCGCCTATCGCGCCTTTCAGGTGTTTGCCGAACCGATTGGCGATGTGGCCGCGGTGGCCCATTGTTTGGCGGGCCTTGCGGGGGTCTTGGCTGACCAACTGGTGCGCGATGGGCGCGGCGCGCGCAGGTTGGTCCTGACTGGCTTTCGCGTTGATGGCGGAACAACGCGGCTTGAGGCGGGACTGAGCGCCGCCTCGGTCCAGCCACAGCATTTTTTGCGCCTGTTAAAAGAAAAGGGGTTGGAGCATCTGGACCTTGGCTTTGGCATTGACGCCCTGATGCTGGCCGCGACCGTGGCCGAACCGATCAAGTCTGTCCAGCCTGGGCTGGAGGCCGAGGCCGCGAGCGCCGATCAAGAGGCCTTGGCGGGCTTGATCGACCGTTTGCAGGCCAAGCTCGGTGAGGGCGCAGTGCGCATGGCTCAGGCCTCGGGGCGTTGGTTGCCTGAACATAGCGAGCAATGGGCCGCGCCGGTCTTGAAGGCTGGGCCAGACCTGTTCGCGCTAGAGGATCGTCCGCGGCCCCTCTTGCTCTTTCATCCGCCAGAGCGGGTTGAGGCCATGGCTGAATTGCCCGATGCCGCCCCGGTGCGGTTTATCTGGCGGCGCGTGGCCAGGCGTGTGGTGCGGGCCGAGGGGCCAGAACGTCTGGGGCCGGAATGGTGGCGTCAGACGGCGGACAGTCATCGCCCCGCCCCCCGCACGCGCGATTATTACCGCATCGAGGACGAGGCCGGGCACCGCTATTGGCTGTTTCGCGAGGGGCTTTATGAGCGCGAAGACTTTGGCCGCCTGCCCAGTTGGTGGCTGCACGGGGTGTTTGCATGAGCGCGCCTGTCTATGCCGAGCTGGACCTGAGGAGCAATTTTTCGTTTCTCGAAGGCGCGTCGCATGCCGATGAACTGGTCTTGACCGCCAAGGCGCTGGGGCTGGCGGCCATAGGCATTGCCGACCGCAATAGTCTGGCCGGTGTGGTGCGGGCGCATGTGGCGGCCAAGGCGCAGGGCCTGCCGCTTCTGATCGGTTGCCGGCTTATCTTTACCGATGGGGCCGAGCTGATCGTCTATCCGCGTGACCGCGCCGCCTATGGCCGCCTGTGCCGCCTGTTATCCCTGGGCAAGATGGGGCAGGCGGAAGGGGATGAGCCGCGCATTGCCAAGGGCGATTGCCAGCTGCGTTTTGATCAGGCTGTGAGCCTTGGCGAAGGCTTGATCGGCCTTGTTCCGGCTCCGGAGCGTTTGAGCCCAGGCTTTGAAACCCGTCTAGCCGCCTGGGCCAGGGCCTGGCCCGATCAGCTCTATCTGGCCGTCAGTCCGCTTGACCGGGGCGATGATCGGGCGCGGCTGAACCGGCTGGCAGCCTTGGCGCAAAAGCACCAGACCCCGATGCTGGCGACCAATCGCATCCTTTATCATGACCCTGGCCGCCGCCCCTTGCAGGACGTCATGGCCTGTATCCGGCTGGGTACGCGTCTGGACAAGGCGGGCCGCCGGCTTGAGGCCCATGCCGAGCGTCACCTAAAGCCGCCCGCCGAAATGGCGCGTCTGTTTGCCGGGCATGAGGCGGCCCTGGCGCGCAGTCTTGACCTCGTTAAGGCCGTGCGCTTTAGCCTGGACGAGCTACAATACGAATATCCCGACGAGCCGGTGCCGGTGGGTAAGAGCGCCGATGCGCATTTGGCTGATTTGACCTGGGCCGGGGCCGATAGCCGCTATCCAGACGGTGTGCCCCCTGGCGTGCGGGCCAGCCTGGTCAAGGAACTGACCTTGATCGCCAAGGTTCAGTACGCGCCCTATTTTCTGACCGTCCACGACATTGTCGCCTTTGCTCGCAGCCAGGGCATATTGTGTCAGGGGCGCGGTTCTGCGGCCAATTCTGCCGTCTGTTACTGCCTTGGCATTACTGCTGTTGATCCGGCCCAGATTGATCTTTTGTTTGAGCGCTTCATCTCCGAGGCGAGGGCCGAGCCGCCTGATATTGATGTCGATTTTGAGCATGAGCGGCGCGAGGAGGTGATCCAGTATATTTACCGCCGTTATGGCCGCCACCGGGCCGCCATTGCCGCCACCGTGATCTGCTATCGTCCGCGTTCGGCCATTCGCGATGTCGGCAAGGTCCTTGGCCTCAGCGAAGACGTCACCTCGGCCCTAGCAGGAACCGTCTGGGGTAGTTATGGCGGGCGCGGCGATGACGGTGTTCCCGATGAGCGGGTCCGCGCCCTTGGCCTTGATCCAGAAGCGCCGCGCCTTCATCTGGCGCTTAATCTGGCACGCGAATTATTGGGCACGCCGCGCCATTTGTCCCAGCATGTCGGCGGTTTTGTCCTGACCCGCAATGACCTGATCGAGACCGTGCCCGTCGGCAATGGGGCCATGCTGGGCCGCACCTTTATCGAATGGGACAAGGACGATATTGAGGCCCTCAAGATGATGAAGGTCGATGTGCTGGCGCTGGGCATGTTGAGCGCCATCCGCAAGGGACTGGACCTGATCGCTGATGCCTATGGCCGGTGTCTGGACCTGGCCAGCGTGCCGCGTGAGGACCCGGCCGTCTATGCCATGTTACAGAACGCCGATTCGGTTGGTGTGTTTCAGGTCGAGAGCCGCGCCCAGATGGCCATGTTGCCCAGGCTGAAACCTGCCAAGTTTTATGACCTGGTCATACAGGTGGCGATTGTAAGGCCCGGCCCCATTCAGGGCGATATGGTCCATCCCTATCTGAACCGCCGGGCCGGGCGCGAGGGGGTGAGTTTTCCTTCGCCGCATCCGGATCATGGCCCGCCCGATGAGCTGGAGCGGGTGCTTGGCAAGACGCTGGGCGTGCCTTTGTTTCAAGAACAGGCCATGCGCATTGCCATGGAGGCGGCGCGCTTTACCGGCGATGAGGCCAATGGCCTGCGCAAGGCCATGGCCGCCTTTCGCCGCACCGGCACGATTGCCAATTATGAGACCATGATGGTCGAGCGCATGGTGGCGCGTGGCTATGAGCTCGATTTTGCGCAGCGCTGTTTCAACCAGATCAAGGGCTTTGGCGATTATGGCTTTCCCGAAAGCCACGCCGCCTCGTTTGCGCATCTTGTTTATGTCTCAGCCTGGCTCAAGCGCTGGTTTCCCGAGGCTTTTGCCGCCGCCCTGATCAATAGCCAGCCCATGGGCTTTTATGCCCCGGCCCAGCTGGTATCCGATGCCAAGGCCCATGGGGTGGTGGTGCGTCCGCCCGATGTCAATTTCAGCGGGTTTGACTGTGTGCTGGAGCTAAAGGACGATGCCGTCTCGGTTAGTGGCCGCCCCCGCCGCCGCGCCCTGCGGCTGGGCCTGCGCCAGATTGACGGTTTTCGCCGCGATTGGGCCAGCGCCATTATTCAGGCCCGCGACCGTCCGTTTGCGGACCTTGAAGACCTGCGCTGCCGGGCGGGTCTGAGCGGCCCGGCCCTGGATGCCTTGGCAGCGGCTGATGCCTTGGGTTCCTTGGCCCTGACCCGGCGCACCGGGCTTTGGGCGGCAAGGGGCCTGCCGCGCGCCGGGTCTGCGCCCCTGTTTGCCGCCATGGGTCTGGAAGAGGCTGATGGTCCTGCCCCCTTGCCGCCAGCGGCCCTGTCACAAGAGGTGGTGCAGGATTATGAAACCTTGCGCCTATCGCTCAAGGCCCATCCGGTCAGTTTTCTGCGCCCAGAATATGCGCGAATGGGGGCCTTGCCCGCCAAGGCCGTAGCGGATCTGGGTGATGGTCGGCGCGCGGCCATGGCCGGGGTGGTGCTGGTGCGGCAAAGGCCCGGCTCGGCCAAGGGCGTGTGCTTTATGACGCTGGAAGACGAGACCGGCGTGGTCAATGCGGTGATCTGGCCCAAGATTTTTAAAGCCCATCGACCCGTGATTATGGGCGCACGCCTGATCCTGATCCGAGGCCGGGTTCAAAGGGCTGATGGTGTGGTGCATCTGGTCGCTGAAAGCCTGGAAGACCGCACGCGCGACCTACTCAGTCTGTCGCAAAACCCTGCGGGCGCGGCTGTATCCACCACTGCCCTGAGCCAGCAGTCCAGCCGCAACCACCCGCGCGATGTGCGGGTCATGCCAAGATCGCGGGACTTTCACTAGGGCCGCTATGTTCAATCAGGTCCCAAAGATTGCCAAACTTGTCGCGAAATACAGCCACAGTGCCATAGGGCTCAATGCGCGGGCTTTGCGTGAACTCAAGCCCTGCCTTTTGAAGCGCCGCATGGTCGCGGGCAAAATCGTCCGTATAGAGAAAAAATGATACCCGTCCGCCGGTCTGTTGGCCAATCGCCGCGCTCTGATCCGGGCTTGCGGCCTTGGCCAGCAAGATGGCGGTCTGGGCCAAGGGGCTGGGCCTGACCACCACCCAGCGCTTGTGTTCGGACAGGCGCGTATCCTCGACCAGTTCAAAGCCTAGATCACCGCAATAATGGGCAATGGCCAGGTCATAATCGGGCACGACCAGAGCAATGAGACCAAGATGGCGAGACATGGCGGTTGCTTTCAAAAGAGGCGTTCCAGCGTGGCTATGGCCAATGCCTTGCCCGGTCAAGTCCGGCGCTTGACGCCGCGATCCATGCGCGTACAGTCACGCCAATTCTCCGGGGCGTCCCATCTAAGGGGCTGAGAGGCAGGTAGACCTGCGACCCGTGAACCTGATCCGGATCATGCCGGCGGAGGGATGGGAAGTGAAGGCGCAAGGACTTAGCGCTGCACGCCATTTTCCGCTCGTTTGGTTCGGCCAATGCCAATTGCTGGAGCCAGAGCCGTGAATAAACAGACCCCCGTTATCGGTACCATCCCCACCGGCGAACGCCCCGGCTCGCGCAAGGTCTATGCCAAGGGGGTGATGTTCCCCGATCTTCGCGTACCGTTCCGTGAGGTGGCTGTGCATCCATCGGCGGGTGAGCCGCCCGTGACCATTTATGATCCGTCCGGTCCCTATACCGACCCAAATGCGACCATCGATATCAATAAGGGCCTGGCCCGGCCACGCGATGCCTGGGTGGTGGCGCGCGGTGATGTTGAGGCCTGCGAGCCTCGCGCCGTAAAGCCCGAAGACAATGGCCATGCCAGGGGCGTGCATCTGGCCCCGCCGTTCCCCGTGGCGCAAAAGCCGCTAAAGGCCAAGGACGGTAAGGCTGTGACCCAGATGGCCTATGCCCGGGCCGGAATTATTACGCCGGAAATGGAATACGTCACCATCCGCGAAAACATGCGCCGCGAAGAGCTGGCCAAGGTGGTGCGCGACGGCGAAGATTTTGGTGCCTCCATCCCCGACTTCATCACGCCTGAATTTGTGCGTGAAGAGATTGCCCGCGGCCGGGCGATTATCCCGGCCAATATCAATCATGGCGAGCTGGAGCCGATGATTATCGGCCGCAACTTCCTGGTCAAGATCAATGCCAATATCGGCAATTCGGCTGTGCTGTCCTCGGTTGCCGATGAGGTCGACAAGATGGTCTGGGCCATTCGCTGGGGCGGAGATACGGTCATGGACCTGTCGACCGGGCGCAATATTCACAATATTCGCGACTGGGTGATCCGTAACAGCCCCGTGCCAATCGGGACCGTGCCCATCTATCAGGCGCTGGAAAAGGTTAATGGGATTGCCGAGGACTTAACCTGGGAGGTGTTCAAGGACACCCTGATCGAACAGGCCGAGCAGGGGGTGGATTATTTCACCATCCATGCCGGTGTGCGTCTGGCCTATATTCCGCTGACCGCCAAGCGGGTTACGGGGATTGTCTCGCGCGGTGGCTCGATCATGGCCAAATGGTGCCTGTCGCACCATAAGGAGAACTTCCTCTATACGCATTTCGAAGAGATCTGCGAGATCATGAAGGCCTATGATGTGTCCTTCTCGCTGGGCGATGGTCTGCGGCCCGGCTCGATCGCCGATGCCAATGATGCCGCCCAGTTCGGCGAGCTGGAAACCTTGGGCGAACTGACCCAGATCGCTTGGAAGCACGATGTCCAGGTCATGATTGAAGGCCCAGGCCATGTGCCCATGCACAAGATCAAGGCCAATATGGACAAGCAGCTCAAGGTCTGCGGCGAAGCGCCCTTCTATACATTAGGCCCGCTGACCACGGATATTGCGCCGGGCTATGATCATATTACCAGTGCGATTGGCGCAGCCATGATCGGCTGGTTTGGCACGGCCATGCTTTGCTATGTAACGCCCAAGGAGCACCTAGGCCTGCCCGACCGCGAGGACGTCAAGCAGGGCGTGATCACCTATAAGATTGCCGCCCATGCCGCTGACCTTGCCAAGGGCCATCCTGGTGCCCAGGCCTGGGACGATGCCTTGTCACGGGCGCGGTTTGAGTTTCGATGGGAGGACCAGTTCAATCTGGGTCTCGATCCGGAAACGGCGCGGGAATATCATGACGAGACCCTGCCCAAGGAGGCGCACAAGACCGCGCACTTCTGCTCCATGTGCGGGCCAAAATTCTGTTCCATGAAGATCAGCCACGATATCCGCGCTGATGCCGCCGCGCAAAACGATGTGGCCAGCATAGATGTGGATGCCGGCATGGAGGATATGGCCCGAAAATTCCGCGAGGGCGGCGGCGAGATCCTGGTGCCTTTAAAATAGAAACAATCCTAACTATCTGTCTGTATGAGTCTTAAGGCTGGACAAGGCCATAGGGCTCATCCACTCGCCGCGTCCACTGGGCGCGTGCGCCGCGAAAACTGTAGGGTCATGGGTCTGATACAGAATATTCAGCGGGAATTTCGCTTTGGCCGCGGCCTGGTGCGGACCCTTGCGCGCGTCAATAGTATTGGCCCGACCTCGTCAAACCTGATCTGTGACGATTTTGAAAGGGCGGTAAACCGGTATCGTAACCGCCAGGCCATGACGTTTGAGGGTCAGAGCCTGACCTATGGCGAGCTGGATGACCTGAGCAACCGCTTTGCGCATTGGGCCCAGGCCCAGCATCTGGTGCGCGGCGATTGCGTTGCCTTGTTTATGCCCAATCGCATGGAATATCTGGCGATCTGGATGGGGCTGGCCAAGGTCGGCGTCGTCACCGCCCTGATCAATAATAACCTGACCGGCCCAGCCCTTGCCCATTGCCTGAACCTGAGCGGTGCGCGGCACGTGATCGCCGATAGCGAGACCGTGCAGGCCTATCTGGAGGTCAAGGACAGCCTGACCAAAAAGACGGTTCAGTGGCAGATGGAGGGCGGCGAACCTGGCCATAGCGATCTGGTGCGCGTGTTAAAAACCTGTAGCCCCCTGCGCCCAGATCGCAAAGCGTGGCGCGAGGGCCTTAGGGCCAAGGACCTGGCCCTCTATATCTTCACCTCGGGCACGACCGGCATGCCCAAGGCCGCCAAGATTTCCCATGCGCGGGTCCAGTTCTATATGCGCGGCTTTGCCGGGGCGACGGGCGCGCGGGCCACTGACCGGGTCTATGTGACCTTGCCGCTCTATCATGCCACGGGCGGGCTTTGCGCCACGGGGGCAACCTTGCTCAATGGCGGCTGCGTGGTCCTGCGCCGCCGGTTTTCCTTAAGCCAGTTTTGGGACGAGGTGCGGTCAGAGCGCTGCACCATGTTTGTCTATATTGGCGAGCTTTGCCGCTATCTGGTCAATCAGGACCCAGTACCGGGCGAGCGCGGGCACAAGCTGCGCATGGCGTTTGGCAATGGGCTCAGGCCCGATGTCTGGGACAAGATGACCCAACGTTTTGCGATTCCAGACATTTTGGAGTTTTACGGCTCGACCGAAGGCAATGTGTCCATGTTCAATTGGGACGGCAAGGCCGGGGCGGTTGGCCGGGTGCCGGCCTATCTAAGGAAAAGCTTTAATTTCAAACTGGTGCAATTTGATATCGAGACCGAGCAGCCGGTGCGCGGGCCAGATGGGCGCTGTATTCCGTGCAAGCCCGGCGAGGTCGGGGAATGTATTGGCGAGATCAGCAAGAGCGCCCGTACCGAGTTTTCCGGCTATGCCGACAAGGCCGCCAGCGCGCAGAAAATCCTTACCGATGTGATCGAGCCCGGCGATCGCTGGTTTCGCACCGGCGACCTGATGCGGGTCGATAAGCAGGGTTATTTCTATTTTGTCGACCGGATCGGCGAGACCTTTCGCTGGAAGGGCGAGAATGTCTCGACCACAGAAGTGGCCCAGCAGATTGCAGGCTTTAGCGGCGTGCAAGAGGCGATTGTCTATGGCGTTCCTGTGCCCGGCTCAGACGGCCGTGCGGGCATGGCGTCCTTGGTGGTCGGCGAAGGTTTTGATCTGGAGGGCCTGACCGGCTATCTGGAATCGCGCCTGCCAAGCTTTGCCCAGCCGATCTTTATTCGGCTTCAGCCGCAGATGGAGATTACGGGCACCTTCAAATATCGCAAGATTGATCTGGTCCAGCAGGGCTTTGACCCGGCCGTGATCGATCAGCCGCTATTTTTCAAACAGCCGGGCGCGGGCTATGTGCCCCTGACGCCAGATGTGTTTGCCCAGATTGGCGCTGGGGCCTTTAAGCTCTAGGCCTTGAACACCAGATAGCCGGTGCGCGGGAAGTGCACATGCACGGTCCCGACCGCTGGATCGCTGCGTTCAATCACCACCCGCTCGCGATTGGCAGCGACCAGCGTGCCATCGATCCGGTCGCGGCCATAATCATCGGCCATGACAAACACCGCCTCGCCCGGACTTGCGCCTAGCGGGTCCTTAGGGTCATGGATTTCTGTTCCTATGGGCGTTGCGGCCTTGGCCACGGCCAGGGCCTGCCCGCCCGTCATCTCGGTGGGGGTGCCGTGGCCAAAAGCCTGGATCATGGCGCGCCAGGCGGCGATATGGGGCATGTCCTGGGTCAGTTCGGTGACAAACGGCTCAAGGCTGCTGGCCAGAAACCACAGATTCATATAGGCGGCGGCATCGGCCAGGCTGGGCTTTTTGCCCACCAGCCAACCTGATTTCGAAGCCGCCAACTGAGTCTCCAGCCAAGCGATCTGGGCGCGCCATTGCTGTTTTAACGGTGCGACGGCGGCCTTCATGGCGGCGATATCGAAGGGGCGGCCTGACATGGCCTCGCGGTCTTTCAAAAACGCTTCCGGTGTGTGCTCGCCAATCGTGCCGAATATGATCGGCACGGTGGTCTGGAAAAACAGACGGTCTGCCCACCAATTGATCGGCCAGATCAGGCCGGTCAGGTCGTCGGGGATCATGGCAGGCGAGGGGGCGCGCCGCTCGATCTCGGCCTGCATGACCTGAGTGTCGCAATAAATATCTGCGCCAATCTGCAAGGCGGGCGTGCGCCTATAGCCGCCGGTCAAGGGCACAAAATCGGGCTTTGGCAGCATGTTTGGGATGTGCACTGAAGCCCAGGCCAGGCCCTTAAAGCCAAACAAGACCCGAATCTTTTCCGAAAACGGCGATGAGTCGAAATGATGCAGGATCAGGGTGGCGGGCATGGGGGCTTCCTCAAAATCGTGTTTTGTCCTGTATGACACGGTGCAAACCGGATGAAACCTTGAAAATCACATGGCGGTGATTGGCTAGGTCGCAGGGGAGCACCGCACACTTGCCGCGCACAATCCCAGAATCTGTCCTATATCTGCGATCATGAGCACTGACGCATCCCCCATCGCCACGGGCATGGACCTGATCAAGGACGAGGCCTCGCGCCTGCCCGATACGCCGGGCGTTTATCGCATGATTGGCCAGGACGGCGAGGTCTTGTATGTCGGCAAGGCCAAGAGCCTGAAAAAGCGGGTGACGCAGTATGCGCAAGGCCGGTTTCACACCCAGCGCATAGCCCATATGGTGCACCAGACCCGCTCTATGGAATTTGTTTCGACCAAGACCGAGACCGAGGCCCTGCTGCTCGAAATCAATTTTATCAAGTCGCTCAAGCCGCGTTTCAATGTGCTGTTGCGCGACGACAAGAGCTTTCCCGAAATCCTGATCCGCCGAGACCATGCCTCGCCCCAGATCCGCAAGCATCGCGGAGCCCACACGATCAAGGGCGATTATTTTGGCCCCTTTGCCTCGGCCTGGGCGGTCAATCGCACGGTCAATAGTCTGCAAAAGGCGTTCCTGTTGCGGTCTTGCACCGATAGTGTGTTTGACAGTCGCACGCGCCCCTGCATGCTGCACCAGATCAAGCGCTGTGCCGCGCCCTGCGTGGATATGATCGCGCCTGCGGACTATAGCGCCCTGGTCGATCAGGCCCATGACTTCTTGTCGGGCAAGAGCCGCCAGGTGCAGCGCAACCTGTCCGACGAGATGACGCAGGCCGCCGAGGAACTGGATTTTGAGCGCGCGGCCCGGCTGCGTGATCGTATCCGCGCCCTGTCTACGGTTAGCCAAGACCAGTCCATCAATCCCCAGTCGGTCGAGGAAGCCGACGTATTTTCCCTGTTTTCCGAGGGCGGCCAGGCCTGTGTTCAGGTGTTCTTTTTTCGCGCCGGGCAAAACTGGGGCAACAAGGCCTATTTCCCGCGCGTGGATCGGCAAGATGCGGACGAAGACATACTCGATGCGTTTTTGGGCCAGTTTTACGACTCCCAACCCGTGCCGCGTCTGATCTTGTTGTCGCATGAGCCGCCTAACCGGGCCTTGCTCGCCGAGGCCTTTGCCCTGAAGTCTGGCCGCAAGGTCGAGATCGCCCGGCCCCAGCGCGGCGAAAAGCTGGACCTGGTGCAACACGCCCTGACCAATGCCCGCGAAACCCTTGGCCGCAAGATGGCCGAGGGCTCGGCCCAGGGCAAACTTCTGGCGGCGGTGGCCGAGGTGTTTGGTCTGGACGCGCCGCCAGAGCGTATCGAGGTCTATGACAATTCCCACATCATGGGCACCAATGCTGTCGGCGGCATGATTGTGGCGGGGCCAGAAGGCTTTCAGAAAAGCCAGTACCGCAAGTTCAATATCAAGGACACTGACCTCACGCCCGGCGATGATTATGGCATGATGCGCGAGGTCTTGCGCCGCCGGTTTGCGCGTCTGGTCAAGGACGAGGAGGCGGGCGAGCCAAGCCCAAGGCCGGATCTTGTGCTGGTCGATGGCGGGGCTGGGCAGTTGGCCGAGGCCATGGCAGTGCTGGCCGATCTGGGCATTGATGATGTGGCGCTGGTCGGCGTGGCCAAGGGGCCAGACCGCGATGCGGGGCTGGAGCGCTTCTTCCTGCCCGGCCAGGCCCCGCGTATGTTGGAGCCCAAGAGCCCGGTGCTCTATTACTTGCAACGTTTGCGCGACGAGGCGCACCGCTTTGCCATTGGCACCCACAGGGCCAAGCGCGCCGCTGAAATGATCAAGAACCCTCTGGACGAGATCGAGGGCGTCGGGCCGGGCCGCAAGCGCGCGCTTCTGCACGCTTTTGGCTCGGCCAAGGGGGTTTCGCGCGCGGCTGTGAGCGATCTGGAAAAGGTCGAGGGCGTCAGTGCGGCCCTGGCCCAGCGCATATTCGACTATTTCCGCCGCGCTTAAGGGCCTCGACCGGGCGGCCCGGCTCGATTAGATCAGGGTCATGACCAAGGCCTCGCCAAACCCCGCGCTCTTGCCAGATGCAGCGCCCGACAACTGGGTGGACCGGTTTGCGCCACCGGCCTTGCGGCCTTGGCTTAAGCTTGGCCGATTTGATCGCCCAGCCGGGATTTGGCTCTTGCTTCTACCCGGCTGGCAGGGTCTGGCCTTGGCAGGGGCCATGGTTGGCAAGTTTCCCGATGTTTGGCTGATGGTCTTATTTGCCGCCGGATCGGCCCTGATGCGGGCGGCGGGCTGTGCCTATAATGATATTGTCGACCGCGATTTTGACGCCAAGGTGGCGCGCACGGCCGCCCGGCCGATCCCGTCTGGGCAGATCAGCGTCAAACAGGCCTGGGGCTTTGTTCTGGCCTGTCTGGTGATCAGTTTCCTGATTCTGATTAGCCTGCCGCCGCTGGCGATTGGGCTTGGGATTGGATCGCTGGTTCTGGTTGCGGCCTATCCGTTTATGAAGCGCATTACCTGGTGGCCCCAGGCCTGGCTTGGTCTGACCTTTAACTGGGGGGCCTTGCTGGGTTTTGCCGCCGCGACCGGCCATTTGAGTTTCGCCGCTGCCTTGCTTTATGCCAGCGGCGTGTTCTGGACGCTTGGCTATGACACCATCTATGCGGTGCAGGACCTGGAAGACGACGCCCTGGCCGGGGTCAAGTCCTCGGCCCGGCGTCTGGGCAAGGCTGCCCCAAAAGCGGTTCTGGGCTTTTACCTGATTGCGCTTGGCTTGGCTCTGGCCTGCTTGGTGGTGGCGAGGCTTGGCCCCCTGTCAGGCGTGGCACTTGCGATTTACGGTCTGCACTTGGTCTGGCAGGCTAGGGCGCTGAGACTGGATGATCCAGCCGGTGCCTTGGGTCTGTTTCGTGCCAATCGTGATGCGGGTCTATTGCTCTTCGCGGCCTTGATGCTGGGCGTTTTCCATTTCGGATGAAGCCCTAGGCCGCCGCAAGCGCCGCTTCAAAGGCCTGGGCTATGGCCTCGCTGGCCTGCAGAATTGGCTCTGTGCTGGCCTTGGCGCGGGCCAGAATCAAGGCGCCTTCAATACTGGTGACGGCCAGCAGGGCCAGGCCCGCCGCGCGTTCGGGGTCTAGGCCCTTGCCTTCCAGCGCCTTGGCAAAGGCGGCGCGCCAATCGTCAAAGGCTTGACTGGCAGCCGTGGCAATCGCGCCGTCCTGCGGGGCCATTTCCAGCACCACAGTGGCAATCGGACAGCCGTCGCGAAAGCTGGACAAGCTCATCCAGTCGGCCATGCGGGCGCCATAGAGCCTTGCGGCCTCGGCCGGGTCGGAATCTGCGCCCAAAAGGCTGGTCAGGGTCTTGCTCGCCACCCTGCCGCCCAGTTCAACCGCCGCCAGCCCGATCTGGGCCTTGCCGCCGGGAAAATAGTGGTAGACTGAGCCCTTGGGTGCGCCGCAGGCTGCGACAATCTCGTTTATTCCCACCCCGGCATAGCCGCGCCTGCGAAATAGCCGCGCCGCCGCGCCGATTATGGCAAGGCGCGGGCTCTTGGTCTCGGACTGGGCCTTGGCCTCTGACACGGTGGTGGTCCTTATGCCGCTCAAACAGTTTATATTGACCGGTCTAATTAACAAACCCTTTACAAATTGCCACTCATCGATGCCGAGCCGTGCTAGACAAGGGCAAATTCACCGCCTTAACCGGCCTTGAGCGTGGCCTATTAATGATCACCGACCGCCGCGCCTTTATATTGAAAAACACCCGGCTACAGACCCCGCCGCATGCGCCGGAACTGCGGCTGCATCTGGCCGATGAGATCACACCAATTTGGCGCATGACCGAAGAAGACCTTGGCGAGATGGGGCTGGCACCGCCGTTCTGGGCCTTTGCCTGGGCCGGAGGTCAGGCCATAGCGCGCTATGTGCTGGATCATCCGTCAGAAGTCGCCGGGCGCAGCGTGCTTGATTTTGCCAGTGGTTCTGGCCTTTGCGCCATTGCCGCCCTGCGCGCAGGCGCCACACAGGCGCTGGCGGCGGATATTGACCCGTTTTGCGAGGCAGCGCTCTTTTTGAATGGCCAGGCCAATGGCGTCCTGGCGCAATTTACCGGCCTAAACCTGCTTGATGCCGCGCCGCCCCGGGTCGATGTGATCCTGGCCGGTGATATTTGTTATGAAAAACCGTTGGCCGAGCAGGTCTTGGCCTGGCTGCAAGTCGCGCATGAGCGTGGCACACGGGTGCTGATTGGTGATCCCGGCCGCAGCTATTTCCCGCGTCAGGGCCTTGAGCGACTGGCCGATTATCAGGTCGCCACCACGCGTGAACTCGAAGATCAGGAGGTCAAACGCACCGGGGTCTGGACCTTTCCGACGCTTGGCTAGGCGGCGTTGAACTGCGGCGCAAAGGCCCTTGGCTGCCAGTCCAGATCGGTCTTGGCGGCGGCGGCGTCAAACACCAGATCCTGAGCCATGCGCGCGCCCATGGCCCCTGTCGCGCCTGGCAGGAGGGGCGACGCAAGCCAAAGCCCGGCCTGCCAAACACTGAGCGGAACACTCACGATGCTTGGCCGCCGGCCCATGCCGATAAACACCCGCTCGACCATGGTCCGATAGCTCAAGGTCTCGCCCCCCGGCAGGTCATAAGCCTTGTTGATGGCGCTGTCGCAGGTGCTGGCGTGAACCGCGGCGGCAGCTAGATCGGCGGCGTGAACGGGCTGCCTTTGCCCAAGCCCTGCCCCGGCAACAGGAACAAAGCCGACCTGACCAATCAAGCGGGCCAGACGGCTGATATTCTGGTCCTGACCCTCGGCATAGATCAGGGTTGGCCGCAGTATGGTCCAGCCAATGGCCCTGGACTGGCAATATGCCATGACGGCGTCTTCGGCATCCGATAAGCGTTTGGCTACGGCGCGCTCGGCGGCATTGGCCGAGGCGGCCTTGGTAAAGCGGCTGGTCGAGGAAAACGCAATCAGGCGGCGCATGCCCTGGTTGGCCAAGGCCTCCAGGGCCGCAGGCATGAGCCAGATCGGGGCGCAGGCATAGACTAGATCGGCCTTGGGCAGGCGGCTTGCCAGGTCGGGCGCGGTCAGATCGGCGCTAAGGCTGGCCGGACCGCTGGCCGAACGGCCAAGACTAATCGCGCCTTGTCCGGCTTGTTGCGCCAGCGGCACAAGAAACCGCCCGACCAGACTGCTTGCGCCCAGTATCAGCGCCGTCACGGTTGTAAGCGTCCGTCGTCCAGGGCTGCCGGATCAAAGCGAAACACGATCTTGGGGTCTGGCTTATCGGTTGACGAACTGAGGCCCGGCTGGCCGATCGTGTGCAGGATATGCTGGATAATGTTTAGCCTTGCTGTCTTCTTGTCATCGGCCTGGACGCAGAACCAAGGGGCCAGGGCCGTGTGGGTGCGCACCAACATGTCATTACGGGCCTTGGAATAGTCCTTCCATTTGGCATGGGCGACAGCGTCCATCTCGCTGACCTTTAATTGCTTGAGCGGGTCTTTGCGCCGGTCCTCCAAACGCTTGGCCTGTTCGTCGTTTGAAATGTCCAGCCAGATCTTGATCAGGATAATATCGGCCTCAATCAGCATCCGTTCGAAATTGGGCGCTTCATCTAAAAATTCCTCGTTTTCCTTCGGCTCGCAAAAGCCCATGACCCGCTCGACCCCGGCGCGGTTATACCAAGACCGGTTAAAGATCACCAACTCGCCGGCGGCAGGCAAAAAATGCACATAGCGTTGGAACCACCAAAGGCTTTTTTCGCGGTCAGAGGGTTTGGGCAAGGCAATGACCCGGGTGGCTCGCACGGCGAGAAACTCGACAATCCGTTTGATCGCGCCGTCCTTACCCGCAGCATCGCGGCCCTCAAACAAGATAACAATCTTCTTGCCCTTGGCGATGGCCCAGGCCTGGGTGCGCACCAATTCGATCTGGAGCGCCTTTAGCGTGTCTTCATAACCCTTACTATGGTCATTGGCGGACTTGTCATCGGAATGGGACATGCAGATTCCTTTTGCGGCAATCTAGCCGAATTGATCTTGAAGGTGCAAAATCTAGTCCATGATCCGTTTGTTTGTCTCTGATGCCCTAGGTCACGATGTCGAGATCGCGCCCACCGCCGACCAGGCCCGCTATCTGACCTCGGTCATGCGGCTCGGTTTGGGCGATCGCGTCGCCCTGTTCAATGGCCGCGATGGCGAGTGGCAGGCAAGCCTTGTCCAGCTATCCAAGCGCGGTTGTGTGCTGAGGCTGGAAGCCTGTCTGCGTTCGCAAACAGCGGGGCCTGATCTGGACCTTGTTATCGCCTTGATCAAACGTGCGCCGCTCGAAACCATTATTGAAAAAGCCACCGAGCTGGGCGCTAGCCGCATTCGTCTGGTGACAACGCGGCGCACCAATGCGGCCCATACCAATCTGGCCAGGCTGCAAGCCATTGCCACCGAGGCGGCCGAGCAGTGCGGTCGTTTGGATGTGCCCCAGGTCTTAGCTCCTGAAGCCTTGGATACCGTCTTGTCGCACTGGGATGATCGGCGTTTGATGTTTTGTGACGAGGCGGGCGATGCCAAGCCGGTCCTTAAGGCGCTTTTAGGCCAGCAGCCTGGGGCCTGGGCCATATTGATCGGGCCAGAAGGCGGGTTTGATCCGCAAGAGCGCCAAGCCTTGCGGGCCTTGAATCTGGCTGTGCCCGTCAGCCTGGGCGCGCGGATATTGCGGGCCGATACAGCCGCGATTTGCGCCCTGTGTTTATGGCAATCTTTGCTGGGTGATGGGCGGTATATAGAAATGTCATAGGCTCGGGATAGACTTCTCACAACCTATTGAGCGGCAAGTGCTTGGCACTCCCCTATTGAACAGCGTAAAGATCGCGTAAATTGCGTCCCGTCACACGGCACGCCAACGAAATGAATGGAGCGCAGCATGGCGCACACCACACTGGACGACCGGCCCCTGACGCTTGAGGCCATGGCCGCGCACCTGGCCGAGGGCTGCAAGCCTGCGGAGCAATGGCGCGTGGGGGCGGAACATGAAAAGTTCAGCTTCCGGCTCGATAGCCTTGCCCCTATCTCCTATCAGCCCGATGCCGATGGCCGCGGCGGCGTCCATGCGCTTTTGACCGGTTTGATGCGATTTGGCTGGGCCGGGATTTATGAGGGCGAGACCCTGATTGGCCTGTCGCGCAATGGCGCCAGTGTCAGCCTGGAGCCCGGTGGTCAGTTTGAGCTATCGGGCGCACCGCTGGCCACCATGCACGAGATCTGTGCCGAGACCGGCCAGCATCTGGAAGAGGTCAAGGCCGTGGCCGACGAGATCGGGGTCGGCTTTTTGGGTCTGGGCTTTACGCCCAACTGGACCCGCGCCGATGTGCCCGTCATGCCCAAGGGCCGCTATAAGATCATGCGCGAATACATGCCAAAGGTTGGCAGTATGGGCCTGGACATGATGTTTCGTACCTGTACGGTTCAGGCCAATCTGGACTTTTCGTCCGAGGCCGACATGGTCGCCAAGTTCCGGATGAGTCTTGCCCTGCAACCGATAGCGACCGCGCTTTTCGCTAATTCTCCCTTCACCGAAGGCAAGCCCAATGGGTTTTTATCCGCCAGGGCCAATGTCTGGACCGATGTCGATGCGGACCGCACCGGCATGCTGGATTTTGTGTTTGAGGACGGGTTTGGCTTTGAGACCTATGCCAATTATGCCGCCGATGTGCCGATGTATTTCACCAAGGACGGTGAGCGCTATATCGATCTTGCGGGCAAGTCGTTCCGCAGCTTTATGGCCGGTGATCTGGCCGAGGTGCCGGGCCGCCGCGCGACCATGAAGGACTGGGCCGATCACCTGACCACCTTATTCCCAGAAGTGCGACTCAAACAGTATCTGGAAATGCGCGGCGCAGATTCTGGACCCTGGAGCCGGATCTGTGCGCTTCAAGCGCTTTGGACAGGCGTGTTCTATGATAGTGCCGCCTTGGCTGCGGCCTGGGATATTTGCAAGCATTGGACCAGCGCCGACCGCGCGGCCCTGCGCCTTGATGCGGCGCGCACGGGCCTTAAGGGCACGATTGCTGGGCGGCCGATCAAGGATGTGGCCGCTGACTTTATCGCCATTTCGCGCGAAGGCCTCAAGCGCCGCGCCCGCTTCCATGCCGGTATGGTTGATGAGACGGGCTATTTGTCCGAACTGGAACAGATTGCCGAGTCGGGCCTAACGCCGGCCGATCGCCTGCTCGAACTTTATCATGGCCCCTGGCAGGGCGATGTCACCCGCGTATTTGCCGATTTCGCCTATTAGGCCGCGCGAGCATCCTTGCCTGCTCCGAGTTCACAGTCGCCGTACTCATCGGTTCTCGTTCAATAGCCTAGGTGGGCGGCTGGGCGAGGTGTGACCGACGGCCAGGCTTGAACGCTATCAGACCAGACCTGGTCTGAAGGGGTGCAGAAATTCAACTAATAATTACAATATTCACGATTAAACCCAAAGTAATGCGGGGGCGTTCGGGCCAGATTTGGTCAAAATTCCCGTTATGGGTTAAAAAACCACCAAAAAAACTTGCATAGATCGTAAATCACCATTTAGGATAGCGTTAATATAAATCAAACTCATAGGTGTATTGATGACTATTATTCGGGCTCAGCGTTCAACCGCATCAATGGCAACACCAAACCGCATGGCGCCGTCGGCTGCGCGCTTCAGGCCGCGCTTGCAGGCCCTGCTCTTGGCGACGAGCGCTTCCATGGCGCTGGCGGGGGCATCGTTTGCCCAGACCGCTGAGGTCGCCCATATCGCTGGCGGGGTCTAGACTTCTGGCGCTGCCGGGGCCTTGGATGTGCCAGCGGGGCGGCAATTGCCGACCGGCGGGCAGGTGGTTGCGGGGGCAGTTGCCTTAAACACTGCTGCTCAAAACAATCTGACCCTGAACCAGACCTCGGACCGGGCGATTGTCAATTTCACCACCTTTGACATTGCCAAGAACTATAGCGTCATTATCAATCAGCCGGGCAGCCGGGCAGCCGGGCAGCCGGGCAGCCGCGCGGCGCTTCTGGCACGGGTGACGGGCGCGGATGGCTCGATCCTGGCGGGAAGTCTTTCGGCCAATGGCCAGTTCGCCCTGGTCAATCCCAATGGCATTGCCATTACCAATACCGGCATAGTGAATACGGCGGGCTTTATTGCCTCGACGCTCGATATTGCCGATGCGGACTTTCTGTCGGGTAAGCTGACCTTCCGGCGCAGCGGCAAGGCCGCCGCCATCACCAATCAGGGCCAGATCTTCGGCAGTCAGGGCGTGGCCCTGATCGGCAGCGGTATAATCAATGAGGGTCTGGTCTCGGCGCGTCTGGGCAAGATCGGATATGCGGCGGGTGATCTGGTCAGTGTCGATTTCTCGGGCGATAATTTCCTGTCGGTCCTGTTGCCGGTCAGCGAGATTGAGGGTCTGAGCGATGCCTTTGGCCGTCCCTTAAGCGCGCTGATCACCCTGGACGGCACCAGCCGCGCCGATGGCGGCAGCATCTATATCTCGGCGGCCGTGGCGCGCGGGCTAATGCGCAATGCGGTGCATGTCCGCGGCGATCTGATCGCCAATACCATAGGCCAGGACGATCAGGGCCGCATCCGGCTTGGCAATATTGTCATTGATGGCAAGGATGGCGCGGTCGATATCGCGGGCCGGATGGATGTGTCTGGCGCGGCGGGCCTTGCGGGCGGCCAGCTCACGGTGCTGGGGGCTGATCTTAGCCTTGAGGGCGCAATCAATGTGACCAATGGCGGACTAACCCTGTCTGCGGGGTCCAGCAATGACATCACGGCCACTGCGGCCCTGTCGGTTGGGCGCTTTGAACTGACCAGCGGCAACTGGAAGCAAACGACCACCACCCTGCCAGGATTTTCGGCAACCGATTTCATCCTCACCGGCGGAACCTTCCTGCGCGCTGCGGGCGGGGCGGGCACTGTCGCCAACCCGTATAAATTGACGGATGTTTTTGGCCTCCAGGGCATGGGCAGTTCTGACGCCTACCGCGCTGCTAACTATCAATTGGCCAATAATATTGACGCCAGCGGCACCAGCGGCTGGAATGGCAGTGCGGGCTTTGTGCCCGTGGGTACGGACAGTGCGCAATTTACCGGCAGTCTGGATGGCGGCGGCTACACGATCAATGGCCTGACCATTAACCGTCCGGCGACGAACCTTGTTGGGCTATTTGGTTGGTTAGGGACCGGTTCCAGCGTCAGCAATCTGGGGCTGGTGGGCGGGGCGGTAACGGGTGCAAACAGCGTTGGCGCTCTGGTTGGTATTAGCGAGGGCACGCTTTGGCAAACCTATGCCACGGGCACAGTAGCGGGCACAGAGAGTGTCGGCGGGCTGGCAGGGCAGGTCTTGGGCAATGTTTCCAGGTCCTATGCGACGGGCGTCGTGACGGGCACAGCCAACTATGTCGGCGGGCTGATCGGGTTTGGGTATAATGGCGCCAGTATCACTCAATCCCATGCCGCAGGGGCTGTGACGGGCCTAGCGCTTGTTGGCGGCCTGATGGGGTATAGCGGCGGTACGCTTACCCAGTCCTATGCCACGGGCGCGGTGACGGGCTGGTCCTATGTTGGCGGGCTTGTGGGGTTTAATGCTAACGCCATCAGCCAAACCTTTGCCTCGGGCAAGGTAACGGCGACAGGCTTCGGTGTCGGCGGGCTCGTGGGGTATGGCAATGGTGGCACCCTCAGCCAA
>JBIIZD010000104.1:0-8399 GCA_044346445.1 Caulobacteraceae bacterium
CGCAGGCCTTGTCTTTTCCACCAATGTCTATTGGAACGCCCAGCATGGATGGCTGACCTTTGCCAAGCAATTTGGCCGGGTCGAGGCCAATGGCTTTTCGCCAAGATTTGTCGTCGAGCTATTGATCACCCAAGCCTTGCTGCTTAACCCTCTGATCACAGGCTTTTTGGTGCGGGGCGCATTTTCGCGGCCAAGACTGGCCCAAGGTGTCAAGCGGCCTGACCTGTCCTTGATCTGGCTGACCAGCCTGCCATTTGCCGCCTATCTGATCATCCATGCCCTGCATGACCGTGTGCAGGGCCATTGGCCGATGCCGCTCTATCCGGGACTGGCCCTGGCCGCCGCCGTGATGGCCGCCCAACTGCCCCTTGGCCGCTGGGGAAGGGCTTTGCGCACCCTAGTGCCGTGGCTAGGCCTTGGGCTTGGCGCGGCGGCCTTGAGCCTAGCGGTTGCGCCGCCGGGCCTTTTGCCGCTCAAGCGCGACCCGACCCAGGCCGTGCGCGGCTGGCCACAGCTTGCCACAGCCCTAGAGGCCGAGCGCAAGGTCCAAGGTGCCGCCTGGGTCGGAACCGTCAGCTATGTCTCCCTGGCTCAACTGGCCAATCAGCCAAGCCTGCAAGCCCCCGTAATCCAGATCACCGAGCGCGACCGCTATGCCAATGCCCCCGTACCCAAGGGGCTGGACACGACCAAGCCCGGCCTGATTATCGACCTGTCGCGCCGCATGGACCCCAAGGCCCTAGCCGCCTGTTTCACCAAAATCACCCCCGCCCCAAGCCTGACCCGAGGCGGCCGGTCCTATGGCGTCTATCGCGTTGAGGGCCCAAGGGTCGATGTTGTTCGGGATGGGTGTGGGTAGAGGGCTGTTCGCCGCACCCCAAGATCGCATTAACGGCCCTGTAACAGATAGTCTTCATTATGGACTTGAGCACAATCGGATGGTTGGGGCGGAGGGGTTTATGGTGGATGCGGTGGCAGGGGCGCAGACTTCGGCGCGGGAGCTGATTTCCTTTATGATCGGGGTGCAGGAGTTTTGCCTCGATATTGGCGTGGTGCGGGAAATTCGCGGTTGGACCGAGACCACGCCCATGCCCTATGCACCCGATTATGTGCATGGCGTGATCAATCTGCGCGGCACAGTCATGCCGGTGGTCGATCTTTGCCGTCGCCTAGAACTGGGCCAGACCATCCCGACCCAGCGCCATGTGATCATTGTTGCCATGATTTCGGGCCAGTTGGTTGGGCTGCTGGTCGATGCTGTTTGCGAGACCTTGACCATTAATCCCGACGAAATCCAGATGCCGCCGGAGCTCGGCTCGGAGGCCGCGCGTAATTTCCTCAAGGGTGTGCTGAGCATTGACGGGCGTATGGTGACCATTATCGGGCTGGATTCGGTGCTGCCGGGGCCATTGGCCGAGGCTGCATGACGGATAATTTCGTCAAATCGCCCATCAGGTCTTGACCTAGGGCCCGTGAAGGGTTGGCTTGCGGCCTATGACGCGGCCAAGCCAAAAGACCATTATCATTGCCGGGGGCGGGGCCATTGGTGCAACCTGCGCTCTGGTGCTGGCCAGCAAGGGCCACGCCGTTAGCCTGATTGACCCGGCCACGCTTGGCCAAAACACGTCTGGCCACAACACGTCTGGCATGGCCGCTGGCATGTTGGCACCGGCCTTTGAGGCGGTGATGGATGGATCAGGCCGGGCTGTGTTTGACCTCTATCTGGAAAGCCAAAAGGGTTGGGACCCGCTTCTGGCCGAGCTTGGACTTGCGCAGGTGGCCGCCCCGCCGTCTGGCGCCGTGTGGCTTGGCGAGGATGTCGAGGCCATGGCGGGCCGATTTGAAGCCCTTGGCGCAGACTATCGGCTCATCACCGCCAAGGCCGCACAGGCCCTGTCGCCGGGCCTTGCCGCAGGCGCAGTCGATGCCTTGGTTGCGCCGCAAGATGGACGGCTCGATCCCTTGGCCACGCTCGCAAGGCTTTATGCTGCGGGCGCAAGGCGCGGGGTGCAATATCATCAGGCCCGACTGACCCAGTATGCCGCTGGCCGCGCGGTTTTGGATGATGGGCAGGTCATGCAGGCCGATCATCTGGTCGTCGCCGCCGGTCTGCCGCGCGCCCTGGCCGGTCTGGCACCCGAATTGGCGCACCTTGTGCCGATCAAGGGCCAGTTGGTGCATTTTGACGGGCAGGGGCCGTCCATAGGCCCAAGCCTGCGCACCAGGCTTGGCTATGCCACACCGACGGGACGCGGGCTTGCCATTGGGGCGACCATGGAGGCGGGTCTGGATGATACCGATCTGGATGCACAGGTCGCAGAGCGGCTTGGCGCGCTTGGTCGCCGATTGTTTCCGGGCCTGGAGGGGCATTTGCCGACGGCCAGGGCCGGTGTGCGCGCCGCCAGCCCTGATGGCCTGCCTCTGGTTGGGCCAAGCCAGGCCCCGGGCGTAATCTTGGCCTGCGGTATGCGGCGTAATGGTTGGCTGCTGGCCCCGCTTGTCGCGGCGCAGGTTGCGGCATATGTCCAGTCTGAACAGGTTGCGCCATGGGCGGCTGTCTTAAGCCCACAAAGGTTTGATAGCGTCTAGGGCAAGGGCGAATTTGAGGAAGGCTTGAATATGTCGGGGTTTTGGTTAACCGAAGAACAGGATGCCATTCGTGAGGGCGTTGCTCGGATATGCGCTAATTATGGCGACGAGTATTGGCGCAAGACCGATGAGACCGGCACCTTTCCCGAAGGCTTTGTTGCCGACATGGCCGCGGGTGGCTGGCTGGGCGTGGCCATGCCAGAATCGGTCGGCGGGGCTGGCCTTGGCTTGACCGAGGCCTCGATCGTGATGCAGACCGTGGCCCAGTCGGGGGCGGGCTTTTCCGGCGCCTCGGCTATTCACCTGAATATTTTTGGCCCCATGCCCCTGGTCAAGTTTGGCACTGACGCTCAGCGCCAGCATCATTTGCCGCGCCTGATCTCGGGCGAGGACAAGATGTGCTTTGCCGTGACCGAGCCCAATTCCGGCCTTGATACCTCCAGCCTTGAGACCAAGGCCGAGCGCACCAATGACGGCTATATGATCAATGGTCGCAAGATATGGACCACCAGCGCCCAGCGCGCCAATAAGATCCTGATTATTGCCCGCACCACGCCAAAGGATCAGTGCGCCAAACCAACCCAGGGCCTTAGCCTGTTTTATACCGACCTTGACCGCGCCAAGATCGAGGCCAATCCGATCCCGAAAATGGGCCGTAAGGCGGTGGAGTGTAACACCCTGTTTATTGACGGTCTGGAGGTGTCAAAAGACGATCTGGTCGGTGAGGAGGGCAAGGGTTTTCAGTACCTGCTGCATGGGCTCAACCCAGAGCGCGTCCTGTTTGCCGTCGAGGCGGTCGGTCTTGGCCGTGCGGCCCTAAACAAGGCGGTAAGCTATGCCAAGGAGCGGGTCGTGTTTGGCCGTCCGATTGGCCAAAATCAGGGGATACAACACCCGCTGGCCAAGGCCTGGGCCGAGCTTGAGGCGGCCGACCTGTTGGCGTTCAAGGCGGCAGCCCTCTATGACCGGGGTCTTGAATGCGGGGCCGAGGCCAATGCCGCCAAGTATCTGGGGGCAGAGGCGGGTTATAGCGCTTGCGAGACGGCGGTCCTGACCCATGGCGGCATGGGCTATGCCAAGGAGTATGATGTCGAACGCTATATGCGCGAGGCCATGATTGCCCGCATCGCTCCGATCAGCCGCGAAATGATCTTAAACTATATTGCCGAGCGTGTTTTGCATTTACCCAAGAGTTATTAGGCCTTGGTTAACGATAGTTTTGCACCTTGTGGCCATGAAAACAGAATCTATCAAGGCTGCGGTCACATCGGCCCTACAGCGTGCATCTCAGGCGACTGGGGTTGATTTTGGCTATCTGGTCAAGACGGCGACCCGCGAAAGCGCCAATAATCCGTTGGCGCGGGCAGGGACCTCGTCGGCGGCGGGGCTGTTTCAATTTCTCGACCAGACCTGGATGGCGACCTTAAAACAATATGGTGCCAAGCATGGCTATGGCGGGTTTGCGGACCTGATCGAAAAAGGCTCTGACGGGCGTTTTCGGGTCGATAATGCCAATGCTAGGCGCGCGGTGATGAACCTTAAGCTCGACCCCCAGGCCTCGGCCCTGATGGCAGGCGAGCTGACCGCTGATCATGCTGATTATCTGCGCACAAGGCTTGGGCGCGAACCCACGGGCGGCGAGCTCTATATTGCCCACTTTTTGGGCCCTCAGGCCTCGGCCCGCCTGATCGAGGCCACACGGTCGCAGCCGAACACTGCCGCCGCCAGCCTGTTTCCAGAGGCGGCTGCGGCCAATCGACCGATTTTTTATAGGCAAGGGCGGGCCAATAGTGTCGCCGAGCTCTATGCCAACCTGACCCGCTCTGGTCCCCAGGCCTTGCCGCAGGTGCCGCCCCAGAGCGAGCCTGCGGAGTATCTGCACTATGTCTCCAGCCGAGGCGAGGACCGGCGGGCCAACCAAATGGCCTTGATCGAGATGATCCTTGGCGACCTAACGCCCGGCTCTGACCCAGCTTTGGGTCTGGGCGCGGGGCTTGGAGGCCGCCTTGGACATAAGGCCAGCTTTGGCAGTGCCTTTTTTAATGCCGAGGTGCTCAAGCTCTTGTCTGAGGCCCGGCAAAAGGCAAAGACCAAAGACCCTGATCCGGTCTAGCCAACCGCCTTGATTTCGGCGATTTGATCGGCGCTATAGCCCAAGCTTTCGAGGATTTCGTCCGTGTGCTGGCCCATGCCTGGGGCCGGACCCTTGGGACCGTCATCGGCGCCGGGGAAGCGCGCGGGACCACCGGGCGCGCGGAAGCTGCCGCCCCGACCATCGGGTGTTTGCACAATACAGCCCGCTGCCAAGGCCTGGGGATCGTTTGCGACCTCAGCCGGGGTCTGCATGGGCGACCAGGCAATATCGGCGGCATCGAGCCGGACCGAGACATCCGCAAAGCTCATGGCGGCAAAGGCCTCATCGAGCAGGCGCACCAGTTCTGGCCCGTGTTCGCGCCGTCCCTTGGCCTTCATAAAGCGCGGGTCTTCGATCAGGTCTTCGCGATTGGCCGCCTTGGCAATGGGTGCCCAGTCCGCATTGCCCTGGCGCGGCAAGAGGCAAATCCAGCGCCCCTCGGCGGTCTGGAAGAAGTTGGCGAGCGGATTGATTGCGGTTTCGCGCGGCCGGGTCGAGGCCAGCTTGCCGAACCGAAGCTGAATGGCCATGTCCGAGCCGATCGAATAAACGCCTGTGCGCAAAAGCGAGGTCTCAACCAAGCGCCCCTTGCCGGTGGTGTGGCGCTCAACCACGGCGGCGAGTATGGCCGAGACGGTGGCCAGCGAAGTGACGTGATCGCCCATGGCGGTGCGAATGGGGAAGGGCTCAGCCCCCTTGGGTGCGGTCAAGGCGCCAACGCCGGCGCGTGCCCAATAGGCGGCCATGTCAAAGCCAGGGCGGTCGGCATCTGGACCGGTCAAGCCATAGCCGGTCACCGAGCAATAGATCAGGCGCGGATTATCGGCCATCAGGCTTTCATGATCCAGCCTTGCGCGCTTCAAGGCGGCTGGCCGAACATTGGTCAGGAAGACATCGGCGGTCTGGATCAGACGGATCAACACATCGCGTCCAGCGGGCTTGGATATATCCAATACGATTGATTTCTTGCCGCGATTATCCAGCTCAAACACCGGATTGGCGGCCTGATCAGAGCCGATACTGTCAAAGAATTTGCGGATCGGGTCACCGCCGGGTTGCTCGATCTTGATTACCTCGGCCCCCCAGTCGGTCATGATACCGGCAGCGCCCGGCGCGGCGATATAGGTGGCCAATTCAATAATTTTTAAACCTTCGAGCACGTGCATCCCCATTCTTGTCTTGGCGTTTCGCTTGTGACGCGATTGGCGCCATTGTGTCTTGGCTCTGGCGCGGTGTGAAGCGGTTTGAGCGGGCCATTCGGCGGAAAGTGTTCGTTAAGCTTACCGGACTATTTTTGGCTGTGATCGGGTTTCAGCAATCCCGATGGGATGGATGGATTTGGCGACGAACCTCAGCGCATTGACGGCGGCCGATCTAAAGGTGCTGGTTAGGGGCAATGGCGTCGATGAATGCGCCACGGCGGCGCAAAATCTGTGTGCGGTGCTGGCCAAGACCGTCTTGACCCCAAAAGAGCGCAGCGAGGCCCAGGACATATTGCGGTTTGTCGCTGCCGATGCGAACCAGCTTGTCAGACAAGCCCTGGTCAAGACCCTGACCGCCTCGCCCCTGGTCCCACGGGATGTGGCCCTTCGGCTGCTACAGGATATTGATGAGATTGCCCTGCCGCTCCTGAATTATTCGCCAGCCTTTAGCGACAAGGATCTGGTGGAAATATTGCAACGAGCTGGCACAGCACGGCAGGTGGCGATTGCCTTAAGGCCCAATTTGTCGGAGCGGGTCACAGGGATGATTGCCGATCTGGGTGTGCCAGAGGCTGTGCACACAGCCTGCCGCAACGAGAATGCCATGTTCTCCGAGCGGGCCTTGAACAAGGTGGTTGAGCGGTTTGCAGGTGCCGATGACATCCTTGACGCCCTGGCCTATCGCCGTATCCTGCCCAAGTCGGTTCTGGAAAAGCTGATCACCCTAGTTTCCGAGCAGGTCCGGGAGCATCTGGTCAAACATCATGACGTGTCCCCGGCGCTGGCCGCTCAGATCGCGTCCGGTACTTTAGAGCGGGCGGTTATCGACCTTGTGGACGAGATCGAGGCCACGCCCGATCTGGTTGGTTTTCTATACCATCTGCATACGGCTAATCGATTGACCGCATCCTTGCTGCTTCGCGGCCTTGCCCAGGGCATGATGGGATTTTTCGAGCATGGCGTGGCGCAATTGTCTGGTCTGCCGCATGCGCGCGTTTGGCTGATGGTGCATAATTCCGGCGCAGCGGGTTTTCGGGCGGTCTATGAGCGTGCTGGCCTGCCCCATCGCTTGTTTCCAGCCTTCCAGTCGGCAGTCGATACCTTTCAAACCCTTGGCTTTGATGGCCGTGCCAATGATAGCGAGCGGTTCAAAGAGCGTATGCTGGAGCGGTTCTTAACCCGGCCAGGCCAGACCAGCCGTGAAGACCTGGACTATCTGCTGGACCGCTTGGACCGGGTGCAGCGCTCGATCCGGGCAAAAGGTCCGCCCATGACCAAGGCTGCGGCTTGATCAGCGGGCAAATTGCTTCACCATAAGCACAAGGCCCTTTGTCGATAGGGGCAAAGAGGGAAGCCCTATGACTACAGAATCCGCCGCCATCCGTCCTGCTGCCACCATATTGTTGGTGCGCGATCAGCCGCAGTTTGAGGTCTTGATGGTCAAGCGCCATCATCAGATCGATTTCGCCTCGGGCGCCTTGGTGTTTCCAGGCGGCAAGACGCATGCGGGTGATCACGATGGGCGCTGGGCGGAGCGGTCACTGGGCTGGGAAGCCTTTCCCGAGATCGAGCGCGAACTGCGCATTGCCGCGATCCGAGAAGCCTATGAGGAGGCTGGAATATTGCTGGCGCGTGACGCCGCGGGGGCCATGTTTACCGGAAGCGATACCGCTCATGCCGCGCGTGATGCCGTGGCTCAGGATCAGCGCGCCTTTATCGACCTTATCCACGAGCTTGATCTGTTTTTAGACCTGGGCAGTTTGTCGGCCTTTGCGCGCTGGATCACGCCGTCCATGATGCCCAAGCGGTTTGACACCTGGTTCTATGTCGCCCGTGCACCCGAAGACCAGTTGGCGGCCTGCGATGGCTGGGAGACGGTGGACAGTGAATGGATTGCACCCGAAGAGGCCTTGCGTCTGGCGGCATCGGGGCAACGCAAGGTGATCTTTCCAACCCGGATGAATCTACAGCTCCTGGCCGAAAGCGTCGATGCGCAGGACGCCATGAGCCGTGCCATAGCCCGGCCCCTGGTCACCGTCGAACCAAGGGTGGAAAAGCGCGAAGGTGGCCCGGTTTTAGTCATCGCCCACGACGCCGGCTATGGTGCAGTCGAAGAGCCCTTGTCAGCGGTAAGTTAGGATTGGTCCAAGGCGTCCACCGCCTGCTCTAGCTCTGCAATCATGGTTCGCGCCGGGTCTTGGTCGGCGGGGCCGTGATTTTCGGCTAAAACGGTCTTGATGGCCAGGATATGGGCGTCGATCAGGTCAAGGCGTGGCCGTTGGCCCGCAGGGTGGATGAGGATTAACCGGCAAAGCGAGCCAGCCAGCCGGGTAACGCTCGGATACTGACAGGTTGAGCCCAGTCCCTTGAGATCGTGTGCGCGGCGATGCACGCCGTCCAGGGCCTGAGCAACCGATGGGTCTAGCGCCAGAACAGCGCGGGCAGCCTCCAGCTTGGCCAATTCGCCCTTCAAC
>JBIIZD010000022.1:0-29421 GCA_044346445.1 Caulobacteraceae bacterium
GCTTGGCTATCGGTTGCGCATGCTGGGCGATGTCGGGCAGATCGAGGTGGTCCAGGCCAATATTCGGGTGCCAGACTCGGTCGCGCGGGCTCTGGACGGGGCTAAGGCCTGTATCAATGCGGTCGGGGTCTTGTATGAGAGCGGTCGCCAGGGCTTTCAAAGCCTACAGGCCATGGGGGCCCAGACGATTGCGGCGGCCTGTGTCGATCAGGGCATTAGCCGCTTTGTTCAGCTCTCGGCGATTGGCGCCGATGCCGACAGCCCGTCCAAATATGCCCGTACCAAGGCGGCCGGAGAGGCGGCGGTCAAGGCCCTGATCCCATCGGCCATGATTATCCGGCCCTCGATCGTGTTTGGGCCAGAGGATGACTTTTTCAATCGCTTTGCCGCCATGGCCAGCATAGCCCCAGCCCTGCCCTTGATTGGTGGCGGCGAAACCCGGTTCCAGCCGGTGTTTGTTGGTGATGTGGCTGCGGCGACCGTTGCGGCCTTGGGCGACCCGGCCCAGGCGGGCAAGACCTTCGAACTGGGCGGTCCGGCGATCTTTAGCTTCCGCGCCCTGCTGGAACTGATCCTGCGCGAAACCGGCCATAAGCGTTTGCTGGTGCCAGTGCCCTGGCCTGTGGCCAGCCTGATTGGCATGGTCGGTGATGTTCAGGCCAAGGTCTTGCCCATGGCCCCGGTCCTGACCAGTGATCAGGTCTTGCTGCTCAAGTCCGATAATGTCGCCAATCTGGGCCTGCCGGGCCTTGCGGCGCTTGGCATTGAGCCAACGGCGGTGGAGGCGATTGTGCCGTCCTATCTGTATCGCTATCGCAAGGGCGGCCAATATGCCGACCTGATCAAGCCGGTTTAGGAACGGCCCAAGCCCCCTACCCCCGCTTCGCGGGTACTTCCCCCAGAGGGGGAAGATTTATCATTGTTTTAATCCTCCCCCCTCGGGGGAGGGGGACCGCGGAGCGGTGGAGGGGGCTGGCATTGGCCTGAGCCCTCATTCCCAGCCTCGCCGATACTTCCCCGCCTGCGCGGAGAAGGCCGGTGGGATGATCCTAGCGCGGGGCTAGGATCATGATCATTTGTTTGCCTTCCATGCGTGGCTCATATTCCACCTTGGCGACCGGCTCGAAATCGGCGCGGACCTGGTGCAAGAGCTTCATGCCCAGTTCTGGGTGGGCCAGTTCGCGGCCGCGAAAGCGCAGTGTGACCTTGACCTTGTCGCCTTCTTCGAAAAAGCGGTGCATGGCGCGGGCCTTGACCTCGTAATCATGCGTGTCGATATTTGGACGCAGCTTGATTTCCTTGATCTCGACGATCTTTTGCCGCTTGCGCGCCTCAGCCTTCTTTTTCTGTTCCTGGAACTTGTATTTTCCATAATCCAGAATCTTGCAGACTGGCGGTTCGGAGTTGGGAGACACCTCAACCAGGTCCAGACCAGCTTCTTCAGCGGCTTCAAGCGCCGAAACGGTCGGCATGATCCCTTGCTTTTCGCCGTGCTGATCAATCAGCAGGACCTTGGGGACACGAATCTCATCATTGATGCGCGGGCCGTCCTTGGACGGGGGCGCTGGCATGGGGCGGCGAATAGGCGGGTCTCCTGACCTGTTGAAACGGCACGCTGGCCGTGAGGGATGATCCCTAACAGCATAGCAGTTATAAATATATGACGAAGGCAGGCGTTGCGATCAAGGGTGATGGCAACTTATCCGTCGAATCTGGGGTTTATCTCCCAATTCCGGGCGCACTGTGTCTAGGGCACCACGCCATAGGCGCGTGCGGCGCTGAGCACCAGCTCTGGAAGCAGCGATTCCAGGTGATCTGCCCGCAAGATTGTGACATGGCCGCGCGGGGCGCACAGTGCCGGGTCCGAGGCTTTCGAGAACAGGGCAATGGTCGGCGCGCCAGCCGCTGCGATCAGATGAAGGGGGCCGGTATCATTGCCAACGGCCAGGGCGGCCTTGGCCCCCAGGGCTGCAATCTGGGCAAAGTCGGTATGACCGGTCAGATCGCGGGCCGTGGGCACACTGCGTTGAATAAGGCGGGCCATGGCGCTTTCTTGCGGCCCGCCGATAATGACCACATCAAGCCCAGCAATTTTCAGGGCCTTGGCCAGTTCGGCAAAGGCCTCGACGGGCCAGCGTTTTTCCGGCCGATGCGCCGAGCCACCGGGGACCAGGAGGGCATAGGGCCGCCCCTGTGATCGCCGCTCTGGCTCATGCAGCGCCAAGGGCTTGGTTTTGCACCAGGACAGGTCTGGCCCCGGGGCCGTGCCGGGTATGATAGGCGCATCGGGCCAGATCCCGGCGTCTTTCAACTGCTCGGCCTGACGCTCCAGCGTATGCATCTGGTCGCGCAGCCGATTGCGGTGGGGCAGGGCGCAGCCAGGGGCTATGCCCGACCACTGCGGCAGGGCGGGCCACATCATGTAGAAATAGGCGCTGGACCGCGACGAGGTCTGCAAATCATACACCCGGTCATAACGCGCCTGTTTCAGCCGGCTAATCATGGCCAGCGTATCTTGCCAGCCTTCCGGGCGTCCATCCGTCTCAACCCTGTTGAAATAGCCGCTAGCCTTGGCCAGAGCCGCATAGGGCGGGGTGGTTAGTAGTGTGATCTTAGCCTTAGGGTGGGCATTGCGGATGTGTTTCATGGCCGCCAGCGCCAGCACAAAATCGCCCAAGGCACCAAGCTTGATCACCAATATCTTGGTCATTGTTCAGCCTTCAGGAGCTTGGCATAGACGCCAAGCGTGGCTGCGGTCATGGCGTTGGCAGAATAGAGCCTGACGGCGCGTTCGTGTCCGGCCTTGCCCATATCGGACCGGCCAATGGGGCCAAGAGCGATCAGGCGCGCCAGACCCTGCGCCCAGGCCTGGACATTGCCAGGGTCCAGGCGAAAGCCGGTAATGCCTTCCAGCACGGTTTCTGTTGCGGCCCCATGATCGGCGGCCAGGACCGGGCGACCCATGATCTGCGGCTCAACCGCCGTGCGGCCAAAGGCTTCAGGCTCCAGCGAGGGCGCGGCGGCAGCGTCGCAGGCCAGATAGGCCGCCGGCATGTCCTCGCAATGCCCAACCAACCGGACCCGCTCCTCAAGCCCCAAGGCCGCGCTTAGGGCTAGAAGCTCGCTTTTATAGGTGTCGCGGCCTTGGGCATCTCCAGCCATGATCAGGACGATCTGATCTTGCCCGCTCGCCTTGAGGGCGGCCAAGGCCTCGATCAGCAGTTTTTGGCCCTTCCAGCGCGTCAGTCGCCCGGCCAGCAGCACGCTCAAACGCTTGTCGTCCTGAGACAGGCCCCAGGCTTGGCGCAGGGCGGCTACCCGCTCTGGACTGACGTTTGCTGGATCAAATCGGCCAAGATCAACGCCGCGAGGAATAGAGATGACTTTTTCCGGGGCGAGCTTGTGAGTGGCAATGACCCGCTCGCGCGTATAGTCCGAATTGGCAATGGTCAGGGCGCCGCGGGTCATGACCGAATTATACCAGCGTTTCAGCGGTGAACGGGCATTATAGACACCGTGATAGGTCGCAACGAACGGCACGCCGGTCAGCCTTGCGGCCAGATAGGCGCTAATGGCCGGCGCACGCGACCTTGCATGAATGACATCCACCTTGCAGCGGCGAATAATGCCGGCAAGCGCAAAGGCATTGGCCAATATGGTCACGGGGTTTTTGGTCTGGACATTGAGACTCTCAACCTCGCCGCCCGACTGAAGAAGCGTCTTTGTCATCCGCCCGCCATGGGTTGCGACAATCGCGCGCCCGCCTGCGGCCATGACGGCTTTGGCCACGTCCAATGTCGTCTGTTCGGCCCCGCCGGTTTCAAGTTCGGGTATGACTTGCAGCAGGGTAAAGTCGGCCGGGAGGGTCAGGTG
The DNA here is from genome assembly GCA_044346445.1 of Caulobacteraceae bacterium. Classification (GTDB taxonomy): domain Bacteria; phylum Pseudomonadota; class Alphaproteobacteria; order Caulobacterales; family Caulobacteraceae; genus CAISGS01. The sequence continues at coordinate 3,874 of JBIIZD010000022.1, forward strand.
AGTGGTCCTTAAATCAGACTCAGGAATTCGGCTAAACCATGGTTAAAAGGCAAGCGAATTCTTAAGGAAACCGAGGTTTTGCGGCTATGACAGAGACCACAGGTCAGCTTTTGCGCTTAGGTGAGCAATTTATCGTCTGGCGGCGGGTGACAGGCCGGGGGCCATGTCTGGTCTGGCTGGGCGGGTTTGGGTCGGACATGACCGGCTCCAAGGCACAAGCGCTGGCCGATTGGGCGGCTTCCGAGGGCCGTGATTTTTTGCGGTTTGACTATTTCGGGCATGGGGCATCCAGCGGCGATTTCAAACACGGCACGATCAGTCTTTGGCGTGACGACGCCTTGGCTGTGCTGGATGAATTGACCTCAGGGCCGGTGATATTGATTGGCTCGTCCATGGGCGGTTGGCTGGGCTGCTTGGCGGCCTTGGCCAGACCTGAGCGGGTGGCTAGCCTGGTCCTGATCGCCCCGGCTGCCGATTTTACCGATAAATTGATGCAGCCCAGTCTTGGCCCTGAAGCCCTGTTGGCGATCGAACAAGCCGGGTTTTGGCTGCGTCCGTCAGACTATGGTGATGAGGGCTATCCAATCACCAAGGCCTTGCTGGACGATGGCCGTCAATGGTCGATCCTGCCTGGACCGGTCCAGATCGCTTGCCCGGTGCGCATACTGCAAGGTGGCCAGGACCCGGATGTGCCCTGGGACCATGCCCTGTCCCTGGCCCAGGCCCTAGACGGACCTGATGTGGTCTTCACCCTGATCCGCGACGGTGATCATCGCCTGTCGCGGCCACAGGATATCAAGCGGCTGATCGCGGTGGTCAGCGAGACCTTGGATGTCGCCCTTTGAGGCCGGCCAGCGACAATAAGCGCAAGGCTTGCGCTTAACCTTTACGCCAGATTGGGATAGGTCAGACCTATGATAATCTTCTGGATATGCATTGCCCTTGTCTCTGCTGCGGCGGCGGCCCTGATCTTGCATCGGGCAGCCTTGGCGGCGCGTATCGGTTTTGAGGTCGAAGAGCCGTCCTTGGCCGTCTATCGCCGCCAATTGACCGAGATTGATGACCTGGCCGAGCGCGGCCTGATTGCACCTGAGGAGCAACACTCCACCCGCACCGAGGCGGCCCGCCGTCTATTGGGCGCTGCTGAGCGCAAGCTGGCACCGCGCGATCCAGTCAGGCCTGCTGCGCGATTGGCGGTCTTGGCTGTGGCGGGCCTGATCCCCTTGCTGGCCTTGGGCGGTTATTGGGTGCTCGGTGCGCCGGGCCTTGCCGACCAGCCCTTTGCCAAGCGTCTGGCCCAATGGCGTCAAGGCGATCCATCGACCCTTACGGGGCAAGAATTGCTGGTGGTGCTTGCCGCCGTGGTGGCCGAGCGCCCCAAGGACCCAAAACCGCTCAGCTTTCTGGCCCGTGTGCAAAGCGCGACCGGAGATGATGCAGCGGCTGTGCGCAGTCTGGAAAAGGCTGTGCGCCTTAGCCCGTCTGACCCACAGCTCTGGACCAGTCTGGGCGAAACCTTGGTGGTTCAGGCCAAGGGCGCGGTCGAGCAAGACGCTGTGCGCGCTTTTGAACAAGCCCTAAGGCTAGACCCCGCCGACCCGTCCGCCCGCTATCACCTGGCCCGCGCCCGCATGGCCAAGGGCGAGGTGGCGGCAGGCCTCAAGGTCTGGCGCGCGGTTCAGGCTGGGCTTGCTGTCGATGATCCACGCTCTATGGGTCTGGCCCAAGAGATTGCCGCCGTGGAAAAAAGCGGCCGCCTAGCTGAGCCTCAGCGAGAGGCGCCTGCCCTTGCCGGGGTCGAGGCCGATCAGATGGTGTTTATTCGCAATATGGTCACGAGTTTGGCAACCCGGCTCAAGGCCTCGCCTGATGACCCCCAGGGCTGGGCACGGCTGGTGCGCTCCTATGGCGTGCTTGGCGACAAGCCCGCCCAGACCCAGGCCCTGGCCGAGGCCAGGCGACTGTTCAAGGACCGCCCAAGCGACCTCAAAACCGTCGAGGACGCCGCGCAACCCATGCCAAAGTGACGCAAGCTAGATAGGCCCCAAGTCTTTGGTTTGAGACCATAAGGGCCTATCTGTCTGATCGATGACCCCTAATGGATAAAAGGCACGCGCAATTATGGGCTTGATACCAAAATCGAAAAAGGCCCGGCGGCGGTTGCTGGTGCTGGCTGTGGCGGCACCGATCCTTTGCGGCGCGGCGGCCTTGGCCTTTTTTGCTATGGGCGATGCGGTCTCTTTCTTCTATTCCCCGGCCCAGGCCAAGGCCGCTCACGTCACACCCGGGCGCACGATCCAACTGGGCGGGTTGGTCGCCAAGGGCAGTGTGGTCAAGTCGCCTGACGGCATGGTCAGCTTTGTCGTCATGGATCATGTCGCCACCGACAAGGTGGTCTATCACGGCGACCTGCCAGACCTGTTTCGCGAAGGTCAGGGCGTGGTCACCAAGGGGGCCTATGATGAGGCTGGCATATTTCGCGCCACGGAGGTCCTGGCCAAGCATGATGAGCGCTATATGCCGCGCGAAGTGACCAAGGCGCTCAAGGCGTCCGGCGAGTGGCGCGGAAAGGCCAGCGCCGATGCAACGGCGAACCAGCAGGGCAAGATCTGATGATTGTTGAGATTGGTGCCTATTGCCTGATCCTATCCTTGCTCTTGTCGGTGGCACAGTTGGGCCTGTCGATGCTTGGCCGTCAGCGCGGGTCCTTGAGCCTGATCGGGGCAGGTGAGGGCGCGGCGGGGGCGGCCTTCTTGGCCGTTCTGGTGGCGTTTGCAGCCCTGATGTATGCGTTTGTGACCTCGGATTTGTCCGTGGCCAATGTTGCGGCCAATTCCCACACGGCCAAGCCCTTGCTGTATAAGATTGCCGGGGTCTGGGGCAGTCATGAGGGCTCTATGCTGCTCTGGTGCCTGGCCTTGACGGGATTTGGCGCGGCTGTAGCCCTGACCGGTCGCGGCTTGCCGGTGGGGCTAAAGGCGGTGGTGGTGGCCAGCCAAGGCGGGCTGGGCGTGCTGTTTTTGGCCTATACGGTGTTTGCGTCCAACCCGTTTGTCCGACTGTTAGAGGTGCCGGTCGAGGGAAAGTCGCTCAATCCTCTCTTGCAGGACCCGGCCCTAGCCTTTCATCCGCCGTTTCTTTATGGCGGCTATGTTGGCTTTTCGATCGTGTTTTCGTTTGCCATAGCCGCCTTGGTCGAGGGCCGGGTTGATGCGGCCTGGGCGCGGTGGGTGCGCCCCTGGAGCCTGGCTGCCTGGAGCCTTTTGACGGTCGGTATCACACTGGGGGCGTTCTGGGCCTATTATGAGCTGGGCTGGGGCGGTTGGTGGTTTTGGGACCCGGTGGAAAACGCCAGCTTCATGCCCTGGCTGATCGGTACAGCCTTGCTGCATTCGGCGGTGGTGATGGAAAAGCGCGGGGCCTTGCCCGGCTGGACGGTATTCCTGGCGCTGTCGGCGTTTACGTTCTCCATGCTCGGCGCGTTTTTGGTGCGCTCGGGCGTCCTGACCTCCGTACATGCCTTTGCGGTCGATCCCCAGCGCGGCATCTTGCTGTTATCAATCCTTGGCATAGCGGCCGGAACTGGCTTTGCTCTGTTTGCTTGGCGCGGGCCCAGGCTGGCGGCGGGCGGCCTGTTTGCTCCGATCAGCCGCGAAGGCGCGCTGGTGATCAATAATCTGGTCCTGTCGGCGGCTACGGCAACGGTCCTGCTCGGCACTCTTTATCCCCTGATCAAGGAGGCCTTGACCGGCCAGACCCTGTCGGTGGGTACGCCCTATTTCAATCTGACCTTTACGCCGATCATGGCCCTGGCCTTGCTGGTCCTGCCGCTGGGCCCGCTGATGGCCTGGAAGCGCGGCGATGCCCTAGGGGCCTTGCAAAGGCTGTGGTGGGCGGCGGTCTTGGCGGTTGGGGCCGGTCTTGGGGTCGTGGCCCTGTCGAGGCCAAGCCATGGGTTTGCGGCCCTTGGCATAGGCCTTGGGGTCTGGCTGATTGCCGGAGCCCTGACCGAGGTGGCAGAGCGGATTCATCTGGGCAAGGCCTCTGGCCAAGAGGTGCGCCGCCGCCTTATCGGCCTGCCGCGCGGGGCCTGGGGCACGACCCTTGCCCATGCCGGTCTTGGCGTGTTTGCGCTTGGGGCCAGTTTTGAGACCGCCTACAAGATTGAGGCTGCCCAGGCCTTGAGCCTCAATCAGAGCCTCAATGTCGGGGCCTACGAAGTCACACTGACCCAAGTCCGCCAGGTCGAAGGGCCCAATTATATCGCCGAGCGTGGGCATTTGAGCGTAACCCGCGGCGGCAAGCTGGCCTGTGAGGCCAAGCCCGAGCGGCGGTTTTATCCGACAGGTCGCCAGACCACGTCGGAGGTCTATATCTGTGCCGAGGGCTTGAGCGATGTCTATCTGGTGCTTGGCGAGCGACGGGCCGGAACGGGCGGCGAGCCGGCCTGGCTGGTGCGGGCCTATTGGAACCCCTGGGCGCGACTGATCTTTTTGGGGCCGTTGTTTATGGCCTTGGGCGGGCTGATTTCCTTGAGCGATCGTCGCTTGCGTTTGGGAGCGCCGCGCCGCGCCAAGACGGCCCAGGTGGCCGCATGAGGCTGATCCGTCATCTTGCCCTGGTCGTGGCCGCCAGCCTTTGTCTGGGGGCTGCCTCCGAGCCGAGCGAGCGGCTGGCCGATCCTGTGCAAGAGGCCAGGGCCAAGGCCTTGTTCAGCCAGGTGCGCTGCGTGGTGTGTCAAAACGAGTCGATTGACGATTCTCAAGCTGATCTGGCCGCCGATCTGCGCAAGATTGTTCGCACCGAGGTGGCGCAGGGGCGCAATGATCGACAGATCAAGGCTTATCTGGTCGCCCGCTATGGCGAGTTTATCCTGCTTAAACCGGCATTTAGTTGGGGCAATGCTGCGCTCTGGCTAGTGCCCTTCGCCATTGTCGGCCTTGGCGGACTGGCCTTGCTGATTCAGGCCCGCAGGTCCATAGCGCGGCGGCATGATGGGCAGATGGCGCGATCAGATCAGGCCTTGAACGCGTCCGAACAAGAAAAACTGGCCAAAATTTTGCGCCGTGATGAGGGATGACATTTGTCTGCCTTAATTAAACAGCAACTGTTTGGTTAATAATGACACAATCGTAACTTGAGGATATTGGCCAGACAGGGCATTGGCCATTAGGTTCAGGCACAATGACGTCAGGCGCGATTGGGGATCAGGAACAAGGATCGAGCAGTATGAAGAACAAGACACGTGGATTTATAGTCAGTGCCGTGGCCGGTGCGGGTGTCGCCGTCGCCGCCATGGTCGGCATTGGTTTTGCCTTACCCCCAGCCTCTGCTCAGACCGGCAAGGGCCAACTCATTCAGACGACTGGCGCGCCAATCTTTGCGCCGCCGCCGGGCGCGCCCTTATCCTTTGCCGATATTGTTGAAAAAGTCTCTCCCGCCGTTGTTCAGATTGATGTGACCGGCAAGCCTGAAGGGCGGGTCGGTCCGCGCACGGACAGCAGGATTCCCGGCCTGGAGGGTTTTCCTTTTGATATTCCTCAGGACGGGCCAAACAACTCACCCCCAGGTCAGCCCAGTGGTCCGGCCCCGCAATCGTCTGGCTCGGGGTTCTTTATCTCGGAAAACGGCTATATTGTTACAAATAACCACGTTGTCGAAAACGCCGCCGAGATCAAGGTTGTGCTAAAGGATGAGCGTGAATTGAAGGCCACTATTGTCGGCCGCGACGAGGCCACGGACCTGGCTGTGCTCAAGGTCGAGGGTTCTGGTTTTGCGTTTGTGAATTTCGAGAATGCGGCCCGGCCTCGGGTTGGCGACTGGGTGATTGCGGTCGGTAATCCCTTTGGTCTAGGCGGTACGGCAACGGCGGGGATTGTATCGGCCTATGGCCGCGATATTGGCCAGACCTTTGTCGATTTCATCCAGATTGATGCCTCGATCAATCGCGGCAATTCTGGTGGTCCGACCTTTGACATTTATGGCCGCGTGATTGGGGTCAATTCCGCGATCTTTTCCCCCTCTGGTGGTTCGGTCGGGATCGGCTTTGCCATTCCAGCCGATGTAGCCGACACGGTTACCAAGCAACTGATCAAGAACGGCAAGATAACCCGCGGCTATATGGGTGCGCAGATCCAAAACCTAACGCCGGACATGTCAGCGGCCTTGGGCCTAACATTACGTAAGGGCGCGATTATTGCGGACCTGGTTCCCGGTAGCCCGGCAGCAAAGGGCGGGGTGCAGAGGGGCGATGTGGTTACATCTGTCAATGGTAAGCCGGTTTCAAGCTCTGCCGAAATGACCCGCGAAGTGGCCCGCACGGCAGCGGGCGATACAATCCGGCTTGAAGTCCTGCGCCTTGGCAAGCCCGAGACGATTGAGTTCAAGGCAGGCATACGTCCGTCAGAAGCTCAGCTAGCTGGAAATGACAATGCGCCTTCCGAAGACAATTCCGCCGCGCCAAAGGCAGAGCGTCCAATCGTTTTGGGCATGTCCTTGACCCCTCTGGACGCGGCCGGTCGCAAGCAGTTTGACCTGCCAGCGAGCGTTAATGGCGTGGTGATTACGGGCGTTGGTCCCAATTCGGACGCTGCGCAAAAGCGCCTCCAGCCCGGAGACGTGGTTATGCGGGTCGGCGACAGGGTGACCTTGAAGCCCAGCGATGTCGCCGCTGCTGTGGCGGCGGCCAAGTCCGCTGGGCGTGAGGGTGTCTTGCTGCTGATCTATCGCGATGGCCGGACCTTGTTCTTTCCCATCAAACTAGAAAAATAGCGTCGCTGATGGGCAAGGCCCCAGTCTTGGGGTCTGGCCTTGATGGCAGGCATGGGGAGGCGGCCTTGAAGATACTGATAGTCGAGGACGATCTGGAGGCCGCAGCCGCCATGGTGCGTGGTCTTGCCGAAGCGGGCCTGATCTGCGTCCATGCGGCCGACGGCGCATTGGGCCTGAATGCCGCCCGCGACGGCGGTTTTGATGTGCTAGTGGTTGACCGGATGATGCCCAATATGGACGGGCTAAGCATGGTCGAGGCGCTAAGGCAGGCGGGGGACCAAACGCCGGTCCTGTTTTTGTCCGCGCTTGGCGAGATTGATGACCGGGTCGCGGGCCTTAAGGCTGGCGGCGATGATTATCTGGTCAAGCCCTATGCTTTTGCCGAACTGTCGGCCCGGATCGAGGCCTTGGGGCGTCGGCGCGATAGTGGCGGTATGCAGACCCTGCTCAAGGTGGGGGAGCTGGAAATGGACCTGATCAGTCGCATGGTCCGCCGCCAGACGCAGGAAATCGATCTGCAACCGCGCGAGTTTCAGTTGCTGGAATATTTGATGCGCCATGCCGGTCAGTCCGTGACTCGGACCATGTTGCTGGAAAAGGTCTGGGAATATCATTTCGATCCCCAGACCAATGTGATTGATGTGCATATCTCGCGGCTGAGGGCCAAGATCGATAAGGGCTTTGACCGGCCCATGCTTCAGACCGTGCGCGGTGCAGGCTATCGGCTCGATGGCTAGGGGCTTTCGTCTGCCCTCTGTGTTTCGCAACACGGCCTTTCGCTTGACCCTATTGTTCTTGGCCTTGTTCGCCGCCTCTGCCAGCGCGTTTTTGGGCTATATTTATGGCGTAACCGCCGGTGAGGTCAGCCGCCGCGCCGATGGTGAGATTAGCCGCGAAATCCAGTCCTTGCTGGGCACTTATCGGCAGGCGGGTATGGATGGGCTCAATCTGGCCCTGATCGAGCGCACGGGTGATGGCCGGGCTTTTGTCTATCTGCTCAGTGACAAGACCGGTAAACGCATGACCGGCACATTGGCCGTGTCACCCGTCGATCTGGCCGCAGGCCCCAAGGCCGGTGATCAGGTCAGTGCGACCTTCCAACTGACCCAGACCGATCCGGACGGGGCCCTGATCAAGAGCGCCGCGCGCGGCCAGCAGGTTCGGCTAGACAATGGCGCGACCTTGTTTGTCGGGCTGGATATTGGCGAGGGTCAGTCTTTTGTCCTGCGCATTGTCAGGGCCATCTGGGGCGCAGGCGCGCTGGTTCTGTTGCTTGGGCTGGCCGGGGGGCTGGTGGTCAGTCGCAATGTCAGCCGCGCCATGGCCAGGCTCAACCAGGTTGTAACCGAGGTGCAGGGCGGCAATCTTGGGGTTCGGATTCCGCTTCGCGGGGTGCGTGACGAGTTTGACGAATTGGCCGCCGGCATGAATGACATGCTGGATCGGCTGGAGCGATCGATTGTCGGTCTGCGCCATGTTGGCGACTCGATTGCGCACGATCTGCGCTCGCCCCTGACCCGCCTGCGCACGCGGCTGGAACTGGCCCTGATCGATGTCGAAAATGGCAAGGGCGATGCGCAGGCCGCCCTGGCCCGGGCCTTGGAGGATGCTGATCGGGTCTTGAGCACGTTTAACACTGTGCTGGCCATTGCCCGGCTACAGTCCGCCGGTGAGGCCCCAGATCAGTCCTTGTTCGATGCCGGCGAGCTAACCGCCAAGATTGCCGAGCTTTATGCGCCCCTGTGTGAAGACCGGGGCATTGATTTTCAGTTTGAGGCCACGCCCTATTTGCGCGTTAAGGGCAATCAGGAATTCATATCCCAGGCCCTGGCCAATCTTTTGGATAATGCGGTCAAATATACGCCAAGCCTTGGCGCGATCATGCTGCGCTTACGCAGGCGCGCATCAGGTGAGGTAGAGTTTTCGATCACAGATACCGGCCCTGGCGTGCCGCCCCAGGACCGCGAGCGGGTGGTGCAAAGGTTTGTACGGCTGGAAAACAGTCGCAACCTACCGGGCGCAGGGCTGGGCTTGGCCTTGGTGGCGGCGGTCGCCCAGGCCCATGACGGACGCCTCGATCTGGACGAAGGCCCCGGCGAAATCAATGGCCAGGGGCCGGGCTTAAGGGTGGCCTTTGTCCTGCCACGCGTGGTCTAGGGCCCCTAGACCAGCCCCCGCAATATCTCACCCAATTGGTCCACGGCCTCAGGCTGTGTCGCCCAAGAGCACATGAACCGCACACTGGCGTCCTCGACCCTGTGCACCATTATGCCCTTGGCCAAGAGGGCGGCCAGAACAGGCTCTGGCAGATTGGCAAAGACGCCATTGGCCTGGACCTTATGGGCAATCTCAAACGGCATCAGATCGGCCAGACGGCTTGCCATGGCATTGGCATGGGCGGCATGGGCGATCAGGGCGCCGGTCTCGATCATGCCAATCCAGGGCGCGGCATAGAAGCGGCCCTTGGACGGCAATTGCCCGGCCTGTTTCAAGCGCGCATCCAACCGCCTGGCAAGTTTGGGGTTTAGGACCACCAGGGCCTCGGTCGGCGGCATGCCCGCCTTGGTGCCGCCAAAGACGAGCAGATCGACGCCAAGGCGCTTGATCGCCTTCAAGTCCAGGCCCGAGGCCGCGGCATTGGCCAGCCTTGCCCCGTCCAGATGGACGCCAAGCCCCTTGGCATGGGCCTGAGCGGTCAGGGCGGCCATCTCGGTCTCGGTATAGAGGGTGCCGTATTCGGTAGTATTGGTAATGGACAGGGCCGCTGGTGACTGGCGGTGGGCGCTGTCGGGGGCGGCGAGGGCCCTTGCCAAGGCAACAGGGTCAATCTTGCCAGAGGCCCCTTCAAGCCCGATCAAGCCAAGCCCATGACCCAGATGCACCGGCGCGCCGGTCTCGTCTTTCAGGATATGCGCGTGTTCATGCGCCAGTACCGCCTCGAACGGCTGGGCCAGCGCCGCCAGGCTAATGGCATTGGCCGCCGTGCCCGAGGCAACAAACCGAACCTCAGCATCGGCATCCAGCAGGCCGCGCACAAGATCAGCCGCCGTTTGAGTGATGGTGTCAGTGCCATAGCCGCTGGCAAAGCCGCTATTGGCCGCGATCAAGCTGGCCATGGCCTCGGGCGCGGCCCCCGCCGTATTGTCGGAAAAAAACGCGAAACGCGGGTTCAAACCGATGCGCCCCAGGCTCTGACATCGGCAACAAACAGGTCCGGCTCCTCCATGGCGGCAAAGTGGCCGCCCGTGGCCATCTCGGTCCAGCGGGTGATATTATAGGCCCGCTCGGCCCAGCTGCGCGGCGGTGCCTTATAAAGCGCCTCGCCGGGGAAGTTGGCAAAGGCGGTCGGGGTGGAACAGCGCTGGCCTTGCGTCAATTGCACGCCGCCCTCCTCAAACAGGCCGCGATAATACCAGGCCCCCGTGGTGAAGGAGCCGGTCATCACATAGATCATGATATTGGTCAAAAGCTGGTCCTTGGAATAGACGCCGATCAAGGGCTTGGCGCGCAGGTCCGACCAGTCATAGAACCGCTCCAAGATCCAGGCCGCTTGTCCAACCGGATTGCCAGCAGCCATCCAGCCGATCGACTGCGGCTTTGAGGCCTGGAGCATGAAATAGGCGCCCAATTGCTGCATGGCCGCGCCGGTCTGGGTCAACCAGGCGATCTCGGCCTCCGATTGCGGCGCACCTGCTGGGCGAAAGCCGATCATGTTGAGGTGAATGGCCTTGACGTGCGCGCCATGATCAAACCCAAGCCAGGACGTGACCAGCCCGCCCCAGTCACCGCCCTGGGCCAGATATTGGTCATAACCAAGGGTCTGGGTCATCAGGGTGTTGAAAAGCCGTGCCGTCGTCCTTTGGCCAATGGGCCGCGCCGGTTTGGACGAAAAGCCAAAGCCGGGCAGTGAGGGGATGACCAGATCAAACGCATCCTCAGCCTTGCCGCCGAACCGGCTTGGAAAGGCCAGTTTCTCGATCGAGTCCCAGAACTCAAAATGCGAGCCGGGCCAGCCATGCGTCAGCAGCAAGGGCCGCTTGCCGCCCGCCTCGCCAACCACATGCACAAAATGCAGGTCAAAATCCTCAACCCTTGCTGTGAATTGCGCATAGCGGTTTAAGCTCGCCATCGCCGCCTGCCAGTCAAAGCCGCTGGTCCAGTGGGCGCAGATGTCTTTCAAGAACGCGCCGTCACAGCCATAGGACCAACCATCCTCCACAGCCGGTGCCATCGGAAACGGATAGGCGCGCACCTGATCGAGCACCTTGCCGACCTCGGCTTGGGTCCAGGCGACAGTGAAGGGGGTGACGGTCATGGCGTGTTCCTCGCGGCGGTGTCTGACCCCAAGCTGAAGGCTTTACGCAGGGGCGGTCAAGCGCTCCTTCCGCTTTCCCCGCTCAGTCCCCGCCTTCGCGGGGAGGGACCCAGACCTTTTCGCGCGACCCGTATCCTACACTCTGGATCCCCGCCTTCGCGGGGAAGGCGGTGGAGAGGGGAGTGGGATGTCCTGATCCTTCAACAGGCTCAGTATGAATGAAGATGCATGGGGGGCTGCTCGCGGCAGTGTCTGACCATCAAGCCTTGCAGAACGCTTTGATCGGGCCGAAGTGTGTTAAAATTGCCGAATTACTTTATTTTATCTATTAATTTTGAGTTTTTATAAATTTGGAATTCAAATATCCTTGAAATGATATAGTTAGCGACGTCTTAAAAATCAGTATTTTGGGGACCAAAATGAAAAACGTTATTGCACTAAGCTTGGCCATATCGGCTATTGCAGGTGTTTCTTTCGCCGGTCAAAGTTTATCGTCGCCGTCTAACGATTCCAATCCTGTGGCCATGGTCGGGATTGCTTTCAATTTTGGCGGCAAGATCTCTAAGGAAAGCCTTGGCCTGACCGTCAAGATCCTGTCTTCGGACCGGCAAGACCGCGTTGTGGCGGCGGCTGGCGTCACCTATTTCCCATGGGCACCGAACAAGTTCGGACTGGACATTGGCGGCGGCTACAATTTCGAAAAGGTCACGGCCCTGGTCGGTTATGACCTGCTGAACAAGAAGCCCCAGGCCAGCATTGGTTACACCAATACCTATAAGCCAAATGCGGCGGTCGCGCCCCTGACCTGTAATCCCGGCTTTGTGCTGGTGGGTCAGTCCTGCTTGCCAGCCCTGCAAAGCTAGACCGTAGCAGCCTATAAAATAACGACATTTTATATTTTTTGAACTGGAACCTAATCTATGAAGACTCTTATCGGCCTAACCGCCCTAGCGTCCTTGGTCGCAGGCATGGCCTCGGCTCAGCTAGCGCCAGCGTCCCCAAATTCGCGCGACTCAAGCCCCGTCGCCATGGTCGGGATTTCTTATAATTTCGGCGGTCGCGTGATTGACGAGACCATTGGCCTGACCTTCAAGGTCCTGTCTTCGGATCGCCAAGACCGCGCCGTTGTCGCTGCTGGCGTCTCCTATTTCCCATGGGCGCCCAAGAAAAAGTTCGGCCTCGATATCAGCACCGGCTATAATTTTGACAAGGTCACGGCCCTAGTCGGTTATGACCTGCTGAACAAGAAGCCCCAGGCCAGCCTTGGTTATGCCAATACTTATAAGCCAAACGGCGCTACGTCCTGCCCTCCGGGCACGGTCTTAATCGGTCAGATTTCTGGCGGTAATCCTGAATGCGGCGTCATCTAGTCGATCCCCCATCAAGACCGGAAAAGGCAGCCCTCAGGGGCTGCCTTTTTTGTTGGCGGGTGTTCTAAATCCTCCCCACTTGGGAAAGTGGCCCTAACCCCCCCCTCCGCCTTCCCCGCGAAGTCCCCGCCTTCGCGGGGAGGGACCCAGACCTTTTTGCACAGCCTGTAGCCCACGCTCTGGATCCCCGCCTTCGCGGGGAAGGAGGAGAGGGGGCGGGTCTGGGGCCGCGCTTCCCGTGCTGAGCCTACCCAAGCACCAGAATGTCGCCCCACCGAAGGGGGCTTGAACCTAGGCGCCTTTAATCCCGGCAAGCAAAAACGGCCCGGATTGCTCCGGGCCGTTTCCGTTATCGCCTAGGCGGTGCCTAGTATTTGGCGCGCAGGGTTAGGCCATAGGTGCGTGGCTGGCCCAGGAAGGCATCAAAGCTGCCCGACTGGAACGGAGCGTCATAGACAACCTGATAGTATTTCTGGTCCAGCATGTTCTGGGCCCAGACTTCAACGGCCCAGCGGTCATCGGCTGAACCCAGGCTGAGCCGGCCATTGGTGACCACATAGCCTTGTTGAGCCTTGACCGGATTAAGGTCTGAACCGGTATTATAGCTGGAGGAATACTTGGCCCCCAGATTGGCGCGGCCCATCAGATTGCCGATCGGCTGCTGATAGGTCACAGAGGCCGAAGCCGACCATAGCGGTGCCAAAGACAAACGCGCGCCGGGCAGGCGGGCGGTCGAGGCCGCGCCGCCAAGCAGGGCCTTGTTCTTGGCATTGGCATAAGACGTATCCGAATAGGTCACGCCGCCCTGGAAGGTCAGGTCCTGCGAGGCCTTCCAGATCACGTCCGTATCGACACCCTTTGATGTCACTTCCGGCACCGACTGCACCTGGAAGAACAGGCCGTTAAAGGCATTAAGCTGGAAGTCCGTGAACTTTTGATTGAACACGGTCGCGTTCAGCAAAAGGGTGCGGTCCAGCAGGGTCGATTTTACGCCCAGCTCGTAGGAGTCGACAAACTCGCCATTAAAGCTGGTATCGAGCACAGGCTGGAGCGATGTGGCAGCGGTTGCGCTGGTGGCCAGGGCAAACGGGTTTGCCACCCGGTCTAGATTATAGCCACCGGCCTTAAAGCCGCGTGTATAGGAGGCATAGGTCAAGAGTTCAGGATTAAAGCGATAGGCACCCTTGACCGTCCCGCTCCAGGCGTCTTCTGACCGGGACCTGTTATTGGTCAGGCCATTGTATTTTGGGCTGGCAAAGGCCTGGCAAGACGCACCCGCAACCGCTGCACGGGTGGCTGATGGTGCCGCATTTGCCCAGGTTGTAATTGCCGCGCAACCGACGCCATTGTCGGTATTGGCATATTTGGCATCCAGGGTCTTTTCGTCCTTGGTATAGCGAAGGCCAAGCGTCAGCTCGAACTTTTCCGTGACCTGGATACTGTTATTGGTGAACAGGGCCCAGCTGGTGCCTTCTTGCTTATAGACGTCGCGGTTTCCGGCCCCGGCGGCATAGATCGTACCAGCCGTGCGACCCGTAATGGCAGGCAAGGGCAGGCCGCTGAACAGGCCGCTTAGGAAGGACTCAAAATCACTGCCATAGCGCAGGCTTGACTTGGAGGTCAGGTCTTCCTTGGCATAGAAGGCCCCGACCAGCCAATTGACCTTGTCGGCCTCGCCCGCCAGGCGCAGTTCCTGGCTAAATTGCTTGAATTGATTGCCGTGGTCGCCATTGGCTGGGCGATAGATGACATCAGCCGTGGTGAAATCGGCATCTTGACCAGCGATATAATCCCAATCGCGCGCCGCTGTGATCGAGGTGAGCTTGGCGCCGTTCAGATAGGGGGTCTTCCAATTGATCTCTGCTGAAAGGCCTTGATCGGTGATTTTCTGCTCGGAGCCGCGATTGGCATAGGCAAGGCGCGCCCAAGGATTGACTGGGTTGGCAAGCCCACCCGATGTCCCGGCCAGGCCAGCAACCAGCGGGGCTGTGGCACCATTCTTGACCTGTACGCCGACGCAGCAGGATTCATCGCGCTTGGTATAGTCACCGATCAGCTTGATATCGACGCTGTCGCTGGGGGTGAACAGCAACTGGCCACGGGTGGACCAGAAATCTTGGGTCTGGTCTTCGGTACTGGTGCGAGGGCCCTTGCCAACCTTGATGTCGTAAAAGCCGTCGCGCTGACGCTTGGTAACAAACAGTCGGCCTGCGACCTTATCCGCGACAATCGGGCCATTGACCGAAGCCGAGGCCCCAATCTTGCCATAGTTTCCAACCGTCAATTCACCATTCGCACCAAAGGTGAAGGTCGGTTGTTTGGTAAGGATATTGATGACCCCGGCCGAGGTATTCTTGCCAAACAGGGTGCCTTGTGGACCCTTCAGGACCTCGATGCGCTGCATCTCGCCCAGATCGCCAAAACCAACCCCGTTGCGTGGGCGATAGACACCGTCGACCACGACGCCAACTGAGGATTCCAGGCCCGCATTATCGCCCACCGTACCGACGCCGCGAATCCGGGCGGTGGTTGAGGTTTCATTGGCGGTCGAGGTGACTAAGAGCCCCGGCGTCAAGATGGTCAGATCCTTGATGTCCTTAACACCGCTATCTTGCAGCAATTGGGCGCTAACCGCCGTGACCACAATCGGCACATCCTGCAAACTTTGCTCGCGCTTTTGGGCGGTGACAACAATCTCATCGATTCCCCCTGAAGGGGCTTGAGCGCTGGCGGTTCCCGCGAGCATCGACAAGACAATGGCAGAAGCGGTGTATTTCAAGGTCGAAGCGATCGACATGCGTTTCCCTTTATCTAGGTGGCACCGAACAGGATACCAGCCGGTTGGGCCCTGGCACCATGCCGGCACCGTGGACATTACCGCTTCAGATGGTGGGCGTTTAACCATTCGCACCTTAACCAGATTTACCGGATGGAAATTTCTGTCTGACTGTGACTAATATGTGACAAAAATGCCGGCTAGTTGGCGATTGTTTCGAGATTGCGCCTAGAATTCGCCGAAACCTTGAGAAGGCCAAACCCAACCAGCGCCGAAATGACCGAGCCTGCGATGACGCCAAGGCGAATCTGGGACTGGACCAGAGCCTGATCTGGTGGAAAGGCGAGGGCACCGATAAACAGGCTCATAGTGAAGCCAATACCGCATAGGACACTGACCCCGGCAATGTCCAGCCAACTGGCTCCAAGCGGGCGACGGCTTAAACCCAGGCGTACGGCCAGCCAAACGGCAGCAAAGACGGCCAAGCCTTTACCGACAAACAGGCCCGCAGCAATGCCCAGCGGCACCGGCGCAACGAGGTCGGAGGGTGCTAGATCCTGAATCTGAAACCCTGCGGCGGTAAAGGCAAAGGCCGGGAGTATGCCATAGGCGACATAGGGGTGAAGCTTGGCCTGAAACAGGGTCAAGAGGCTGTCCTGACCCAGTTTGCGCGGCTTGACCGGTACCAGCATGGCGCAGGCCACGCCCGCCAGCGATGTATTGATCCCAGACTTCAGCGTAAAGGCCCAGACCACCAAAAGTCCGGCGGCATAGAAGAGCAAGGGGGCCTTCTTCCAGCGCGCCAGAAGCGCAAGCCCAGTCAGGCCCGCCGCCGCGCCAAGCGCAGCGCCAAGCTTGATCTGGCTGGTGAACAGAACCGCAATCAGGGCCACGGCCCCCAGATCATCGACTATTGCCAAGGTCAGTAGAAAAAGCCTCAAGGACGGCGGTAGACCCTTGCCGACCAAGGCCAATATCGCCAAGGCAAAGGCGATATCGGTTGCGACCGGCACGGGCCAGCCGTGCAAGTTTCCGCCCGGCAGCAGGTTGATCAGCAGATAAACCAAGGCTGGCCCGATCATGCCGCCAAGCGCCGCAACCAGAGGCAGGGCCAGCTTGCGCCAACTGGATAATTCACCCTTGAAGATTTCGTGTTTGATCTCTAGCCCCACGGCATAGAAAAACACAGCCATCAGCCCGTCCTTGATCCATTTCTGAACCGATTTGGTCTCATTAAAGCTGCCCAGATGCAGGGTCAGGGGCGCGTGGACCAGGTCCCAATAGGCCTGGGCCAGGGGGCCATTGGCGGCGATCAAGGCCATGACTGCCGCCAAGATCAAGACCATGCCCGCTGCAGTTTCAGTCTTTAAAAAGTCTAGGGTCGGACGAGGGGGCAAGCTAGGACTCCGGGCGGTGGAAAGGTCTGTGCCACGGCCAAGCCTTTAGCCGCATCGTGCAATCGGTCTTGCCACAAAAGCAACTTGCCGTCATCTGTCGCCAATGGCCCATGCATTTGATCTGACCCATCCCAACTATCATCCCGATCCGCGCTTTGCCGGGCTTGGCGGAGATTATGCTGATCCAGTGGCACCGGCGGATTTTCCAAAATCGGTGATTCGGTTTCGCAATCAGGCGGCTGCGGCGACGGTGGGCCTGGCGGGGCTGTCTGATCCCGACTGGATTGCGGCCTTTGCGCGGTTTGAGCCCTTGCCCGGCAATCAGGCCGAGCCCCTGGCCATGCGCTATCACGGCCATCAGTTTGGAGTCTATAATCCACAGCTTGGGGACGGGCGCGGCTTTCTTTATGCGCAGTTGCGCGAGGCTGGAACCGGCAGGCTGCTGGATTTGGCGACCAAGGGCAGCGGTCGCACACCGTGGTCCCGCTCTGGCGACGGGCGATTAACCCTTAAGGGCGGCGTGCGGGAGGTTTTGGCCACGGCCATGCTGGAGGCGCAAGGCGTGCCGACCTCGCGCAGTTTCAGCCTGATCGAAACGGGCGAGCCCCTTCAGCGTAATGACGAGCCGAGCCCGACGCGCTCTGCAGTCTTAACCCGGCTATCGCACAGTCATATTCGCTTTGGCACGTTTCAGCGCCACGCCTATCTGCAACGCCCCGACCTGATAGTCCGACTGATCGACCATGTCGGCGAAAACTATGATGCCTCGGTCTTGAGCGTCGAGGGCGATGGGCCAAGGGCGTTGGCGTTTCTTGCCGGTGTCACGGCGCGGGCTGCGCATCTTGCGGCGCGCTGGATGGCGGCCGGGTTTGTGCATGGGGTGCTGAATACGGACAATATGAATATTACCGGTGAGAGTTTTGACTATGGCCCTTACCGATTCTTGCCGCGCAATGATCCCAATTTTGTGGCCGCCTATTTTGACCAGCAGGGTCTGTATCGCTTTGGTCGCCAGCCTCAAGCGGTCTTGTGGAATCTCAAGCAATTAGCAGGCTGCCTGGTGGGCTTGGCCGATGAGGCTGACCTGGCAGACGTGCTGAACGGATATGCCGAAATCTATCGCGACGCGCTTTGCACGGCGATATTTGCCCGACTAGGGATCAAGCGGTCGGGCGAGGCGCACGATCTGGACATGGTCAATATCGTGTTCCAAGCCTTGGCAGCAGGCGATGAGAGCCTGCGTTGGGAGCCGCTGTTTTTTGACTGGTTTGGCGGCCAAGGTTCGCAAGCCAGAGCCTTGGCCGGGCCGCGCCGGGCCCTCTATGGCCTGCCTGAATTTGTCGCGCTTCGACAGGGGTTTGAGCGGTTTGAGCCGGACCGGCCCGAGCGCCTAGACCATGCCTATTTCACAAATCCTGAGCCGCAGGCGCTATTGATTGACGAAATTGAGCAGATCTGGGCGGCTATAGCGCAGCACGATGACTGGACGCCTTTTATGGCCAAGCTTTACGCGATTGCGCAGATGCGCGCGGCCTTGATCTAGGCGACGGATTGGCGGACGGCCGTCGCGCGTTCGGCATCGCGCCACTTTTGCACCTTTGTGACTTCCAGCCCGTTGACGCCGAAATCATCCATCAAGGCGATCCAGCGGTCTAGTTCTTCGCACGACAACTCATAAGTCTTGCAGACATGTTCGCGTGTAAACACACCGGCAATAATGGTTGCGACCACAGCCGCTTTTCGCGCCCGGTTCCAGCGTAAAACCGGCATTTGCGGTGCTGCCTGGCGAATTGAGTGGCGCTGTGCCTCGGAAAAACTCTCTTCCGGCTGTGTTTTTTCGTCAAATAAGTAAACAACCTTATCCGTCATTATTCCCGCTCATTCTTTATTCTAAAGGATAACGATCAAGTATTTTCTAGATCGCGTCAAATCGTAGCCGTTTTTAGAGGTACACTCGACGATTCTGCTGTTATTCCGATTGTTTATGCTCGATTCAGGTGTGCACATAAACCTAAAAAAATTTATATAGCTTTAATTATATTAAACTTTTATAGTGCGTTAACTAGATTACGACTTAGAATAATTATCAGTTTCTGTCAATTTAAGGCGGTTTAAGATCGGCCGCGACCCAGTTTCGCCTGACCCCGACCGATCCTAGCCTAGATTTTTGCGCGCCTTAATGCGGGCAAGTGTGCTCCCGGTTAGGGCGCGAAAATACCTGGACATTCGCGATTAAGTGTCAATGGAGCTTGAGTTTTGGGCGCAACACCTGATTGACGTGACCGATCATGATGAGGACTAGGCCCTTGATCCAGCCATGAATGCCGATCAGATGCATCCGATAAAGCGATACATAGGCAAGGCGGGCAATGTAGCCTTCAATCGCCATCCGCCCACCGATTAGATTACCCATGAGGCTGCCGACGGTTGAAAACTGGCTAAGCGAAATCAGCGAACCGCGATCTCTGTAGATAAAGGCTTGCAAGGGCTTTTTTGTGATCAAGCGCAGAATATTGTGAAAGGCGGTTTGTGACATTTGCGCTGCGGCTTGAGCGCGCGGCGGCACCGGGCGGCCGGTTTCAGCGATGATACAGTTGCAGCAATCCCCAATCGCAAAAATATGATCATCGACCGTGGTTTGGAGCGTGTCGCGCACCTTGATCTGATTATTGGGGGTCATTTCCAACCCATTAAGTCCGCCCGGTATCATCGGCCCGCATACGCCAGCGGCCCATAGGATGAGATCGGCCTTAACGCCCGGACCCTCACGCGTAACCAGTGCGCCGACTTCGGCTCGGATCACTTGGGTGTCGGTTCTCACCGCGACACCTAAGGCTTCGAGTTCCAACTGTGCAGATGCTGCGAGCTTTTCCGGCAGGGCAGGCAGAATCCTTGGTCCCGCTTCGACCAGTGTAACCTTTAAGCGGCTTTCATCGAACACTTCGAGCCCGTAATGACGAAGCTCAGCGGCAGAATTATAGAGTTCTGCTGCCAGTTCAACGCCGGTTGCGCCGCCCCCGACAATGGCGATATTGACCATGGCATTGGCGCTTGGGTCGACACTTAGCGTGCGCGAAACCCTCAAACAGTTGTTGAGAAGCTTGGTGCGAAACCGGTCGGCCTGAGCGCGATCTTCCAAGAATAAGCAATGCTCTTTTACGCCAGCGGTGCCAAAATCATTCGACACCGCACCAAAGGCCAAGACCAAATAGTCATACCGGATGCGATGTTGGGCTATGACTTCTAAGCCATTTTCATCAAAAATCGGCGCGATGACGAGCTGTTTGTTGGCCCGATCAATCGCCTCTAGACTGCCATAGAAAAACCGATAGCCCCAACGATGCCCGTGGCTTCGATAGCCGACCTCGTCCATATTGGCATCAAGCGATCCTGCCGCTACTTCATGTAATAGGGGCTTCCAAATATGGGTTTGGTTGCGCTCAACAAGAATAATATCATAACCGTCTCGCCCAAATCTTGCCCCCAGTCGGCGAACAAGTTCCAGCCCGCCGGCACCACCGCCGACGACAACAATTTGAGTTTTCAAGCCTACCCCCCCTTTTTTGATTTATCCTGCCTTAACGACTAAATAATCACGATACCAAGTTAATTGGCGAGTCTCTTCTACCGAACATAAAGTTTTATTAGGCCAAAAAATTTGCTTGCATAACAAGTGTAACAATACTGGCCGCAAGGACAAGTTAGACCTTGGATAAATCGCCGTCGCAAAAACCTATGGGAAACTGCGCGATCTGGGCAGGGTTGGTAAAGGCGGTGGTGAAGATCGTCGCCTAGCCTAGGTTTTCGCGCAGCGCGTGCCCAAATCGCTGCGCAGGCGGGTCATATTGCTGTAGGAGTTTTTCTGCCTTGCGCAAACCGTTTGGGAATACTGATGGCCGATAGTCTGGACGCGATTGATCTGAAGGCGCTAGCCGCGTTTGATGACATTATCGATGTCCGAAGCCCGGCTGAATTTGCGCTCGATCACCTACCCGGCGCGATCAATCTGCCGGTTTTAAGCAATCAAGAGCGCGCCGAGGTTGGCACTGTCTATGTGCAGGGCTCGCGGTTTCATGCGCGCAAGATTGGCGCGGCCTATGTGGCGCGCAATATTGCCCACCATCTGGAAAACACCTTGGCCGACCGGCCAGGCGGCTATGCGCCGCTGGTCTATTGCTGGCGCGGCGGGCAAAGATCGGGGGCCATGGCGACCGTCTTGCGCCAGGTCGGTTGGCGCACCACGCTGTTGGCAGGCGGCTATAAGACCTGGCGACGCTATGTGACCAAGGGCCTGTATGATCAGCCCCTCGGCTTTCAACTGGTCCTTCTCGATGGCAATACCGGCTCTGCAAAGACCGAAATACTCAGCCGCCTAGCCAAACGCGGATTGCAAGTCCTGGACCTTGAAGGCCTGGCCGAGCATCGCGGCTCGGTGTTTGGCGCCCGTCCGGGTGTCGCACAGCCGAGCCAGAAAATGTTTGAAAGCCGGCTCTTGCAAGCGCTTGGCGAGCTTGACCCTTCGCTGCCGGTGCTGGTGGAGGCGGAGTCCAGCAAGATTGGCGACCGCATGGTTCCGCCCAGCCTGTGGCAGCTTATGCAGCTTGCGCCGCGCATTGTGCTTGAGGTCGCCGCTGCCGAGCGGGCAAGCTATCTGGTTGCCGCCTATGGCGAGGTTGCGCGTGACATGGCCAGCCTCGATGCCGCCCTGCGGCGCTTGCCTAGTCTTTATGGCCGCAAAACCTTGGCCGATTGGCAGCAACTGGCCAAGGACCGTGCCTTTGAACCGCTCGCGGCAGCCTTGATCGAGACCCATTATGACCCCGCCTATGCGCGCTCCAGCCGCCAGGACACAAGGCCGTGTCTGGCCACGCTGCGCGCCAGCGCATTAGATGCAGCCGGGCAGGAGGCGCTCGGCGATCAGATTACCGAACTGATGGCCGCTATGGGGTAATGGTCAGGCTCGGCGCACCTGAGGGCGCATCCGCCAATGCGCCGATCACGCACAAGACCAAGCCTTGCTCGGCAAAGGTTTGAACCAGATTAGCAACCGCGATGGCTGGCACAGCCGCAACCAGACCGCCCGCCGTTTGAGGATCGAACAGCAGGTCAAAGCGCGGGTCAGCCCGAAGGCTTTGGCTGGCCTGCAAGGTCTGCGCCATTTGTGAGGTTTCTGGAAAGATGGAACTGTGAATCCCCGCCCGTGCTAGCGCAACCGCACCCTCGGCCCAGGCAATTTTATCAAGTGCCAAGCGCGCCGAAAGGCCAGAGCGATCCAATATCTGCTGAACATGCCCCGCCAAGCCAAAGCCGGTAATGTCGGTCATGGCATGGGCATGACCGCGCAAAATGCGGCTGGCTTGGCCGCTGGAGGCCAGCATTTGCTTAAGGCTGGCGGCAACCCAGCCGCCCTTGGCCAGGCCCCGCATCTCGGCTGCCATAACCGTACCAACGCCAATCGGCTTGGTCAGGACCAGCACATCGCCCGGCTGCGCGCCGCCAAGACCAAGGGGCTTGCGCCCCTGCATCAGGCCTGTGACCGACAGGCCAAGGCTGAGTTCTGCGCCAAGACTGGTATGGCCCCCGACCAGATCTGCGCCTGCTGGCCCTAGGCTGGCTTCAAACCCGGCGACGATTTCAGCCACCGTGCCGGACTGTTTCGCCGTGGTCATGGGCGGTAGGATAATGCTGGCCAAGGCGGCCTGAGGCTCGCCCCCCATGGCCCAAATGTCACCCAGGGCATGATTGGCCGTAATCCTTGCCATGACATAGGGATCAAGGCCAAAGCCGCGAAAGTGATCGCAGCTCAATACCTGCCGGTCATGCGCCCCCCAAGCCAGCACAGCCGCATCATCGCCGCGCCCGGTCAAGACATCACTTCGCGCGGGCGGTGCCAGACCCGCGAGCGCAGTGGTCAGGGCCTCTGGTCCCATTTTTGAACCGCAGCCGCCGCACAGGGGCTGGGCACTCTGGGTCGCCGTGACCCCAAGCGCGACGGGGCCGGGGATTGGCTCTGGCGCAGGCATGGCGGGCAGGGTGCTGAGCATGGCCATAAACCGCTGGTCAATCCGATCCTTCAGACGCCAAAGGCGGGTTGAACGGACACTAAGGCCCCATTTTTCCGCCGCCGCCCTTTGCTGGCCAAGACTGACCAGTTTGAGATAGTCACCCTGAGGCCGAAACGGTCTTAGGCGGCTGCCGGAAAGGGCCGCGCGCAGATTGTGATACAGGACGGGGCCTTGGCGCACGGCAAACACGCCAGCCTTTGGCCGGGGGCTGGCCTGCATATGGGCGATGTCGCCGACGGCAAATACGCTGGCATGGCTAAGGCTGCGCAAGGTTTCATCAATGCTTACAAACCCCTCGTGCAAGGCAAGATCAGTTTGGCCAAGCCAGGCAGCGGGCCGTGCCCCTGCGACTGTGGCAATGAAATCGGCCTCTAGGGCTTCGCCAGTGGCCAGGTGCAGACGCGATCCCTCAATCGCGGTCACGCGGGCATGGGTAAGAACCTCTATCCCCATGGCGGCAAGGCCGTTTGTCATGGCCAGGCGCAGCGCGGGTGCGGCGGCGGCGAGCAGGTTTGGCTGGGCCTCAACCAGGGTGATCTTGACGGCGCCGGGGTCTGGGCAGGCCCCGCCAAGCCTGTGGGCCATGGCCATGGCCAGTTCAACCCCGCCAAGCCCGCCGCCTATCACCGCCACACGCGCAGCCTTGGTGCTGGACCGGGCATCTAGGACAAAGGTCTCCTAAGCATCGGCAAAGGCACCCAGTGGCTTGGCGGGCCAGGCCTTGCCCTGATCGATCCCGGCCAGGCCCGAGCTTATGCCAATATCAATCGAGACCAGATCAAACGCGATGTCTGGCCGGTCAGCCAGCTGGGCGCGGCCTTTGGCCAGGTCCAGCCCGACCACCCGGTCCAGCACGAGCCGCGCCCCCGCAAACCGGGCCAGCCTGACCAGGTCAATCTCAATCGCGTCTCTTTGATAGTGCCCGGCAATATAGCCCGGCAACATGCCGGTATAGGGCGCAGTCGGGTCTGGATTGACCAGGGTCAGGCGCACGCCGGGCAGGGGGTTCATGCCCCACATTTTCAGGACAATGGCATGGGCATGGCCGCCGCCAATCAGCAATAAATCGCGCGTAATTGGTACGGTCGCGCGCATGGCCCTGTCCTCTTGTCTGGCCTTGCCCGGCTCGGGTATTCGCCACA
Organism: Caulobacteraceae bacterium; assembly: GCA_044346445.1. Lineage (GTDB taxonomy): Bacteria > Pseudomonadota > Alphaproteobacteria > Caulobacterales > Caulobacteraceae > CAISGS01. The sequence continues at coordinate 27,710 of JBIIZD010000022.1, forward strand.
GGACACCGCCCCGGATCAGGACCGGGGCGGGCTGTGATTATCGGGCGGCTTTGCCCGATTATTTTATGACCCTAGCCCCGGCGCACAAAAGTGGTCTGGGCATTGGTATATTCGAGCAGGCCCTCAAGCGCGCCTTCGCTGCCCAGGCCCGACTGCTTGTGTCCGCCAAAGGCGGCTAGCGGTGACAGGTGCTGGGTCTCATTGATCCAGACTGTGCCGGTTTGCAGTTGCGAGCCAATCGCCAAGGCCTTGGCCGTATCTGCCGACCAGACCGAGGCCCCAAGGCCATATTCACTGGCATTGGCGCGGCGGATCGCCTCTTCGATATTGTCGAATTTCAGCAAGGGCAGGACGGGACCAAACTGTTCTTCCTGCACAATGCGGCTGTCTTCGGGCGGATTATCGATAATGCTGATCGGCACGAAATAGCCGGGCGTCTCGGCAACATCGCCGCCAAGGATGAAGTCATAGCCCTTGGCCTTGGCATCGGCGATCAGGTCCAGCACCCGCTCGTATTGCGGGCGGTTCTGGATCGGGCCAAGCTGGGTGCCTTGTTCGGCCCCGTCGCCAATCTTGACCGTCTTGGCATACTCGATCAAGGCGGCTTTTAGCGGTTCATATATATCCTTGTGCACATACATGCGCTTGGTGGCGATACAGATCTGACCAGAATTGCCAAACGCGGCCCAAAACAGTTTTTCCGCCACATCCGCCACATTGACATCAGGCAGGACAATGGCCGCGTCATTGCCGCCAAGTTCCAGGGTCACGCGCTTGAGGCTGGCGGCGGCCGAGGCCATGACCTTGCGGCCGGTCTGGGTCGAGCCGGTAAAGCTGATCTTGTCTATGCCAGGGTGGCTGGTCATCCATGGCCCCAGCATATCGCCGCCAGTGACGATATTGAGCACGCCATCGGGCAGGACGCCGCGCAAGAGCTCGCCAATCTTCAGCGTGGTCAGGGGTGTAAACGGCGAGGGCTTGAGTACCACCGTATTGCCTGCCAGCAGGGCGGGTGCGACCTTGAAAAAGGCCAGAATAACCGGGAAGTTCCAGGGCGCGATTGCGCCGACCACGCCAATCGGCACATGCCGGGTTTCGCCATAACGTTCGGGCGTATCCTCAACCACGGTAACGGGCAGTTCTAGGGTTGCGGCCTGTTGGCACCAGTGCGCGCCGCCCATGACATCGCCCTGGGCATTGACATGGGTCTTGCCCTGTTCGCGGGTCAGCAGACGGTGCAGACCATCCAGATTAGCGGCCAAGACCCCGGCAATCGAGGCGACCAGCTTTTGCCGCTCAGCATAGGGTGTGGCGGCCCAGGCGGGAAAGGCGGCGCGTGCCGCCGCGACCGCCTGGTCCAACTGCTCGGGCGAGCAGTCGGGGGCCTGGGCAAAGGCCTGTTCCGTCGCTGGGTTTAGGACAGCAAAGCTGGCGGCACCGGCAACGGCCTTGCCGCCAATGGTCATGGTGAAGTCAGAATCGAACGATGTCATGGCTCTAGCCTCATGGCTGGGGGAGAAGCAGCACCACCTTGACGCAGTCGCCATGGTGCTGTGCGGCAATGGCCGCATTAATCTGATCAAATTCGAAGGTTTTCACAAGCCTTTCGAGCGGTAATTTACCCGCCCGCCAATAGGCGATCAATTCGGGAATAAACACGTCCGGATCACTGTCGCCCTCGATAATGCCGCGCACGGTCTGGCCAAGGGTCA
>JBIIZD010000105.1:0-8246 GCA_044346445.1 Caulobacteraceae bacterium
GGTTGGGTCATGCCTATGCTTTAAACCGACTTGGCGTTCGTCGCAAATGGGACAATTGATCCCGTATGGATTGGGAGCCCGATCATGCCAGAATTGCCTGAGGTTGAGACGGTCCGACGGGGCCTGGCTCCGGTTCTGGTCGGCCAAAGACTGGCGCGGGTCGAGCAAAGACGGCCAGACCTGCGTTTTGCCTTTCCAGACGGCTTTGTCCAAACCTTGACGGGGGCAAGGATTATAGCGCTGGAACGGCGGGCCAAGTATTTATGGGCGCATCTGGACCGGAGCCTAACCTTGGTCATGCATCTGGGCATGAGCGGGCGGTTTGAGATTGCGGTGCCAGGCGATGCCCCAGACCGGCCCGGCGAATTTGTCTATGCCGCCGCCTCCGATCCGCGCCATGCGCATGTGGTGTTTGAGACGCAGGACGGCGTGATCGTGACCTATTCAGACCCGCGCCGGTTTGGTTTTATGGGCCTTGTTGAGACCGAACACATCCATCAGCACCCCTGGTTCGCCCAGATGGGGCCAGAGCCGCTGGGCGAGGGGTTTGACGGGGCCAGGCTGGTTCAGGCCTTTAAGGACCGCAAACAAACGCCCAAGACCTTGCTGCTGGACCAAAGGGTGGTGGCCGGGCTTGGCAATATCTATGTCTGTGAGGCCCTGCACCGGACCAAGATCTCGCCCCTGGTGGCTGGCGGGACACTTTCATCAAGGCGGCTCGAAGCTCTAGCGGCCATGATCAAGACCGTCTTGGCCGAGGCCATTGCCGCAGGGGGGTCAACCTTGCGCGACTATGCTGGGGCGGACGGAGCGCTGGGCTATTTCCAGCATAGTTTTGGTGCCTATGGCCGGGAAGGCCAGCCCTGCCCAAACCTCGGCTGCAAGGGCATGATCGCTCGGGTGGTTCAGGCGGGGCGGTCGACATTTTATTGCGAGTCGTGTCAGGTGTGATTTAACCCTCGCACCCAGAGGATAGGTCATGCTTTTTCATCGTCTGGTGCGCCTTGCCTTGGGCGCAGGTCTTGGCCTTGCCCTGCTGCTGGCGCAGCCTGTTCTGGCTCAGCCGCCGGTCTGGATCGTTAAGGATAAAAATTCGCGCATGATCCTGTTTGGCTCGGTGCATGTCTTGCCAGCGGCACCGCAAGGCCAATTGCCGGTCTGGATGCCGCCTGCCCTCAGCCTGGCCATGACCAAGGCGCAAGATATCTGGTTTGAACTGCCGATTGATCCGGCTGCCGCCGCCCAGGTGTCCCAATTGGCTATGGCCAAGGGTATGCTGCCGCCGGGCCAGAGCCTTTCGCGCCAGATTTCGCCTGCGGGGCGCGAGCGTCTGGCCCGGATTGGCCTAAGGGTGGGGTTTCGTCCCGACCAACTCGACCGGTTCCAGCCCTGGCTGGCCGAGGCAAGCCTGGCGGTTGCGGTGTTTCAGCTTGATGGGGCCAGCGGTAAGGATGGCGTGGAACAGGTGCTTGCAGCGCGCCTTGGCCCCAAGGTGGCCCGCAAGGCTTTTGAGACGCCCAGCGAGCAGATCGGATTTCTGGCCGATGCAAGTCCTGCCGAACAGATCGCGTCCTTGGAAGAAACCTTGCGCCAGATTGATGAGGAGCCAAAAGCCTATCAAAAACTGGTTCAGGCCTGGATGAAGGGCGACCTGGAAACGCTTGATCGCGAGGCCCTGCAACCGGTTCGTCGCCTGACGCCCGGCATCTATCAAGGCCTGATCCGGCAAAGAAACCTTAATTGGGCCCAGACCCTGCGCAAGCGGATGGCCGGGCGGGGCACGACGCTGGTGGTGGTGGGGGTCGGGCATCTGATTGGCCCTGACGGTCTACCGGCCCTGCTCCGCGCTCAAGGCTTTGCCGTGGAGGGGCCTTAAGGCTTAAACAGGGATCAAGCGGCCCGGGCATCCGATGGCCTTATATGACAGAATGACTCAATCGCGTTGACGCGGGCCTTTGCTTTCAGTATATGCCCCCTCTCCTAATTTCGGTGGCAGGCCTCTTGCCCGCCGCTTTTCCATTCGAAGGTTCTAAAACCCATGGCCAATACGCCAGGCGCCAAAAAGGCGATCCGTAAGATCGAGCGCCGTACCGAGGTCAATAAGGCCCGTCGTTCGCGCGTCCGGACCTTTTTGCGCAAGTTTGAAGAGGCCGTGACGGCCGGTGATGTCGCCGCTGCAAAGGGTGCCTTTGTCGAGGCGCAATCGGAGCTGATGCGGGCCGTATCCAAGGGTGTGGTCCACAAGAATACAGGCTCGCGAAAGGTGTCTCGCCTTGCCGCGCAACTCAAGAGACTTGATGCTGCCTGATTTATTAGAAAAGCCGTTGCTTTAACGGTTAAACGTTTGATATATATAGTTATTAAATGATCGGTGAGGCTGCTGGCCTCACCGATTTTTTGTTTCTCTACGGAATTATTCAGAGCCTCGTCGTGAACATTTTCGGCTATGATATTGGCGAATTTGGATGTTTTACGAGTCAACAAATATATGTCGATTTTAACCAAAGAATCCCCGTTGACCCGCCCCTGATCAAGGCTACTCTGTGCACCTTAGCGTGTTTCACCGGTTGGCAGATGACGGCATTGACGAAACGCCCTTGCGGGTTTTTCGGATACCAAACTTTTCTTGACTGTTCGGGTGCGCGCTTGGGCTTGGGACCATTTCACTTGATTGCTGTGCGGTTTTGCGCGGCACTGTTGTGATTTGTCCTTGTTGGCCGGCCTTGGATCTGAGGCTGGCGGCCCAATGAGACAAATGTTTTGGGTATTGGGGGACGGGCATGCCGATCATGAGCTATGACGCAATAGACGTTCAAGGTCAGGCTGGGACGGTATGGGGCAAGGCCTGCGCGGCGCTCAAGACGGAACTGGGTGAAGCGGCCTATGGGTCTTGGTTGGCCCAAGCGACTGTTCGTCAAGCCAGCAGCGGAAGTCTGGTCCTGGTGACGCCCACGGGTATTGCGAGGGACTGGATTCGCCGTAATGCTTGGCACCGTATTTCTGAGCTCTGGGCCATGAATGATCCAGCCGGTCGCAAGATCGATCTGAAATCGAGGGCGGAATTCGAGGCGACTGCCGGCGCCTCGGCCATGACGGATGCCGAGCGTATCGCGGTGGCAATGCCGGTCTCGTCCGATATGCCAGGTCTTATGCCCATGGCCGGGGCCATACAGGGGGGTGATGGTGCCCGTGCGCAGAAATCCTTGGGTCTGCAAGAGCGCTTTACCTTTGAAAGCTTTGTCCCTGGCCCTGCCAATGAATTTGCCCTCGCCGTGGCGCGTCGGGTTGCGTCCTGGGCGGATGGCCATTTTAACCCTGTCCTAATCCATGGCCCTTATGGCTTTGGCAAGACCCACCTGCTCAATGCCATCGCCTGGGAAGCCATGCGAACCGCGCCAGAAAAGCGGGTGGTCTATCTGACGGCAGAGCGGTTCTTATCAACCTTTGTGCGGGCCGTGATGGACAAGCATACCTCGGCCTTCAAGGAGGATTTGCGGGCTGCGGACCTGCTCTTGATCGATGATGTGCATTTTGTCGGCGGTAAGCAATCTACCCAGGAAGAACTGTTCCACACCCTGACCGCCCTGGTCGAGGATGGTCGCCGGGTGGTGTTTTCGTCGGATCGCGCGCCTGCGGCCCTGGATGAACTGGATGCGCGGCTGCGCTCGCACCTTCAGGCCGGACTGGTCTGCGGTATTGAGCCGGCTGATCGCACCTTGCGTTTGGGCATTTTGGAAAAAAAGCTGGACATGCTCGGTCGTCAGCAGGGGCTGGTCGGTATAACGGCGCGGCCCGAGGTCTTGCAGTTTCTGGCCGACCGTTTCACCGAAAGTGTGCGGGAACTGGAGGGCGCGCTCAACACCCTCATGGCCCGGATGGGCGAGGGGGTTACACGTATGACTCTGGACGAAGCCCAGGCGATCTTGCGTCCGCACCTGCGCGGCGGTGAAAAGCGGATCACGATTGATGATATCCAAAAAGCCACCTCGGAGCATTTTGGCCTGAAACAAGCTGATCTCATTTCAGAACGTCGCAATCGCTCGATCGCCCGGCCGCGTCAGGCGGCCATGTGGCTGGCCAAGCAATTGACCACGCGCTCCTTGCCCGATATTGGCCGCCGCTTTGGCGGGCGTGATCACACCACAGTCTTGCATGCCGTGCGCCGTATTGAAGCCCTGCGCGCCGATGATCCGCAACTGGTCCGTGACCTTGAAGCCTTGACGCGCAAGCTGCGGGGCTAGGCCCTTAAAACTTGCGGGCCAAGGGTGCAGACCGAGGCGCGATTGCAGGCAATTTGCAATCTCTTACCAGACCCCCTTCCCTATGGTGTCTTTTACGCTAATCTTGGTATCCCTGTCGGTGGAATCGCTCGCGATCGCCTCTGTACCAGGTTGGGGAACAGCTTGAGGCCCAAAAGGCCTTCTGATCGGAAGACAAGATGAAGCTCACGATTGAACGGGCAGCGCTGCTAAAGGCCCTCGGACATGTGCAAAGCGTCGTAGAGCGGCGCAACACGATCCCCATATTGTCAAATGTGCTCCTGTCGGCTGAGCGCGGAACCTTGACCTTTTCGGCCACCGATCTGGACATGGAAATCACCGACGAGGCCGATGCCCGTGTCGAGGTGCCCGGACAGATCACGGCCCCGGCCCATACCTTGTATGAGATCGTGCGCAAACTGCCCGACGGGGCCGAGGTCGAGCTTAGCTTTGCTGGCGATGATCCGCGCCTGCAGGTCAGTGCTGGTCGCTCGCGGTTCAATCTGCCGGTCCTGCCTGCCGGGGACTTCCCGGTCATGTCGTCCGAAGGTCTGACCGCAAGGCTGGTGGTCGATACGGTCGATTTGATGCGCCTGATCGACAAGACCCGGTTTGCCATCTCGACCGAAGAAACCCGCTATTATCTCAATGGCCTTTACCTGCACACCGTGGTCGATAATGGCGTGACCAAGCTTCGGGCCGTGGCTACGGATGGTCACCGCCTGGCGCTGGCTGAAATGCTCGCCCCGGAAGGCGCAGTCGGCGCGCCCGGCGTGATCGTACCGCGCAAGACCGTACAGGAGGCCCGCCGCCTGCTGGAAGATGCCGGTGAGAGCGTCGAGCTTCACCTGTCCCCGGCCAAGGTGCGCTTCAGCTTTGGCCGCGCCGCCTTGACCTCAAAGGTGATTGACGGCTCCTTCCCAGATTATGCCCGGGTCATCCCCAGGGACAATAACCGGGTCCTGATTGTTGATAATGCCCTGTTTGCCGCAGCGGTGGACCGGGTGGCGACGATCTCGGCCGAGAAGTCGCGTTCGGTCAAGATGGCGGTAGAGCCGGGCCGGATCATCCTGACTGTGCGCAATATGGAGGCCGGTCAGGGGGTTGAGGAGCTGGAAGTCGATTATGAGGGCGAGGGCTTTGAGATCGGGTTCAATGCCCGCTATCTGCTCGATGTCGCCGGACAGATTCAGGAAACCAGCGCCGAGTTTCGCTTTGCCGATCCCGCCTCACCGACGCTTGTGCTCGATCCGGTGGACGACGGCGTGCGCTATGTGCTGATGCCGCTGCGGGTTTGATTGCCAGGACTGATCTGGCAATGGCCGAGGCCGAGCCTGGGCGCATCACGCGTCTGACCCTGACCGATTTTCGCTCTTATGAGCGCGCCAGCCTGCCCCTAAGCGGTGGGGCGGTCTATCTGTATGGGCCCAATGGGGCGGGCAAGACCAATATACTAGAGGCGGTGTCGCTCTTGTCGCCGGGGCGGGGCCTGCGTCAGGCCCCCTTGGCCGAGATTGGCCGCAGGCTGCCGGGTGAAGGCTTGGGCCGGGCCTGGAGTGTGGCGGCGGTCCTGGCCTCGGACGATGGCGACATAAGTCTGGGCACGGGGCTGGAGCGGCCGGGGGCAAGCCGGCGTCTTGTGCGGCTGGATGGCCAGACCGTGCCGCCTGGCCGTCTGTCTGATCTGGTGCGTCTGGTCTGGTTAACCCCTCAGCAGGACCGCTTGTTTTTGGAGGGGGCCTCGGACCGGCGGCGGTTTTTTGATCGGCTGGTGCATGCGGGCGAACCGGCCCATGCCGGATTTGCCAGTGCCTATGAAAAGGCCTTGCGCGAGCGGATGCGGCTCTTGATCGATGCCAGAGATGACGGTGGCCGCGCCGATCCGGCCTGGCTGACCGCGCTTGAGGCCCAGATGGCCGCGGCGGGTGCTCAGCTAGCCAGTGCTAGGGCCAGAGGCTTGCTGGCCCTGCAGGCCGAGATTGAGGCCCGCCAGGACCGGCCTTTTCCGCAAGCCGACCTGTCCTTGACCGGTGTCTGGGAGGGCCTTGCGCTTCAGGGGCTGGACCTGGCCGCGCTGGAGGCGCAATTGGCCGAGGCTTTGGCCGCTAGCCGGGGCCGCGACAGTGCTGTGGGCCGGGGCCTGGTTGGGCCGCACCGGGGTGATTTGGCGGTCAAGCACAGGCAAAAAGACCGCATGGCGGCGGAATGTTCCACTGGAGAGCAGAAAGCCTTGCTTTTAAACCTGGTTTTGGCCCAGGCCGCGCGACTTTCTCGTGCGGTTTTTGCGCCGAATCCTGTATTGTTACTTGATGAGGTCGCGGCGCATCTGGACCCAGTCCGACGTGCTGCGCTCTTTGACGAGATCGAGGCGCTTTGTCTGCAAGCCTTTCTAACGGGCACGGATGCGGCGCTGTTTTCTGACCTGAAAGGGCGGGCCCAGGGCGTTCATGTGGACGAGGGGTCCTTGACCACTTTGGAAGACCGATGACCGAAGAAGCCGATAATACCCCAAAGCTTTCCATTGCCGGCCAAAATGCCGAGGCCGATGCTCAGGCCGCTGATTATGGCGCAGAATCCATCAAGGTGCTCAAGGGCCTGGATGCGGTGCGCAAGCGTCCAGGCATGTATATCGGCGATACGGATGATGGCTCCGGCCTGCACCACATGGTCTATGAGGTGGTCGATAATGCCATTGATGAGGCGCTTGGCGGTTATGCGACCAAGGTTGGCGTGACGCTAAATGCCGATGGCTCGGTCACAGTCACGGATGACGGGCGCGGCATCCCGACTGATATTCACGAGGGCGAGGGCGTTTCCGCCGCCGAAGTGATCATGACCCAGCTGCATGCCGGCGGAAAATTTGACCAGAACTCCTACAAGGTCTCGGGCGGTCTGCACGGGGTCGGGGTCTCGGTGGTCAATGCCTTGTCTGACTATTTGCTGCTCAAGATCTGGCGCGGCGGCAAGACCCACGATATGCGCTTTGAGCGCGGCGACACGGTCACCCCGCTCAAGGTCACGGGCGATGCGCCCAAGCGCGAAGATGGCAGCTTCCTGACCGGCACCAGCGTCACCTTCATGCCGTCCTTGACGACCTTTGCCACGATTGAATTTGATCGCAAGACGCTGGAGCACAGGCTGCGCGAACTGGCCTTTCTAAATTCTGGCGTGTTTATCAAGTTTCAGGACCTGCGCGGGGCCGAAGCCTATGAGGAAATCTTGCACTATGATGGCGGGGTTGAGGCCTTTGTGCGCCACCTCGACAAGGCCAAGGCGCCCCTGATCAAGGCCCCGATCGTCATTCGCGGTCGGCGTGAAAAGGTCGAGATCGACCTCTCCTTGTGGTGGAATGACAGCTATCACGAGACCATGTTGTGTTTTACCAACAATATCCCCCAGCGCGATGGGGGCACGCACCTGGCCGCCTTCCGCGCCGCCCTGACCCGGGTGATTGGCAATTATGTTGAAACCACGGGCCTAGCCAAGCGTGAAAAGGTCACCTTTACCGGCGAAGACGCCCGCGAAGGCTTGACCTGCGTGCTGTCGGTCAAGGTGCCGGACCCCAAATTCTCCAGCCAGACCAAGGACAAGCTGGTCTCGTCCGAGGTGCGCCCTGCCGTTGAGGGCCTGGTCGGCGAGGGCATTGCCCAATGGTTCGAAGAACATCCCACTGAGGCCAAGGCGATTGTTGCCAAGATCATAGAGGCCGCCTCGGCGCGCGAAGCGGCCCGCAAGGCCCGTGAACTGACCCGGCGCAAGTCTGCCCTCGATATCACCTCCCTGCCCGGCAAGCTGGCCGATTGTCAGGAACGCGATCCGGCCAAGTCCGAAATCTTTATCGTCGAGGGTGACAGCGCGGGTGGCTCGGCCAAACAGGCGCGTAACCGCGAAAATCAGGCCGTCCTGCCCCTGCGCGGCAAGATCTTGAATGTCGAGCGCGCAAGGTTTGACAAGATGCTGTCGTCTGAACAGATCGGCACCTTGATC
>JBIIZD010000023.1:0-29278 GCA_044346445.1 Caulobacteraceae bacterium
TGATGCCGGTCAGATCATTACCGGCAAGGTTGGTCTGTCTGAGGTCGCGGCTGCGTTTGAGGCCCTCGCTCAGCCCGACCACCACGTCAAGATCCTGGTCGAGCCGCAAAGGCTATAGGCGCCGGTGTCAGACGAATCTAATTTTTGCTCTGAGCAATATCATTTTTAGGCGTTGCCTATGGGCAGAAGGGCTGTATCTGGCTGGGGTACCCACAGGATGATCATTGCCCATGCAGTCCTATTCGGCCCTAAACCTGTTTCGCCGAGGGCTAGGCGGGCACAAGTCCTGGACCCGGGCCTGGCGCGACCCAGCGCCTAAGTCGCATTATGACGTGATCATTATTGGCGGCGGCGGCCATGGCCTGGCGACGGCCTATTATCTGGCCAAGGTTCACGGCATCAAGAATGTCGCCGTGCTGGAGCGCGGCTGGATCGGCGGTGGCAATACAGGGCGCAATACGACCATTGTCCGCTCAAACTATCGCCAACCGGCCTTGCACAACCTGTTTGAATTTTCGCTCAAGCTCTGGGAGGGCATGAGCGATGAGCTGAACTACAATGTCATGTTCAGCCAGCGTGGGGCACTGTTTCTAGGCCATTCCGACAGCGACATGATCCGGCTGGCCGAGCGCGGCGATGCTATGCGCTGTATGGGTATAGATGCCGAACTGATGAGCAAGGCCCAGCTTCGCAAGCTGATCCCGCTTTTGGACCTGTCCGACGAGGCGCGGTTTCCCATTGTCGGCGGCCTGATTCAGCCGCGTGGCGGCACGGCCCGGCATGACGCCGTAGCCTGGGGCTATGCACGGGCGGCCGATGCGCTTGGCGTCGATGTGATCCAGAACTGCGAGGTTCTGGGCATGGATATGCGCGGCGGCAAGATTGTCGGGGTCAAGACCAGCCGGGGCGATATTGGCGCGGACCGGGTCGGCATCTGCGTGGCAGGCAATTCGGGTCAGGTCGCGGCCATGGCCGATCTTAGGCTGCCGATCGAGTCCCACCTTTTGCAGGCCTTTGTCTCCGAGCCGGTCAAGCCCATGATCGACACCGTGATCATGTCGCAATCCATCCATTGCTATATCAGCCAATCCGACAAGGGCGAGATCGTGTTGGGCGGTGATCCGGACCATTATCCCACCTATTCCCAGCGCGGGCGGCCAGACCGGATCGAGGAGGTCGCAGGCCAGGCCATTGCCCTGATCCCGGCCCTGTCACGCCTGCGCATGCTGCGGTCCTGGGCCGGCACCACGGATATGAGCTTTGATGGCTCACCCATTATCGGCAAGACACCGGTGGACGAGCTCTATCTCAATGGCGGCTGGTGCTATGGCGGGTTTAAGGCCACGCCCGGTTCGGGCTGGCTCTATGCCCATACCCTGGCCAAGGGTGAGCCGCACGACCTGAACGCCCCCTTCCGGCTTGACCGATTCGAGACCGGCGCGACCATTGACGAAACGGGCGCAGGCCCCATGCCGCATCACCGGTGAGACCCCCATGCTCCTGATCACCTGTCCCCATTGCGGTCCGCGCGCCCAGGCCGAATTTGTGTTTGAGCGCCCGCTTGAATCCATCATCCAGATTGATGAAACCCTGCCTGATCTGATCCATAAGCTCTATAGCCGGGTCAATCCCAAGGGCCCGTCTTGGGAGTTATGGCGTCATACCTATGGCTGCCAGTCCTGGCTCAAGCTGCACCGCGATACCCACACCCACACCATCCATGCCGTCCTTGAGATTGGCCAGAGCCCAGACGGCGGTGACGCATGAGCCCGACCTTGCGCCAACCGGGGGCTGGCCGGACGCGGCAAGACCGCCCGATCCGGTTTCAATTTGATGGCAAGACTCATAAGGGCTTTGAGGGCGACACCCTGGCCTCGGCCCTGCTGGCCAATGGCGTCAAGCTGTTCGGTCGCAGTTTCAAATATCACCGCCCGCGCGGCGTGATGGCCGCTGGCATTGAAGAGCCAAGCGCCCTGGTGGGGGTCGGCACAGGCGGCCGCTATGAGGCCAATACCCGCGCCACAGACGTGTTCATCTATCCGGGTCTGAAAGCCATCAGCCAGAACCGCTGGCCAAGCCTGGGCCTGGACCTGTTATCGGGCATCAGTCTGATCGCGCCCTTCATTCCAGCCGGATTTTATTACAAGACCTTTTTTGGCCCGCCCAAGCTCTGGATGGTCTATGAGCACTTTATCCGCATGGCCGCAGGCCTGGGCAAGGCCCCCAAGGCGGCGGACAAGGATGGCTATGAGCACAGAGCAGGCTTTTGCGATGTACTGGTGGTCGGTTCTGGCCCGGCAGGCCTAGCCGCCGCCCTGGCCGCCAGCGCCGCTGGGGCCAAGGTGATCCTGGCCGAGCAGGACCGCGAACTGGGCGGCTCGCTCTTGACCGATGCGGCGACCATTGACGGCAAGGCCAGTGACGACTGGATAGCGCATGTGACCGCAAGCCTGCTCGCCAAGGGCGGGCGCATCCTGACCCGCACCACCGCCGCCGGGTTTTATGATCATGGCCTTCTAAACCTGATCGAACGCGTGACGGAGCCAGGCCAGGCCCCCGGGGTCACGGGCCTGGCGCAAAGATTATGGCGTGTGCGGGCTGGCCAGGTGGTTTTGGCGACCGGGGCGCTGGAGCGGCCACGCCTGTTTGCCGGTAATGACCTGCCCGGCGTCATGCTATCAGGCGCGGTGCGCACCTATCTGAACCGCTACGGCGTCCGCACGGGCCAAAAAGTGGTTATCACCACCGATAATGATGATGCTTATCGCACGGCATTGGACCTGGCCGAGGTCGGCGCTCAGATTGTCGCCATATTGGATAGCCGCGCCGCAGGGGCTGCCGGGATCAGCCTGTCTATTCGGCGCGCCCAAACCCGCATGCCCGTGCATTTCAATGCCAAGCTCATCGCCGCCAAGGGCTCAGCCAAGGGTGTCCAGAGCGCCAAGGCCATGATTGATGGCCAGGTCCTAAGTCTGCCCTGCGACCTGATCGCCGTATCGGGCGGATTTTCGCCGGTCGTGCATCTGCATATGCAGGCTGGCGGCACCTTAAACTGGAACGAAACCACGGGGGCCTTTAGCCCTGATGTCAGCCGCCAGAACCAGACCACAGCCGGGGCCGCAGCGGGGGTCGATGCCCTTGGCCAAACCCTTGCCAGCGGCTGGACTTCTGGCCTTGCCGCCGCCAAGGCGCTTGGTCTCAAGGGCCGTGTGCCCAAGACCGCGCCAGCCTGCGCCGAGGCCGATGACCAGCCTTGCCGCAGCCTCGCCGATTGGCTGCCTGCGCCGCAAACCCATCTGAAAAAGGCCTTTGTCGATTATCAGAACGATGTCACCGCCGCTGACCTCGATCTCGCTTGGCGCGAAGGCTATCGGTCGGTTGAGCATATGAAGCGCTATACCACGCTTGGTATGGCGACCGATCAGGGCAAGACCAGCAATCTGGTCGGCTTGGCGCGTCTGGCCTTGGCCGAAGGCAAGCCCGTTCCCTCAGTTGGCCTGACCACTTTTCGGCCGCCCTATACGCCGGTTACGCTCGGCGTCTTGGCCGGTGAGCATACCGGCGCGCACTTGAGCCCCCGTCGCCGCCCGGTGCTCTATCCGGTCCATGCGGCGCAAAAGCCGATCTGGCAGCCGGTTGGCTATTGGCATCGGCCAAGGGCCTATCCACAAGGGCGCGAGACCCTGCATCAGGCCGCGCACCGCGAGGCCTTGAGCGTTCGCACCAAGCTTGGCGTCACGGATGTCTCGACCTTGGGCAAGTTCGATGTGATCGGTCCGGATGCGGCGACCTTTTTGGAGCTTGTCTGCGCCACGACGGTCGGCAAGCTGGCGGTCGGCCGCGGCCGCTATACCCTGATGCTGCGCGAAGACGGCATGGTCATGGACGATGGCACGGTCTGGCGCGTCGCTGAAAACCGCTATTTCCTGACCAGTTCGACCGGCGGCGCAGACCGTATGGCCGCGCACCTATCCTATGTGCGCAAGGTCCTGGCCCCCCAACTCAAGCTTACAGTCGCCAATGTGCAAGAGCACTGGGCGGCTGCGGCCATTGCCGGGCCGCTGGCCAAGGCTGCGGTGGAAAACCTGATGGGTGAGGGTTCTGCACCTGCGCACATGTCACTCGGACTTGGTCCTCTGGCCGGTATTCCCGCCATGATCCTGGCTGCCAGCTATAGCGGCGAGCGGGCGTTTGAAGTCTATGCCCCCTCGCACCAGATCGGCGCGGTCTGGGACGCGATTGTCGAGCAGGCGCGGGGCCTGGGCGGCTGTCTCTACGGGCTTGAGGCCTTGGAAATCCTGCGCATTGAAAAAGGCCATATCGTGGTTGGCGGCGAGATTGATGGCCGCGCCACAGCCGATGATCTGGGGCTTGGCAAGATGCTGCGCCCGGCTGGGCGCTTTGTCGGGGCCACAGCGCTTGGACGCCCTGCCCTGGCCGATCCACAACGCTTGCAACTGGTCGGTCTTGAAGCCCTTAGCGGCACCATCCCAGAAGGCTCCATGCTGGTCACGGCCAAGGGTGCCGTACCGTGTGGCCATGTCACGGCAGCGGGCATGAATGTGATTCAAGGCGGCTCGATTGCCTTGGGCTTTTTGCAAGCCGGACGCGCGCGGCTGGGCGAAGTTCTGACCGCAACCTCACCGACCCGCAAACAGGCCGCCCAGGTCAAGGTGGTTAAGCCTGTATTTTACGATCTGGCCGGAGATCAGTACCGTGATTGATACGCAAATGCTCAGACTGACCAGCCCTGCGGCCGCTTGCCTGATCCGGTTTGAGGTCTGGTCTGACCCCGAAGCCTGCCTTGAGCGCCTAGCCAAAGCGCTCGGAGCGGAACTGCCAAAAGCAGGTAGATCGGTCACCATCGGTAAGCTGCGCTTGATCTGGCTTGAGCCCATGACCTGGCTGGTGCGCGGGCCGCAAACTGAGGCCACCGAACGCCTTGGCGCAATAGACGCGGCCCTGGGCCAGGACGGCGGGGCCTGTGACATCAGCGGGGCCTTGGTGCGGGTGCAGATCAGCGGGCCTGCCTGGCGCACACTCTTGACCATTGGCGGGGTGTTTAATGCCGAGGCGGCCACCTTCGCGCCAGGCTGCATGGCCGCAACCGTGATTGCCCATGCGCCTGTGCGCCTTGATGTCATCTCCAAAACCGAGATCGAAGCCTATACGCCGCCCAGCTATGCCCCAGACCTGATGGCGTTCTGGGACAAGGCGGCCGCAAGGCTCAATCTGGAGCTAGGCTAAGGATCAGGCCGGTTGGACACCGGCCTCATGCAGCCATTCCAAAATCTTCTGCTTGGGCAGGGCCCCGACCTTCATCGAAGCCATTTGGCCATTGCGAAACAGCATCATGGTTGGAATGCCGCGCACGCCATACTTGCCCGGCGTCATCGGGCTGTCTTCGATATTGACCTTGGCCACAGTCATGACACCGGCCAGTTCATCGGAAATCTGTTCCAGAGCCGGGGCGATCTGTTTGCAGGGCCCGCACCATTCGGCCCAAAAATCCACCAAGACCGGGAGATCAGCCTTTAGGACCGATTGCTCGAACGTGTCGTCAGTCACCGTCACCGTACTCATAGGTCTTACTCCATCCAGACGCGGCCCCTTAGCGTTGGGTCGCGTTATCCTGCCCTTTGAGGCTTATGTAGGCACACTTTGCGGCCTTATCAATGACGCTCCAACCCAGCCAAGGTCTGTTCGACCAAATCGGATGGTACTGGCATCAATAGCGGGCCATCGGTCCAGACCAGAGCCGCCTCGACATGGCGGCCTGGAAACACCTGACGCAGAACCGCGACATAGACCGCCATCTGCACCAGATAGGCCCGGTCGGCATGCTCGATTTGCAAGGGTGCTGGCCGATTGGTCTTATAATCCACCACCAAAACCCGGTCTGGGGTAATCACCAGCCGGTCCACCCGGCCAGATACGGCCAGCCCCGCAGGCAGGCCAGGCGCGGTCCCCGCCACGGCCACTTCTGGCCGCGACCCTGGGCCAAACACCTCGGCAAACACAGGGTCGGTAAGCACCCCCAAGGCCGCCGCCGTCATCTCCTCGCACTGTGCCGGCGTAAGGTCTGGCTCACGCGCCAAGAGCGCCAAGGCGCTTTGCCGATAGCGGGCGGGGTCCAGATCCGGCAAAAGCTGCAATAATTTGTGAATAAGGTCGCCCCGCCGATACCGGCCAAGCCCGGCCAGACTCGCAAGCGGCGAGGGCGCGGGTCCACGCTCCTGTTCGGCCAGCATTGAGGGCGAGGCATATCGCGTCCCAACCCCCTCTATGGGGGCCATGGTCCTGGCCCAGTCAGGAAGAGGATGGAGGGGGGCTGCGGCCTGTTGGCTGGTCTTGGCCAGTACCGGATCGGCCCCATAGCGGCGCAATACACCGTCAAGCATAGGCAGTTCGCGTACGCCGCCGAACATTGTAAGACGATCCTGTTCAAGACCGCGCTCAATCAAGTCGTACCAGCTCCCGATCTTGCTGGCGGGCTTACCCGGCTCAACCCCGCAAATCACCAACTGGTCCCGCGCGCGGGTCATGGCGACATAGAGTAGGCGCAGGCTCTCCTCGTCGGACAAGGCTTCACGACGCGCCCGCGCAGCCTTGGTTGGCGCTATATCCTTGGGCTTGGACGGTGCCCAAAGCAGGCCGCCATCTTCGAGCGTCATTAGCCGCGAGCCGGTTGTCTTGGCCTTGGTGGCGGTATCGGGCAGATAAACGATCGGAGCCTCCAGCCCCTTGGCCCCATGGGCGGTCATGACCCTGACCTCGCCCTTGCCGTCCTCCTGCTCGCGCTTGACCTCAATCGCAAGACTGGCCATGGCATCGACAAATCGCTCCAGATCACGAATGCCACGCGCCTCTGCGGCCAGGGCCTGGGCCAGGAAGGCATCCAAGGCCTCTTCGGCTTCGCGCCCCAGGCGACTGAGAATCCGTTGCCGCATGGCGCGGCCGTCCTGGTCAAGGCGGCTTAGGACCTGAGCATAAAAATCAAAGGGCGAGACGCTGGTCACGACGGACCTGGCCCAGCCAAGGAACTTGCGCGCATTCAGCCAGGCCGGTCGCTCCTGCGCCCGTCGGGACAGGGCCGCCCACAGGCTGCCGCGCCTTTGATAGGCCAGATCGAACAGGTCCTGCTCGTCCAGATCACACAAGGGCGAGCGCAGCAGGGCGGCCAAGGTCAGGTCATCATCCGTATACAGACAAAATTGCGCCAGCGCGACCAGGTCCTTGAACGCGACATGGTCCGACAAGGTCAGACGATCGGCACCGCCAACCGGAACCCTTAGCCGCTTGAGCGCACGGATAATCTCCTCGAACAAACCCGCGCGGCGGCGCACCAGGATCAGAAAATCGCCATAGACCGCCGGTCGCAAGAGGCGTGAGACCTTGTCAAACACCGCCTCGCCGCCCTGAACCCGCCTTTGAATATCCTGCGCGATCTTGAGCGCAAGAGCCTTGTTTGCGCCCGGCAGCGCCCCTTGCGTATCCAGCGGCGCCCAGGGATCAAGCTCTGGCTTGGGCGGCGAGACCTCCAGCGGCCAAATATCGACCGTCCCAAGCCCCGGCGGACGCAGGGCAATATGCTGGATCACCGCGCGCGTACCATCGCCATCGCCGCGCGGCGGGCTTAGGGCCTGGCTGGCTGCGGCATCGGCAAAGACGGCATCGACAAAATTCAGCACCTCCGGCGTCGAGCGCCAGCTATCGGTTAGGGACACGCCCCGAAACGGCTGCTGCGCGCCCTCGGCCAGGGCCGCAAAAAACTGCGATTCTTCTAACAGCCGGGTCGGATCGGCGCCCTGAAACGAAAAGATCGACTGTTTTTCATCCCCGACCGCGAACATGGTCCGGGCCTGATCGCCATCACCGGCCAAGCCGCTGTGTCCGGCGAAAAACTCGCCCGTCAGGGCACGGATGATATCCCATTGCTGCGGCGCTGTATCCTGGGCCTCATCAACCAGGACATGGTCAATGCCGCCATCGAGCTTGAACAATACCCATGCAGCCTCGGACTTTTCCGTCAAGAGCGCCTTGGCGGCCAGGATCAGATCGCCAAAATCCATGCCGCCAGATTGGGCCTTGAGCAGTTCATAAAGCCGGGCATAGGCCTCAGCCAGGCTGATCACCTGAACCGTTGTCTGGGCGATCTGGGCCGCCTTAACCTGATCATACCAGGCTTCAAGTCGATCTTGTTCAAGCTCAAGATAGGCCTTGGCCCCTGGATCGACCCCCTTCTTAGCCAGTTGATGGGTTGGCGCGCCATTTTCCGTGGACAGACATGCCCAGATCAGCGCCAGGCTCGAATCCGCATTCACCGCCATCATCTTGTCAGCGCGCTTGAGGTCTTGGACCCCCTGGCCCAGGATCAGGGCGCTTGCCGCCGCATACCACTGGTTCCAGTCGATACCGGCCACAGCCTGCGCCTCAAGCGTTTCAGGACTGACCCAGGCGCTGAAGCCGCAGCTTTTCCACACCACACTCTCAACGCCGCCTTGCGATGCGGCCGTCTTTACAAAAGCCTCAATCTCATGGCGCTGGGATTCAAAACTGACAAGCAGGGCATTAAAGCTCTTATAGTCCAGAGCAACAGACAGGCTTGCATAGGCCTGGGCCAAGGGTCCGTGCCCGATCGCATATTGGGCCAAGGCCTCGCGGGCCTTGGTCGAGACGGCCTGGGCGGCGGCATCCTCCAGCACGATAAACCCAGGCGAAACCCCGGCCTCCAGCGGAAACCGGCGCAGCAATTTTTCACAAAAAGCGTGAATGGTCTGGATCTTTAGGCCGCCGGGCGTCTCCAGGGCCTGGGCAAACAGACGCCGCGCCCGTGAAAGATCGCCGGGCTGCTCGTCAAGTGCTTCCAAGGCCTTGGCCAGGCCTGCATCATCTTGCAAGGCCCATTGCCCAAGCGTCTCAAACAGCCGCCTTTGCATCTCGGCGGCGGCGGCCTTGGTAAAGGTCAGGCACAAAATCGCTTCGGGCCTGGCCCCGCGCAGCAGAAGCCGCGCCACCCGCCCGACCAGGGTCGATGTCTTGCCCGATCCGGCATTGGCCGTAACAAAGGCCGAAACCTTGGGATCATTGGCCAATAATTGCGGGTGCGGTGCCGATGTCAGGGTCATGCCTCGCTCCCGCCTTCGCCAGCCTCATCACCGTCGCTCTCGTCGCCATCAGCGCCAATCACATGCCATTCCCAAAGCCTTGCCAGATGGTCATAATCACCATCAATCTGGCCGATAAACTGCGGTGTGGCCCAGGATGGATAGGCCTTGGACGGATTGTCATACCGCGCCACCAAGCCCTTAAGCTGGTCCAGGGCGTGTTCCGATTGCGCAAAAGCGTCAATTTTCGCCGTAAGAGCTGAGATTTCCTCGCCCGGCTTGCGCCCGCCCGATACCCGCACATAGGTCAAGGCGCTGGGCGTCACCTTGCCAATCCCTTCAAAGCCCCCGGCGGCCAAGATGGCTCCGGTCAGGGTCAGTTGCGGGGCCAGCCCGATTTCCACCTGTTTTTTGCTCGGCGGCGCACCGGTTTTGAAATCCAGCACCTCGGCCGTATGGGCCTTGACCTCGATCCGGTCAGCCTTGGCGGTTAGGGTAAAGGTGCCCAGCGCGGTCTGGAACTGGGTTTGGCCCGAGGCCTCAACAAAAAATCGCGGATTGCCGCTGCGGCGGCGGCGCTCAAATTCAATGACCCAAGGCGCGATATTGGCGGCCAAGGCCCGCTCACGCGTCATTTGGGCCGTACTGACGCCAGCATCGATCAAGGCCTGGACAAGGCCAGCTTCAAACACCGCCTCGGCATCATCGGGCAGGGTCATGCCGTATTTGAGAAAAAACTGCTCAAACGCCGCATGAATCGCCGTGCCCCTTGCCCTTGCATCAACCGTCTCATCGGGCCGATCCAGACGCCGCAAATTCAAAATCTTACCGGCATAAAGCGCATAAGGGTCTCGGATCAGGCGCTCGACCTGGGTTACGGCCAGTTGCCGGGGCCGCGCCGCCAATGGTGGCGTGGGCATGGGCCGAGGCGCAGGGCTAAAAGGCTCGATCGGCGCATCAATCGCCCTTGCCCAGGCCAGCACCTCCGGCCGCTCAGGCATGGTCTGGCCCGCCCCCTTGACCAGGGTCTCAAGCCGCCAAAGCCAGCGCGAGGCCACGCTTGGCGCGCCGCCGCGCCGCTCACTATGCAGTAAAATCACCTCACCCGCGCAGGCGGCCTGGGCAAAATCGTGGGCCGAAAGGCCAATGCGCCGTTCTGGCGGCGGCAGGCCAAGGGCCGTGCGCATGGGCCGCGACAAGAAGGGATCGGTCGGGGCCGCCTGAGGCCAGACCCCTTCTTCCAAACCCGCCAGGATCAGCCGGTCGGCGCGCACAAGCCGCGCCTCGATCGCGCCAAGAATCCTAAGTCGCGGATGGGTGGCCCCGCCGGTGCGCACCAGCGTATCGTCCAATATCCGCTCTATAAGCTGGGCCGCCTGATCAGGACTGACCGGCGGCAGTCCATCGGCATCGGCCAAGAGATTGGCAAACAGTGCCCCCGCCGCCTCGCCCGCAGCCCCTGCCCAGACCGATCCGTCAAGGCCTGTGGCGTCGCAGGTCAGGGCCTCCATGGCTAAAATCAGGCCGCGAATGGCCGCTGCGACCGGTACAGGTCCGGCATCGAACACCCGGCCTGCCAGATCAAGCGCGCCGCCGAGGCGGGCAAGCAGGTCTTTAGCGACCTCTATATCCTCCATGCGCCGGGTTTCATTGGCCTTGGCAAATCTGGCCTTTGCCTGGTCCAGGCGATGATCAAGGGCCTGCCAGCTTGCAGGCCTTGCCCCGCGCAGACCATAACGCTCAAGATCACGGCGGGCATGGTCAAGCCGATCCGGGTCCAGGCCCAGCCGCACCAAAGGCGATTTGATCACCGCTAACAGGCGCACGGGGTCAAGCCGTTCCGCGGCCAGTCTCGCCGTCAAAGCCGCCAATATACCGACCGCAAACCCGGTTAGAGGCTCGCCAGCCGAAGAGTCTGCCTCAAGCCCCCACCGCGACAGCCGCGCCTGCACCCGCCTTGCCAAGGCCTGATCGGGCGTGACGAGGGCGGCGGTCTGGTTTGGATGCTCAAGCACTTCGCGCAGTAAGAGGGCGGCAATGGTCGCGGCTTCCTCCTCGGTTCTGGCCTTGATCAGGCTAAGCCCGGCTAGACCTTCGGCAATCGGGTCAAGCCCGTCGCCAGCGCCCTCGGCGCGCAGGTCCAGGATTTGCTGACGCCAATCGGCTGTGGCCTCAGCCGGGCGTAGAGCCTCATTGATCAGGCGCCGGCGCCAGCGACCCTTGGCCTGATGGGTCTCATCGCCCGAGCCTGGCCAGACCTGAACCGCAGCGCGGTCTATACCGGCCCGGTCGAGCAGGCGCTTCATCGCCCCTTGCGGATGGTTTTCTCCGACATCGGTCCAGGCGGCCTGGGCCAAACTCAAGTCCAGGCCCGGTAAGATCACCGCGCCCTGCGGGGCCAAGGCAATGGCTAATAAGAGCTCCGCCGCCGCCGGGGCCGTACCGGTCGAACCGGCCGCGACCAACACCCCCTTGGGCGGATCATCACGCCAGCGCTGGCCCAGGGCCTTGAGCACCGCCACGCGCCGCTGGGTCAGATCGGACAGGCCAAGCTTGCGCAGTCGCTCAGGCCAGGCCTCGACGGCAATCTTCAAGAACTGGGCCGAGGCCTGCCAATGGCGCGCCAGATCGCCCTGGACCAGGGCATCCAGATTCGCCAGATCGGCCACCTCTTCAATCTGTGCACTGTCGAAAAATCCAGCCAGGGCATCGGCTAGGTCCAGCGCCCCCGTCGCATCCAGCTCGCGGGCGATAAGATATTGATGGTCCATGACCAGACGGGCCAGCTCAAACCGCCGCCGCTGAGCGCTGACCGCCGGGGGCAGGTCCAAAGCCAGGTCACCCGGCTCAAACGGCGGCTCACCAGCCTCCAGATCGCCAATCGCCCGAATTTGCGGCAAGAGCAGGGCCTGGCCACCGGCAGCGACGACAAACGCCTCGGTCAAGGCCCGCGCGCCGCGCCGCGTTGGCGTCATGACAATGGCTTGCGACAAGGCCGCAGGGTCGCCCTGTCCAAGCGCCTGATAGAGCCCGCTGGCCAGGTCGGCGACGAACGAGCGGTGCGCCGGAATGGTGAACCAGCGCGGTCCAGTCTGGTCCAGAAAGCCGGTCATGCGATCTGGCCCAGCCGCGCCTCAGCCTCGCTAAGGGCCTGGGGATCGCCGACATGCATCCATTCGCCGTCCAGCACGACTCCGTAAACCCTGCCCTGGGCGGCCAGTTCGCGCCAAGGCACAACCAGCGAAAACGCGCCCGGCGGCCCATGATCGACAATCTGGGGCTTGGTAATGTGCAGGCCCATATAGCCAAGGGGCGCGGTCATGGCTTGGCCACGAAACTCTAGCCGCCCGTCCTGTGCCATGAAAAAATCCCCAGGGCCGTCAAAGCCACTCGTCTTGTCCAGCCGCGCCAGGGCCAAGAGCACATCCATCCGCGCCGGGTCCCAAGCCGCCTTTAGCGCCTCGGCTATCGGCTCGCCATGCTCGATCCAGACGGAGTCAATATTGGCCACAAAAACCGGATCATCGCCAAGCAGCGATCTAGCTTTTCGCAGGCCGCCGCCGGTTTCCAGCACAGCCTCGCGCTCGTCGGAAATGAGGATTTGCGGCGCGGTGTTTCGGGCCATCAAATGCGCCTCAAGTCGGTTGGCATGGGCATGGACATTGACCACAGCCCGGCCCACGCCTGCTGCGGCTAGCCTAGCCAGCATGTGATCAATCAGGGCAGAACCTGCGACCTCGACCAAGGCCTTTGGCCGATCGTCCGTCAACGGACGAAGCCGGGAACCCAGTCCGGCAGCCAGCACCATGGCGGTAGATAGGGGGGTGGGGGGGCTCATGCGCGGGCCTCCTGTGGCACGTGCTTGTCGAACCAGGCCTTGAGCGGTGCCAGGTCCGGCGCGGCCAGATTGCGTTCCAGATAGCGCCAGGTGCGTGGCATGAACTCGACATACCGTGCCTTGCCAAAGCCTGCGACCTGGCGGGCAAAGATAAAGAGGATGCGCGTGGCATTGAGGGCGGCAAGACCGCGGTAATCGGCCATGAAGGCGGCCGGATCAGCCAGGCCAAGGGCGCTAAAATACTGATCCAGCATGGCCCGCTCAAGCGCGGGGTTAATATCCCGGCGCGCGTCCTGCAATAAGGATAACAGGTCCCAGGCCGGATGGGCGCGCAAGGCGTCCTGAAAATCGAGCAGGCCCACCCGCGCCACGCCCTGACGGCCCTCCAGCCAGATCAGGTTTTCGGCGTGATAGTCCCGGTGGGTAAAGACCTTGGCCCCCGCCGCCCCACTGGCCCGGATCGGTGCCCAGACGAGGTCCCACTGCGCCAAGGCATCCTCGTTAAACGGCGCAAGGCCGGAATATTTCGGCCACCATTCCAAAAACAGGTCACAACCGGTCTTGAGCGCCAGGTCATCATAGGTCAGCAAGGGCCAGCTGACCCCGTCACGGGTCAGAACCGGCGGCGGCGGCGACTGATGCAACTGGACCAGCACCTCTATGGCCGGGCTATAGAGCACAGGCTCTGGCATGCCCCGGCTAACGACCTTGGCAAACACCTCATCGCCCAGGTCTTCCAAGACCGCCAAGCCCGCAGCAGCATCGGCAGCATGAATGACCGGCGCAGACAGGCCGCAGCCGCGCAGATGACCGGCAACGGCAATAAAGGCCTCGACCCGGCCCGCGGCAAGGCGGGCCATGGCATTATAGCCAAGGGCCAGGCGCTCAGGCGCGCTGGCATCAAGGGGGCAGGGTAGGGTCTCAAGATTGGGCGGCTGGTCCATAAGGATCAGGCTTGCCCCGCCCTTGGCTGGAAACACCCGCTCATAGCGCCGGGTTGAGGCATCCCCGGCCAGGACTTGGAGGCGAGCATCACCAAGGCCTGCGGCCTGCAAGAACTGGGCTTTTTGGTCGTCGCGATCAGGCCTCAAGCGCTCGTTCCTTCCAATCGCCGTGCGGCAGCAGGCGCACCCGGCGTCCTAACCGGCCATCAGGCGATGCAAACACAATATCAAGGCGATCTGCGGGCAAATCACCCTCAAGCCTTTCAGGCCATTCGATCAGAACAGCCCCCTCGTCCAGAGCATCTTCTAGCCCAATTTCTTCGATTTCACGTGCAGTTTTAAGGCGGTAAAGGTCAAGATGCGCAAGGGCAAACTGCGGGCCATCATAGGTCTGGATCAGGGTAAAGGTCGGGCTTGGCACAGGCTCGTCGGGGCCGGTCAGGGCGCGGATCAATCCGCGGGCAAGGGTTGATTTTCCAGACCCCAATGCGCCCCAAAGACAGACCACATCACCCCGGCGCAGCAGGCTTGCCAGGCGGGCACCCAGCGCCGTGGTCGCAGCCTCATCGGCAAGGACAATCACATCATCAGACGACACGGTCGCTCTTCCTGATCCTTGGCTCAAGCCGCAAGCTGAGCAAAGGCTCGGCCCGGGTCCAGCGGCAACTGGGTCTCGACATAGGCCTTGAGCGCAAGGGTGGCCAGACCTGAGTCGGCACCAAGCTGGTTTGGGCTTATCAAGGGGCCCAGGGTTAGGGTGAACTTGCCGCCGCGCTTGTTCAGCAATTCGTGAAACAGGGTAATATCCCGCAACTCGCGCGAGACCTTGTCAAACAGGTGAAACAAGGTGGAACTGGGTCCCGTCATATGGATCGGCAGGATCGGCGCATCATACTTTCTTGCCAAAGATAGGGCGCTGGGCATCCAGTCTGGATCGATCAAGGTGCCACGGGGGCCGCGCCGGGCCAACCGACCTGCGGGAAATATCATCACCGCCCGCTCAGCCTCAAACGCCGCCTGAGCTCGCTTGAGGGTAAGACGCGCACGCTCTCGGGTGCGCTTTTCTTCCACCCATTCGACCGGGATCAGCACATCGTCAAAGCCTGGACACACCCGGTGCGCATCCGAATTGGCAAAGAAACAAAGATCGGGTCGGTGCTGTTTTAGCGCATCATAAATCGCTATCCCGTCAGCAATGCCGGTCGGATGGTTTGCAATCAGGATCAGCCGTCCCTGGGCGGGCAAATGCTCCAGCCCAGTGGTCCCGACCCGAACCGCCAATAGGTCGGCGACATAATCCAGGGCTTGGCAGCCTCGAAGCGCCTCTATGGCATCAACCATGGCTCTGGCCTTGGCATAGCCCAAAAGGGCATACAAGCTGGGGCGCAAGATTGGCCAGAAGGCGGACGCGGCCAGATGCGGCGCCCGCTCTTCTATCAGCACATCGACAATGTGCGAAACCGGCCGAACCATCGCGACTCACCCCCAAGCAATCTTGGTGATCATGGCCTAGCTGGCGCGGCTTCAGCAAGGGCTACCGAGCGGTTAGGCTGCGGCGGTTGACCCGACAGGCTCAATCAGGGCTCGGCGCAAAAGGTCCGTCGCCTCGGCAATAATCACTTCCGGCGGCAGACGGGTTTCTTCGAACAAGAGCTCGTCAGCACTGAAGGCAAACTCCAGAGCCACCCGCACGCGAAGCCACAAATCATCCCTCGGTGGATGATCGAGCGAGGCGGCAAAGGCATTGGCCATGATCTCGGTCATTTCGGCATAGGCCTCAGCCCGGACATGCGTCAATTGCGGCACGGCGCGCAGGGCCCGCAGGATCCAGATGCCGCCCGGCTCGTTCAAGGTTGCATGCCAGGTCGCACTCAGCACATCCCCCAGCCCATCGGTCATGGCCTGCGCGCCCTGGGGCGTGACCTCAGCCAACCATAGGGTCAAGATATCGCTGCGCCGCGCCAGAAGGCGACGACCGAGCGCATCAAGCACGGCATACTTGTCCTTGAAGTAACGGTACAGGGCCGGGGGGGTCATGCCCGCCCGCGCACAGATCAGATTGGTCGAGATCCGCTCAATCCCAACCTCAGCCAGCAAATCACCCGAGACATCAAGCAGGCGTTCATAGGTCTGGACCGCCCGCCCCTGCTTGGGCATGGCGCGAACTGCGCTAGAAAATACTGCCGAAGAGTCAGCCATGAATTTCCCTCATTGCGATTATGGTTACTAACAGTTGAGGCGTTAACCAAAAAATTGAACTCTAGTGCTTTTGAATTTTACAGCTATCACTACCATGTTACAAAACTATGCCTAGGACAAGGAAAATTGTGGCGGCGCAGCTTAAAAATATAGTCAATCTTCACTATTATGGTAAAAATAGTTGCATTAACTATTTTTATTGGAGTTGGCACGCCCCGATCACGCATGGCGGCTCGGCTCACCCGGTGCTAGCAAGGTTCATGCCGTCCAACTGCCACTGTTAAGGCCGTAAAAATTGACCCAGGAAGTCGAATTAAAACTGGAGCTAGGTCCTGATTCGTCTCAGGCCCTGCTGGACCTAGCCATTTGGCAGGGCCAGACCTGCCAGGCCCTCAACGCCACCTATTTTGACACACCAGGCCTTAGGCTGAAAAAGGCCGGTTTAAGCCTGCGCCTGCGGCAGGGTATCCAGACCTTAAAGGCCGCTGCCCCCGCCGGTCTTGGTCTATTTGAGCGGGGAGAATGGGAAAACCAGACGCAGGATGGCAAACTTGATCTGGATCAATTGCGCGGCACGCCCCTTGAAGCCCTGGGCCTGAATCCTAGCGATCTTTTGCCGATTATTCAGGTGGATGTGGAGCGTTGCACGGTTATGCTCGATTGGAGGCAAAGCCGAATCGAGGTCAGCCTCGATCGCGGCACAGTCTGGGCGAACGATAACCAGGCCCCGATTTGCGAGCTGGAATTGGAGCTTTTGGACGGCAAGCCCGGCGACCTGTTTGATCTGGCCAGGTGGCTGGGCCAAACCGTGCGACTAATCCCGGCACGGACCAGCAAGGTCGAACGCGGCTATGCCCTATTGACCCGCCCCGGTGCCAAGGCGCCAGATCGGCCCGCCAGTCCCGACATTTTTGGCTTAAGCCGCGGCGAGGCGTTTTATCGTCTTGCGACAGACATATTGGGCCAGGTCCTGACCCAGAGCGAGGCCTTGCGACGGCACAGGCAGGCCGAGGCCGTGCACCAGTTGCGGGTCGCCCTGCGCCGCCTTCGGGCCCTGATCAGCCTGTTCAAATCCGTCGTGAGCGGTCCAGACCTGGCGCAGGTCAAGGCGGCATTGAGGGATACGGCCAATGCGCTTGGACCGGCAAGAGATCTCGATGTCCTGATCGGCAATCTGGCCAAGCGCGACCCGGCCCCGCAGGCCTTGATTGCGGCCTTGTCGCACGAAAAGGACCAGGCCTATGAGGCCGCTTGCCACTTTATAGAGGCCCCAGGCTTTGGCCTGACCCTATTGTCGGTCCTAGGCTGGCTTGAGGTCGGCTATTGGCGCACAGCCCCCGGTCGGCAGGGCCACCGGCGAGACAAGCCCATCGCCAATCATGCCCGCAAGACCTTGAGGGCCCTGCGCACCACCTTGAAAATTCAAGGGCGGGGCCTTAGCGACATGACCGCGCCCCAGATGCATGCCTTGCGGATCCGCGCCAAGAAATTGCGCTATGGTCTAGAAATGTTTGCTAGCCTCTATCCGAAAAAAGAACAGGACCGCCAGGCCCTGTTGCGTCGGATCAAGACCTTGCAAGACCAACTTGGGGCGGCCAATGACAAGGCTGTGGGCCTCGCCTTGATCTCAGCCCATTCCCAACTTATCAGCCCCCAGGCCCTAACCGCCCTGACCCAGCGCCTTTGGCCAGATCATATGGCCACGCCTGCCGCTGCGGATAAAACCCTGCAAGCCGCGCTTAGCCTGCCCAGGTTCTGGACGCGCAAATCCTAGACGGGGCCATGCGGCCTTGTCATCAGGCCTCATCCGGCCCGTCGCGGGGCGGGCCTTCATCGAGATGGTCATAAAGTATGCGCCCGGCATCGCCTTGGGGGTCGTCATACTGACCCGCCTTAAAGGTCCAGAAAAACGCCAATAGCGATATGCCCGCCATCAATAGGGCTAAAGGGGCGAGCAGGAACAAGATGGTCATTACACGCGCCCCGCACGCTTTAACCGCAAGGCATTGAGCATGACGACCAAGGATGAGCCCGACATGGCCAGGGCTGCGATCAAGGGCGTGACGAGGCCAAATACGGCCATGGGGGCGGCAATAAGATTATAGACGGCGGCAAGGCCGAAGTTTTCAAGCGCCCTTGCCCGCGCCGCTCTGGCCACATCAATGGCGCTGACCACGGCCATCAGCGCGTCGCCCTGAAACACCAGATCCGCCGCAGACTGGCTGGCATCGGCCGCCGCGCCGGGGGCCATGGAGGCATGGGCCTTGGCCAAGGCGGCGGCATCATTCAGACCGTCCCCGACCATTAAGGGCCTGCGGCCCTGGGCAATCAGGGCATCCATCAGGCTGGCTTTTTCCATCGGTGTGAGGCCTGCCCGCCAGTCGTCTATGCCCGCCCCCTTTGCGGCTCGCTCAACTGCGCCGGACTGGTCGCCGGAAAAGATTTCAACCGTCAAGCCGCGGGCCTTTAGGGCGGCAATGGTCTGGGCCGCATCGGCGCGCAAGGTGTCGGCAAAGCTAAAACGCACCGGCTTTTGGCCATCCAGGCTAAACCAAAGCTCGGTCTCGGTCGTCATGACCGCGTCAGCGCCAACAAAGGCCGCCCGGCCAAGCCTGGCCCATTGGCCATTGATCCAGCCTTCAATGCCAAGACCTGCGACCTCGGTGGCGTCGGTGACGGTCGGGCCCGGACCCGCTGCAAGGGCCAGGGCCCTGGACAAGGGATGGCGCGACGCCCGCGCAAGGGGCGCGGCCAGGGCCAGGGCGGCTGGGTCAAAACGGATCAGGCGCGGCCGGCCGTGGGTCAAGACGCCGGTCTTGTCAAACACCACATGATCGATCTGCGCCAAGCGCTCCAGGGCTGCGCCGGACTTGACCAATATGCCGCGTGAAAACAGCCGCCCAGAGGCGACAATCTGAACCGCAGGCACGGCCAAGCCCAGGGCGCACGGGCAGGTAATGATCAAGACGGCTGTGGCCCGCATCAAGGCGTCAGGAAAGGCAAGTCCGCTGATCCACCAGCCGGCCAGGGTCACGGCGGCTAGGGTGTGCACCACCGGAACATAGAGGGCGGCGGCCTTGTCGGCCAGGCGCACATAGGCCGATCGTGACTGGGCACCGGCCTCCATCAGCCGGGCAATTGCAGCGACGGTAGAATCCTCGCTTCTGGCCCGGGCGCGAATGATCAAGGTTCCGGTCAGGTTCGTGGCCCCTGCGCTAATCAAGGCACCGGGGGCCGTGGCAGCAGGCGCGGTTTCGCCGGTCAGCATGGATAGGTCCAGATCCGACCGGCCCTGTTCGACCAGGCCATCGACCGGCACCCGGTCGCCGGGCGCGACAAACAAACGGTCACCGACCTGAATATCGGCCAGAACAACCGCCTGGGTCTGGCCGTCTGACCCCAGCCTGTGGGCCGTGACCGCTTGAAGCGCCAGCAGATCACGCGCCGCACTCTTGGCCTGGGCCCTCAAACGGTGATCAAGATAGCGGCCAATCAGCAGTAAAAACAACAAGGTCACAGCCGCTTCAAAATAGGCGTGTTGCTTGTGCAACAAGGTCTCATAGACACTGACGCCAAGCGATAAGAGCACGCCTAAGGATATGGGCACGTCCATATTGGCCTTGCCCTTGGACAGGGCCTGCCATGCACTTTCAAAAAACGGCATCCCAGCATAGAGCGCACATGGCCCAGCGATCAGGGCGGTCAGCCAATAGAAGGCCGTGCGCACCCCCTCGCCCATCTCCTGACCCAAAAGGCCCGCCCAGACCGGGACGGCAAACATCATGGCATTGCCCGCCCCAAACGCCGCCACGCCCAGGGCGATCGCCAGACGACGCCCCTCCTTATCTTCGGCCTGCCGCGCTTCAGCCGGATCATAAGACACCGCCCGGTAGCCCAGATCGCTCAAGGCCTGGATAATCGAGACAGGATCCAGACGGCCCTTGCGCGCCTGAATGGCCAGCTTGCCCGTGGTCAGGTTCATCCGCGCAAGGTCAACGCCTGACAGGGCACCAATGCCGCGCTCGATCTTGTTCAGGCAAGCCGGGCAGTGCGCGCCCTGTACAAGAAACTCAAGCCTTTGATCGCTTATGGCCGCAGTGCTCATGGCCAGACCACACGTCGCTGCGCGGTGCGATGCTCGCCGCGCTGATCCGTGGCGGTTACGGACAGGTCCCAGGCCCCGGCACCAGCCCGCGTCACCGCCACATAGACACCCGGCGCGGTTTCGGTGAAGGCCAGATCATGGCTCTGAACCGCGGTAGCTGGCCGGATGATCTGGCCCTTGACCACGGCTCCGGTCAGGGGCTGGGCCGCAGCATCGCGCCAGCTTACGGTCAAGCGGGTGCCAGAGGGGCCAGTATCAATGGACTCCACCCGGGCACGCCAGCCCAAGGCCCGCTCGGTGGCCATTTGTTTTAGGGTGCGATTATAGGCCAGGCCCGCCTCATAGGGGCGCGAATTGACCTCGCCGGGAAAGGTGCGCACCGCCTGCACGACCATGAACACATTGACCCCCAGCATGGTGCCAAAAAACACCAGCAGCATAATCAGGACATGCCAGCCCTTCAGTTCGCGGGCTGGAGACTTTGCAATAGCGGTCATTCATCCTCTCCCGAACTCAAAAACACGGTGGCCTTGTCCAGCCGCTTGCCGCCTTGCGAGATCAACCGAAACTGGGCCGGTTCAGAATGGTCTAGATGGTGATCGTGTTTTGAGGGCGGTACGGTGACAAATACCCGCAAGGTCCGTTGGCCGTCAGCGCCAAGCGCCACCGAGATCGCGCCCTCATGGGTCTGGCCAACCGTGCGCATATGCGCGCCGTGTGGGCCGTGGAATTCCAGAAAATAGACTTCAGGCTGGATCGAGCGGTTCATAATCTGGACCGTATAACCATTGCGCACGCCGCCATCGGACAGGGTAACATATTCTGGATTGCGATCGCGCAGCACATCCATGGCCATGGGCGAGCGGGTCAAGAGCCCAAACAGCATAACCGAGCCGACCAGGATAAGTGCGACCGCATAATAAACTGTCCGTGAGCGGACAAACTTATAGACCGGCTCGGTCTTGGCCAGCCGGGCAGCGACGGCGGAATCGGTATCATAGGCAATCAAGCCCCTTGGCCGACCGATCTTGTCCATCACCTCGTCACAGGCATCAATGCACAGGCCGCAATTGATGCACTCCATCTGGGCACCGTTGCGGATGTCTATGCCCATGGGACAGACCACGACACATTGCTGGCAATCAATACAGTCGCCGCGCCCGGCCCAAGGCTCGCCCTTCTTGTGCGGACCCCGTGGCTCGCCACGGTCTAGCCGATAGGTGACCTGCAAGGAGTGCTCATCCAGCATGGCCCCCTGGATGCGTGGCCATGGGCACATATAGGTGCAGACCTGCTCGCGCATGGTGCCGGCCAGCATATAGGTGGTGAAGGTCAATATGGCGACCGACAGATAGGCGCTGACGGCGGCTTGGCCACTGAATAGCTGACCAAACAGGGTTGGGGCGTCTTGGAAATAGAAAACCCAGGCCCCGCCCGTCACAAGCGCCACAAGGATCCAGACCAGATGCTTGCCCATCTTGCGCCAGGCCTTGTTCAAGGACAGCGGTGCTGCATCCTGCCGCATTCGGGCATTGCGGTCGCCCTCAAACAACCGCTCAACGACAATGTATAGATCCGTCCAGACCGTCTGGGGGCAGGCATAGCCGCACCAGAGCCGACCAAACAGCGCCGAAACCAAAAACAGCGCCAAGGCTGCGGTCACAAGCAGTCCGGTGAAATAATAGACTTCTTGTGGCCACAGCTGGATAAAGAAGAAGAAAAACCGGGCATGGGCAAAATCGACTAAAACCGCCTGATTGGGCACGCCCGGTCCCCGGTCCCAGCGTAACCAAGGCAGGATGTAATAGACCGCCAAGGTGGCGACAAGCACAGCCCATTTGACCATCCGAAACCGGCCATGCACCAGCTTAGGGTATATCGGCTCGCGCTTTTTATAGAGCGGGCCGGGGTCGCCGGGCTTTGGCGTCTTTGAGACCATATCAATCAAGACGGGCACGTTTGGCCCTCCGCTTGGGGCAGACCGCCCCTATTTGCCGCCCGCATTGGCATGGACATAGACGGCCAAGGCCTTGATGGTGGCGGTATCAAACCGCTTTTCCCAACTCGGCATGACCCCGCCGCGCGCATTCCAAATCTGGTCATGGATACTGGCCCTGTCGGCGCCATAGAGCCAATCTCGATCGGTCAGATTGGGGGCGCCGACAGCCTGACTGCCCATGCCGGCCGGTCCATGACAGACACTGCACTGGGCCTGAAAAAGCGGCGCAGCACGGGCAACTGCCGCTGCACTGGCCTTGCGATTCGACAGGAAGACCACGTATTCCGTCAAGTCATTCACCTGATCTGGCGTCACGATCTGGTCGCGGCCAAAGGCGGGCATTTGCGACATGCGCGCGCCGGAATGACCCGAGCGAATACCTACCCGAAGCGTGTGCTCAATATCCGCAGGCGTGCCGCCCCAAAGCCAGACATCGTCGCGCAGATTTGGATAGCCCTTGCCACCGCCGCCGCCCGCGCCGTGGCAGGTGGCGCAATTATCGCCAAATACCGACGCGCCCGCAGCCAAGGCATAGGCCTGAAGCTTGGGGTCGGCTTCAATCTGTTCGAGCGAGGCATTGACAAGCCCTGCCCCCGCTAGGCTGCGCTGGGCCGACAAGGCCTTCAACTCGACTGCGACATTTGCGCGGTCGGACTTGGCCAATAGGCCATGTGTATAGTCATGCAGGCCCGGCCAGGCAGGCATCAGCACCCAATAAACGATGGCAAAGGCGATAGAGGCATAAAAGATCCACAGCCACCACCGCGGCAGGGGATTATCCAGTTCGCGGATTCCATCCCATTCGTGACCGGTCGTATTGACGCCGCTCACCTCGTCCTTGTCATTTTCATGGCTCATGACCTAGTCCTCCTCATCGAGGGGCAGGCGCGCGGCCTGATCGAATTTGGCCTTGTTGCGCGGCCAAAAGGCGTAAAGGCAGGCGGCTAGGAACAGGACGAAGAAATAGACGGTTCCGCCCTGCTGGGCTAATCGCGACACGGTTTCATAGGTCATGGCATTCACCGCAGATTTTCACCGGCATCAGCCTTATAGGTGGAGAAGTCCACCGTCGTGCCGAGCATTTGCAGATAGGCGATCAGGGCATCCATTTCGCTGATCTGGTCGGGGTTTCCGTCAAAATCACGCTGGTTGACCTTTGGGCCATAGCGCTGTTTCAGGGCCGTGCCATCGGAGGAAAACTCATCAGCCTGGGCCTCCAAGTCCTTGGCGGCATTGGCGATCATGGCATTGGTATAGGGCACACCGACCCTGCGCTGGGCGCGCAGCTTGCCTTCAATATCACGGTAATCGAGTTCATTCTTAGCCAAGAAGGCATAGGGCGGCATGACCGATTCTGGCACCACAGCCCGCGGATCGGTCAGGTGGTCAATGTGCCAACCATCGGAATACTTACCCCCGACGCGGGCCAGATCAGGGCCTGTGCGCTTGGAGCCCCATTGGAAGGGGTGGTCATACATGCTTTCGGCGGCCAGGCTGTAATGGCCATAACGCTCGACCTCATCGCGCAGGGGCCGGATCATTTGCGAGTGGCAAAGATAGCAGCCTTCGCGGACATAAACATCGCGGCCCTCAAGCTCCAGCGGCGTATAGGGCCGCACGCCATCGACCTTTTCGATTGTGCTTTCCAGATAGAACAGGGGCGAGATCTCGACCAGTCCGCCTATGGCCACCACCACCAGTATGCCGATCACCAGCAGGAGGGAGTGACGTTCGAGTTTTTTATGGTGCTTCCACATGGCCAGCCCCCTATTGCGTCGCCGCCAGACCTGCGGATGCAGGCCCAGAAGCAGCGGGTTGAACCAGGACAGCACCGGTTTCGCCTTGGCGAACATGGCCAGCAATGGTGCGCCAGACATTATAGACCATGATCAGAGCGCCCGTGAGATACATGGCCCCGCCAAGGGCGCGCACCATATTGGACACATGCTTGGCCGAAACCGTCTGGACAAAGGAATAGGCAAGAAAGCCCTGGGGCGTGTATTCACGCCACATCAGGCCCTCCATAATGCCCGAGACCCACATGGCGGCGATATAGAGCAATATCCCCGTGGTCGCGATCCAGAAGTGCCACTCGACAAGGGTGTCGGAATAGAGGCGGGGCCGCTTCCACAGCCAAGGCACCATGCAATAGATCGCGCCAAATGAGATAAACCCAACCCAGCCAAGCGCACCGGAATGGACATGGCCAATCGTCCAGTCGGTATAGTGTGACAAGGCATTGACCGCCCGCACGCTCATGACCGGGCCTTCAAAAGTCGACATGCCATAAAAGGCGAGACTGACGATCAGCATGCGCATAACCGCATCCGTGCGCAGCTTGTCCCAAGCCCCCGACAGGGTCATCAAGCCATTGATCATGCCGCCCCAGGACGGCATCCACAACATGATGGAAAAGGTCATGCCAAGGGTCTGGGCCCATTGCGGCAGGGCCGTATAGTGCAGGTGGTGCGGGCCAGCCCAGATATAGATAAAGATCAGCGCCCAAAAATGGACAATGGATAGCCGGTAGGAATAGATCGGCCGCTCCGCCCGCTTGGGGATAAAATAATACATAATCGCCAAAAACCCGGCGGTGAGGAAAAACCCGACCGCATTATGGCCATACCACCACTGGATCAGGGCATCTTGCACACCTGAAAACAGCGAATAGCTATGGCTGGACAGGGGCGATACCGGCATGGCCAGATTATTGACAATATGCAGCATGGCTATGGTCACTATGAAAGCCAGATAGAACCAGTTGGCCACATAGATATGCGGCTCCTTGCGCTTCCAGATCGTGCCCAGAAACACCAGCAAATAGGTCACCCAGACCAGGGTCAGCCAAAGGTCTGTATACCATTCTGGCTCTGCATATTCACGGCTCTGGGTTACCCCCATCAGATAGCCGCTGGCGGCCAGAACGATGAAAAGCTGATAGCCCCAAAACACCAGCCAAGGCGCCAGACCCCCCGCTAGCCGCGCCTTGCAGGTACGCTGAACCACATAAAAGGAGGTCGCGATCAGGACGTTGCCGCCAAAGGCAAAAATGACGCCCGAAGTGTGCACGGGACGAAGCCGACCAAAATTAAGCCAGCCCAGTTCGGGGAAGTAGAAGATGTTGGGCCAGGCCAGTTGCAACGCAATGACCAGCCCAGCCAGCATGCCCACCACAGCCCAAAACAGCGAAGCGATCACGCCAGCCCGGATGACGCCATCCTCATATCGGCCCTGATCTTGCTCAAAACGGCCCGAGGACAGGCCAAGGACTAGGGTCGACAGGGCCGCAATAAAGGCCGCCATAAATACAAAGGCATGGAGCTGATAGCGCGGATCACTGGTCCGAGCGGCCATGAATATCGTCAGGACAATGCCAAGACCCAACCCAAGCGACAGCCATACAGCGCCTGAACCCGAGCGCGCATTGGCTTGATCTGTCGGCGCCATACCATCCCCCTCGCAAGCCTAGCCGTGCTCGGCCTTGCCAAATATCCACAATTGAATTATGGTTATTAAGCCCCCGGCACAAGGCTGGCAACCACCGTGGGTCCAAATGACGCAGCATTCGGCCGCGCCGGTGCACCCATGGAGCGTAAACCTTAAGGGTCATCGCCAGAGGAGGAATTGATGTTTCGCAAAAGTGTGGCTGGAACAGCACCAAGCATGGGGAATTTTGCGGTCGCCGTGCCTGGCCTGCAAATTGGCCTGGCCTTGAGCGCAGTGTTAAGCGGCGGGATGGCCGTCAGGCACGGCTTGATGATGCAGGCGACGGACGCCAGCTTGTGTCTTGGCACCCCAAAGATTTCGTGGCTTGCCAGCACCGGGCATTGCCCCTGGTGCTATGCTGCCCTCGCCCTTATGGCCCTAGCAGCCTGGCCCGTTAGGTTAGGGCTCCGGCCGACGAACGGGTCGCCGACCGGAGTATAGGCGCTTATCGGAACAGGTTTTGCAAAACCGCCGTCGATTGATTGGCAATCGACAGGGACTGAACACCAAGCTGCTGCTTGGCTTGCAGCGATTGCAGACGGGCACTTTCCTTGGCCAGATCCGCATCGACCAGGTTTCCAATCCCATTGTCCAGACTGTCTTGCAGCTTGCCGACAAAGGTCAAATAGCTGTCCAGGGACTTGGCCTTGGTACCCACCTTAGCCAGGGCCGCGTTCAGATTGGTGATCGAGGTTGCTGACGTGGTCGCCAAGGTGCCGGCTGCGGTGGCGGTATCAAACGAGGCCGTGGTCGCGACCGTGATGGTCGAACCGCCCAAGGCCAGGGAAACGGCGGAAATCGTAATCTTTGAGGTGCCATCCGCACTGGCGAGTGCCGCAATCGATGTGCCACCCGACTTGATCAGATTGGCACCGTCGAAGGTCGCATTGGTGACCGCCTTGGTAATCTGGTCGCGCAAGGCCTTAAAGTCTTCGTTGAGGGCCTTGATACTGTCGGTCGTCAGGGTCGCGTCAGACGCAGCAAGTGCTTTTTCCTTCATACCATTGAGAAGGTCTGAAATCGTCGCCCCAGCCGCGAGGGCGACATCGGTGACCGATTGCGCACGGCGCAAGGAATCCTTGACCGCATTCAGGGATGTTGATTCTGACCTTTGGCCCTGTGCAATGGCCCAGATAGCGCCATTATCCTTGGCCGTATCAATATTGCGACCCGTCGAGATGCGGCCTTGTGTGACTTTCAGCTCGTTGGACGTGGTGTTGAGGTTTTGCAGCGCAACCAAGGCACCGACATTGGTATTAATGCTGTTCATAGACATTTCGAGAGTCTCGCTTCTTGAGTATCAGCCCCAATTTTTGGAACTGTCGGCGTTTTGCCAAATCAAGATCGGTTCCTCCGATCTCTAAAGCGATACTGGGCGGTATTGATTTAAATGGCTTTAAAAAGTATCCTTAATTATTGTTTGTAATTGGCCTGATTATTGGCCTTGCCGCAAAAACGATTGAGATCGGCTGGATCGTGAATCTCGATCCAGCTCACCTCATCATCGGCGGCATTGGTATAGGCATAGACCACCAGCCTGTCCTGACGGCCCGGCGACGAAACCCGATAGACCTGGTTAAAGCTGGAAGCATCCCCAACCTTGCAGATTAGGCGCGGACTAAGCGGGGCGCTGGCAAACACCTGATGCGGACGAAACAGGCAGCCCTTGTAAAAATCGCCAAAACAGCCGCGCCCAGGAATACCCGGCGTAATCTCGATCCAGCGCGGCCCCTTGCCCATACCAAGGTCACTGACCAGCCGAATCGTCCAGCCCGCCTCGCGGCGAAACCGGCGTAGGGCCACCGGCGCTGAGCCTTGTAAATGGATCCTGGCAATCGCCTGGCGCACAACATCGCCCCCGACCAATCGGCGCGGCGTCTTGCTCAACCAGATGACCGAGGCTTGCAGGTCTGGGTCCCAAGACAGCGGCTGCGCACCTTGGCGCGGCATCAATTGCACAATCAGGTCTGACAATTCGCTGGCAGGCTGTTTGATCAGACGCGGCTTTTTCAAGATCTCGATTCGGTCGGCAAGACCGTGCGAGGGCTCGGCGCGCGCAGGGCCGGTCGCACCCAGCACCACAGCCATAAAGGCGACCACCAAACCATAAGCGCCTGTTTTATACTGGAGCAAGACGCCTCCGCGGCAGTGCCGAGCGGGCTGGAGGTTGGAGCGGG
The DNA here is from genome assembly GCA_044346445.1 of Caulobacteraceae bacterium. Lineage (GTDB taxonomy): Bacteria > Pseudomonadota > Alphaproteobacteria > Caulobacterales > Caulobacteraceae > CAISGS01. Next base: position 27,856 of record JBIIZD010000023.1, read on the forward strand.
CAGAGGGAATCGAACCCTCACGACAAGCTTGGGAAGCTCGCAGGCTACCACTACATCATGCCCGCCTGTAGAGGCCTTCTAAACTGACCAGCCCGACTTGTCAGCACCCCATTGCAACCGCAGTTAAGATTGACCTTGGCCAAGCTTGGGCGCAACCTAGTAAAAAATCATAATCCGGGAGCAAGGCCATGGCCGACGATCATTCCATGTCTGCAGAATCTGCCAAATTTCACGCCATGACCGAGGGCACAGCCGAGGACTGGAAAATCATCGGCAAGGCGATGGAGCCCTTTGCCCGCGATCTGCCCAATCGGGTGATTAGCCATCTGAAAATGCTCGATGGTGACTGCGGCGGCTTTGCCGTGGACCGGCTCGAACACAGCCTGCAAACCGCAACCCGCGCCTTTCGCGATGGCCGCGATGAGGAATATGTCGTTTGCGCCCTTCTGCATGACATGGGCGATGTCTTGGGCCCGCGAAACCATGCCGATATTGCCGCCGCCATCCTAAAGCCCTTTGTCAGCGAGCAAAACCACTGGATGGTCGAGCAGCACGGTATTTTCCAAGGCTATTATTTCTTCCATCATCTGGGTCTGGACCGCGAAATGCGCGAAGGCTTCCGGGGCCATCCGGCCTTTGAACACACGGCCCAGTTCTGCCACCTGTATGACCAGTCAGCCTTTGATCCGGCCTATGACAGCATGCCACTCAGCGCGTTTGAGCCCATGGTGCAGCGGGTGTTTTCGACGGTCAAACGCTCGATCTATGTCAAGACCGCCGCCGAATAGGCGCAGCTAGCCCTGCCCATCAGCGCCCATCCCCCTTGCAAGACGGGGGGATGGGCGGCTATGGCGGGCCGATATTCTAAATCCTTAAGGACACCCCATGGCCCTGCAGGCGAGCCTGAACACATTTGCTGGCAATCCGCTGAACCGGGTCAGCGACCGGCGCACGGACGAGGCCTGGCTTGCGGAAAAACTGGACGACCCCCAGTCCCTGGCCGTGGCGCTTTGGAACGGCAAGCCGCTGGTTGAGGACGGGTCGGCCAAGGGCGCGGTCCAGATCGCCTATCTGCGCGCCGACATGGCCCGCGAATTGGCCGGCGGCCATGAGCGTCTGGCCTTTATGGGCCTTTGGAAGGACACAGCCGTATTTGCCCTGGACCTCGAAGGCGGCGCTGATCCTGCTGAGGGCCCGCTAAAAGGCCTTGGCCGGTTTGAAGACCTGCGCTCCATCTCCATGCGCCTGCCCGGTCCCGATGCGGCCATACTGGCCACGGCCAAGAGCCTGTTTGAGTGGCGTCGGCGTCACAAGTTCTGCTCGGCCTGCGGTCAGCCCAGCGAGGTGCGCGAAGGCGGCTGGAAGCGGGTCTGCCCGTCTTGCCAGGGCGAGCACTTCCCGCGCACTGACCCGGTTGTGATCA
>JBIIZD010000024.1:0-29085 GCA_044346445.1 Caulobacteraceae bacterium
TCCGCCTCGCCCGCCGCCTGGGCCGCCGCAATCCGCGCATCCATGGACAGGCCGCCGCTCTTGGCCTCAACCCCGCTGACATCGACATCAAGGCCTGTGCGGGTCAGGGTGACATGCAAGGTTGGCGCAGACTTGGGATGCTCCAAAAACGGCAAGGCCAGCTTGCGCAAGGCCGGCAAGGCCGCCACCAGCCGAGGGTCCGCGACCAGACAGTCCTTGATCGCCACCAACCGCCAACTGCGCCGCGCCTTAAAGCCAAGCTCGGCCCCGCCCACGCCCTTGCGCGCATGTAGGGCCAGCCGCCGACGCGACCCCGGCTTGGCGGCATAGGGCGTCAAAAACTCCGGCTCCAGCCCCTCACGCGCCAAAAGACTGCGCACCAGACCCGTCTTCCAGGCCAGATAGGGTTCATCGCGCCAATGCTGCATCGAACAGCCACCACAATCGCCAAAGTGAGGGCAAGGCGCAGCAATCCGGTCGGGACTGGGGGTCTGGACCTCGACAATCTCGGCATGATCGCCGTGGCACATCACGCTGAGCGTCTCGCCCGGCAGGCCAAACGGCACATAGACTCGCGGCTCCAGCACAATGCCGTCGCCCTGGGCCCCGACATGATCAATCTGCAAGACCGCCGCCTCGCCCTCCGGCGCGCGCGGCCGCACGGCCACCCCCTTGGAGCGGGGAGCCTTGCGATGGGACATGGGCGATCGGGTCACGGCATCTTCGTCAATCTGGGCCTCGGCCCGGCAGGGATCGGTGTTAGCGATGCCTATGCCCTATTTAGCCCCCTGACGCGAGGGGTGGTGGGATGGGGGGCCGCGCTATGTACATGGGGCCGGGGTGGGTGAGCCGGTCTTGTGGTGGGAGGGGTCTGGCACGACCGATGGCCGCAGCCTTTTGGCTGATCGGCAGGGCTCGATTGTGGCCACCGCGCGCTTTTGGGATGGGGCGATTTGACAAGTTGGTTTGTAGATACGATATTGCATTTACAGGAGCTTGCCCTTGATCTGGACATGGGATCGATACAAGGCTGAACGCAACCTTGCCAAGCATAAGGTATCGTTCGACCTGGCCGCCCGCGTTTTTGGTGATCCCTATCATCAATCGCGCCCTGACCCTTATCCGGGCGAGGCCCGATGGCAGACCATTGGCCTGCCCTATGCCCTAAGTTCGGTCTTGGTTTTGGTTGTGCACACAGAAATTGATGAGAACGGAAATGGCCGAATTATCAGTGCCCGCAAGGCAACAGCGCATGAAAGGAAGGCCTATGAAAAAGGGCAATTCTGAACCGATAACGCCTGAGCTTTTGGCCCAACTCAAGGCGCTCGAAGCCATGCCCGATAGCGCCATTGACCTAGCCGACGCGCCAGAGCTTACCGACTGGTCCAACTCAATACCCGGCAAGTTTTATCGGCCCGTCAAACAGCTATTGTCGGTGCGCCTGGACGCCGACCTAATCGACTGGTTCAAATCCTCCGGCAAGGGCTATCAGACCCGGATCAATGCAGCCTTGCGGGCTTATGTGCAGGGGCAGAAGTGAGGGGTAGGTGGTTATCCATCACTTAGAAAGCTCACGCCTAAGCTCATAGACTTGCTCCGCGAAAGGAATGAAAAGTTGAAGATATACGTAAACCTTCAGTCGATCCGGCACATTATCCGCGGTTGGGTGCCCCGCATCGTTTCGGAACACCCTGATCACTGACTGAATATGGTTTAGGTTGCTCTCTATATTTTCAAATTTATTCCACGGCTCCAGCGTTTTCTTAATGCCATCTAGTGCGTGTTGAAAGCTTAACGCCTGTTTTCTGATCGGCTCGCTTTCTTTGATCTTTAAGAATAAGTTCGAATGATCGCGGCTTTTTTTCGCAACGCTTAGAAGAAAGTTAAACTCCGACTCAGCGGCAACTCCCAACATCACGCAAGCGCTTAGAAGGCACCCAGAATAAAAAGCTCGAACCGCCTCAGCGAGATACTTTTCGGTGATTTCAGACAAATCAGGCGCACTTGCCTTTATCAACTTAAGAAAATTTTCAACACTGTGAAATCTCAAAGGCTCATTAACTTTAAGTTCTTGCTTACCTAAATGACTCAATCGAAAAAATGGCCAGTTCTCGTTACTGTTATTAGCTCCAATAGTAATGAATCCTTGGCGAAATAAATCCCAAAATGCGTCGCGGATAAGCTCGCTATTTGGGCTTCGCATAGGGCTACTGACAAATGATCCGTCTTGGGGAGACAAATTCTTTTGATCAATTCTCCGTAGCGTTTCCTGTAAAAGCAATTGATACTGTGGTACCTGGTTAACGTATAGGTAGCTGTTTTCATCTAGCAAAATTTCGACGATAATGGCGCGAATTTCTTCATATTCTAGGACTTGGCCAACCACTTTGAATTGCTCCGACTGTATCGATGTTCCGTTGATTAAAACACGCGAAGGCACTCTATAATACGCGAACCCATAATGCAGATTTTCACTTCACTACCTAAAATTGTCAACAAATTCGTGTTCCACCCCCACCCCGGAGCCTCACGCCCCCATGCCCCGCCCTAGCCTCGATATTCTAGACGCCGTCAACTCGACCTGCCCATGGTCGGGGGAGCCGATTTCCCCGGACTCCCTTACGCTCTATCGCGGCCAGACTGTGGGGTTTTGTAATCCGGGGTGCCGGGACAAGTTTGAGGCTGCGACGGTTGCATTCGATGCCGCAATTGCCGGGCAAGGCGGGGTTGTTGCCAAGGCCTGACTGAGATTTCGCGCGGTTTGTTTTATGAACGAAGATGAATGGCGCGCTCAAGACCTGTTCAGCTAGCCTCCTCTAGGGTGACAAGACTGGCGGATGACCGCTGCATGATCCGGAGACCTTAAAATGACCTTGCCCCTGCTGACCAAGACTGGCCTGATTGCAGGCCTTGCGGCCATGACCGTGTCGGGTATGGCTGCGCCTAGCCTGGCCCAGACCGCCGCGCCGCGCGGGACCTATGACGCGAACGGCTATTATTATGATCCTTGCCAGCGCTCGACCGTTAGTCGCACGACGGGCGGCAGCCTGTTGGGCGCGGTTTTGGGGGCTGCGACCGGGGCCGCGATTGCCGGCAAGCGCAATAAGACCGAGGGCGCGGTCCTTGGCGGGCTGTTGGGTGCCGGGGTTGGCGCCGCGGCTGGCAATAGTTCCGCCGCCTGCGACTCGCCCAATCGGCCAGCGCCCGTGCGCACCTATGGCTCTGGATATGGGTCAGGCTATGGTAATGGCCCAGACCGGTCAGTGACCATCTATGAATCGCGCACCTATTATCCCAAGGGCCGTGGTCACGGTTATGAGCGTGATCGCAATTGGGACAGGGACCGCGATTATAGCCATGATCGCCGGGGCGATGAACGCGCCGCCAATAATGGCTGCACCCTGGCCGAAAGCCCGATCTATCTGCCCGATGGCCGGGTTCAGAGCCGGTTTGTCCGGGTCTGCCCCGATGCCTATGGCAATTACCAGGTCGTCAACTAGGCCGGCTCAGGATTTGCTGGCCTAGGCCAGATGATTTCCAGTGTGATCCGACCCGATAAATAGGGCCCAAGGTCTGCGCCTGAACGCGCCAGCCTTGGGCCTCTCGCCCGTTAGGACCAGTGACGGCATATTTCCTCAATCCAAGGCTTGAAAGCCATCCCTGCCCCGGTCAAAACTGGCGTATGTGCGGCACTGCGCCGCGCCTTGGGGAAGACCGTCAAGATGCATGATTTTAGCCGTCGCAGCCTCTTGGCTGTTTGCGCCGCCGCCGCCGGAACGGCCACTGCGCCCTTGGCCCTTGCCAAGCCCGCCGCCGCCCCTCTGGCAACCGATGCCACGGCCATGGCGGCCATGATCCGCCGCAAAGAGATCAGCCCGCTGGAGGCGGTAACCGACGCAATCCACCGCGCCGAAGCGGCCCAGCCTCTGCTCAATTTCTTGGTCACCTCCCTGTTTGATCAGGCAATGGATCAGGCCAAGACCGGCACGGCCAAGGGTCCATTTGCCGGCGTGCCGTTCCTGATCAAGGATTTGCACGATTTCAAGGGCGCACCGACCCGCCATGGCTCGCGCGCCTATTTGAATGCCCCGGTCGCCGCTGTCAGCGAGCCCCTGATCGAGGCCTATTCGAACACCGGTCTGATCGTGATCGGTAAGTCGGCAACGCCAGAGCAGGGCTATTTGCCAACCACAGAGCCGATCGCCTTTGGCGCGACCCGCAATCCGTGGAAGCTTGGCCATTCAAGCGGCGGGTCTTCAGGCGGTGCGGCCGCAGCCGTTGCGGCGGCAATCGTGCCCTTTGCTCATGCCAGCGACGGCGGCGGCTCGATCCGCATTCCGTCGGCCAATTGCGGCCTGTTTGGTCTCAAACCCTCGCGCGGCCGCATGATTGGCTCGCAGACCCAGATCCATGCCTATGATATTGGTGTCCAGCATATCTTGACCCGCTCGGTGCGCGACAGTGCGGCCATGTTTGCTGCGACCGAATATCGTGGGCCGGGAGCGCAATACCCCGCCGTCGGCATGGTCTCTGGCCCTAGCCGCAAGCGCCTGCGCATTGGTGTGCTGACCAAGACCGCGACCGGCATTAGCCCAGACCCTGAAGTTCAAGCCGGGCTTGATGCGACGATTGCCCTGCTCCAGTCCATGGGCCACCAGGTCCTGGCCACCGATTGGCCGGTAGACGGCAACCAGTTCAGCCAGGACTTCCTGACCCTTTGGGCGACAGACGCCGCCGCACAGGTCCAGACCGTGGCCAAGACCCTTGGCATGGCGGCCGTGCCTGACCTGCTTGAGCCGTTTACTATCGGCATGGCCCAGCTGGTTGCTGACCTGCCCAAGGGGGCGATTGAGGCCGCTATTGGCCGGCTTGAGGCTTCGGTGCCGGCCTATCAGGCCTGGTTCAATGCCCAGGATCTGGTCCTGTCGCCGGTCTTGTCCAAGCCTGCCGTGGCGCTTGGCTATGTCAGCCCAAGCGTGCCGTTCGATGTCTTGTCGCCGCGCCTGACCGAGTATGTGGGCTATACGCCGTTCATGAATGTCACAGGCGGCGCGGCCATGAGCGTGCCTCTGCACTGGACCTCTGACGGCATTCCGGTCGGCATGCACTTTGCCGGGCGCGCAGGCAGCGAAAAGACCCTGTTCCAACTGGCCTATGAACTCGAAACCGCACAAGCTTGGACCATGCGCAAACCCCCGGTCTGGCTTGGGGGGTGAATGCTCTTGAATCTGCGGCTTGTCTTATTTATTTTATCGAAGACAAGCCGCAAAAAAGGCCATTTTGGGTCGCCCTCTAAATAATCATTACTATATTTTATATATAGGTTTAATATAAATTTGCGAAAATTGTCAAAAAATATTTATATTTCGGATCTACTATTTACCCCCTAACCGAACTCTCGGTCTGCATTCTGAATAGTCATCTTACGGACTAAAGTTTGGCAATAAAAAGGGGATTTTTCGATGAAAAAGCATGCCTTGTGTGCAGGCGTTGCCTTAACTTGCCTGATAGTCAGTAGCCCGCCGGTCTATGCGCAAGACGCCGTAGGTAACAATAGCGAAACCATCATAGTCACCGCCCGTGCCGGTGTCGGACGCTATGTCAAGCAAGACGCCAGCTTTGCCATCTCGGTGATCGACAAGGAGAAACTGAGGCTCGTTAACCCAACCAGCGTTGCTGATGTATTCAAGGCGGTTCCGGGGTTTTGGGTCGAGTCCTCGGGGGGTGAAGCCTCAAACAATATCCGCACCCGCGGTATTCCACGCGATGGCTATTCCTCGGTTGGATTACAAGAAGACGGCTTACCAGTTCAGCATGATCCTGGCCTTGGCTATTTGAATGCTGACCAGTCCTTTCGCCTTGATGAAAGCATAAACAGGGTCGAGGCCGTGCGCGGCGGTCCCTCCTCCATCTTCGCGTCAAATGCCCCCGGCGGTGTGGTCAATTTTATTACCCGTAGGCCCGGTTCTAGCGCAGAAGGTCTAATCAAGCTCGAATTGGGCGATTATGATCATTATCGCACCGATTTCTGGTATAGCACCCCCATAGCCGAAGGCCTGAGCGCCTATGTCGGTGGATTTTACCGTGAAAACAATGGCGTCCGCGACCCTGGCTTTACGGCCAATAAGGGCGGGCAAATCCGTATCGGGGTCGTCAAGACCTGGGACAAGGGCGTCCTCGATGTCAATTATAAGCGGATTGACGATACGGTCGGCTTCTATTTGCCTGTGCCAATCTTGTCGAACAATGACGGCAAGGATGGCGTTCCCGGCTTTGACCCCAATTTTGGTACGCTGGCAGGCCCTGAAACCGCCCTCCTGAGCTTTCGCAATGTCGATAAAGCCTTTGATTTTGACCTCACCCGGGGCACAGAGGTAAAGCTTAGCCAGTGGACTGCAAAACTAGACCTAGAAGTCGGCAATGGCTGGAACCTGCAAAACGGCCTGCGCTATCGAGACAGCGATACCCAGCGCAATGGGCTGTTTCCCACAGGCAATATCGAGGCGGCGACTGTTCGGGCTGCAGGCTTTTTGAGTTCGGCAAAGGCCGCCTATCCGACGACGACAGCCGTAAAATTCCAGTATCTTACGGCTGCGAACGGTAATTTTGACATGGCCAATGCCAATGGCAATGGCCAGGTGGTCAGTGTCAATGCCCTTGCCGTGCATGTACCGCTCAAGGAATTTATCAATGATTTTCGCTTGGTGAAGAAGTTTGAATCCGGTAGCCATATCCACAATGTCTCGGTTGGGGCCTATTATGCCGCAACTGAATTCGTCTATGACCGCTATATGTCCACGGCCATGGTCGATGTTCGTGATAATGGCCGCCTGCTCGATGCGGTCGCTGTCAATGCGAGCGGCGCAGTTGTCGGTAAGATCAGCGAAAATGGCTTCCTGCGCTATGGCTCCCTGTTCGATAATACGCAAGCCAAGTCACGGACCCTGGCGCTCTACGCATCCGATGAATGGCAGCTCACCGAAGCCCTGCGTATTGATGCGGGCTTGCGTTATGAGACCGTAAAACTCGAAGGCTCGGTCGAAGGCAAGAAAACCGTCGATCTTGGCGTCGCCGGTACGCTGGCGGACAATTCCGTTATCACCGGCACGGGTGTGTTTACGCCCATTAGCCGCAAATATGATGCCACAGCCTGGACCCTAGGTGCCAATTATCAGTTTACGCCAAACCTCGGGGTCTTTGCTCGTTACACCGATGCCAAGCGACTGCCCAATGGCAGTGATTTTACCGGATCGCCCCTGCGCACGGACATTATTGCCCAGCCGATCAAGATGTCTGAACTGGGCGCGAAATATGCATCGCCAATGCTCGATATATTCGCTACCGCCTTCTTCAGTAAGTTTACTGGCATTGCTTTTACCGATAATATCTTTGATACTGCGACAAATTCCTATCGTCAGGTCACCGCCTTCGGCGGCAGTGAAACCCTTGGTCTGGAAATTGAGGGCGAACTGCGTCCAACGCCTTGGTTTGACCTTGGCGCGGCACTGACCTGGCAAGACCCGCAGTATAAGAATTTTGTGTATTCTGAGCTCGTCTCTGGCAAACCGGTCGTTCGCGATTTTGATGGCAAACAACTCGTCCGTGTACCTCAGATCGGTGCACGCCTGGTGCCTGGTGTTAATTTCATGAACGGGGCATTTCGTGCCCAGGCCGCGTTTGAATATTATTCCGACCGCTATGCGGATAATGCCAATACGCAGAAACTACCGGCCTATTGGGTTGTCAATGCATCGGTACGCTATAATTTGACCGACCAGATCAGCCTCTATGCCAATGGTGAAAACCTAACCAATGAGATTGGCTTGACCGAAGGCAATCCGCGCTCAGGCCAGTTTGTATCGGGCGAAGCTGGGGCGCGATATATTTTAGCGCGGCCCATTCTCGGCAGAACCCTGCGCGCTGCCATTACCTACCGCTTCTAAACACTCAGCCCCCTTGGGCGGCTAACCTTGCGTTGGCCGCCCAATCTTCTTGAGGCACACCATGAAACTAGACACCATCTGGGCTGGCCTCATCGTGGTTCTAGCCCTCTATCTATGGCCGTTATCCGTCGACGCTGCACCGGTCAGACCGCCAAATATGGTCTTGAACGGTACGCTGAGTGCAGCCGACCACCAGACCTATAAGGAGGTGCCGTTTGCCCTGCCCCCTGGAACCAAACGGTTAACCATCGAATTTGACTATACTGGCCGAGACCAACGCACCACCATAGATCTTGGCCTGTACGATCCCGAGCGCTTTCGCGGTTGGAGCGGGGGTAATAAGCGCCAACTGACCTTGTCAGCCAGCGACGCCACGCCCTCCTATCTGATGGGCACCTTGCCCAAGGGGGAGTGGAAGCTGTTGTTGGGCATTCCCAATATACGTCCAACCAGCCAAGCCAGTTTTACGGCAAGGCTTTGGTTTGATGATGAGGCGTCGCGGTTTGACGGCTTTGGGTCCGTCGACCTAACCACTGAACCACGCTGGTATCGCGGCGATCTTCACGCCCATACAGGCCAAAGCGACGGGTCGTGCCTAAGCCGCAAGCGCGTCAAGATTGCGTGTCCTGTCTATAGAAGCCTAGAGGCAGCAGCAGGTGCGGGCCTAGATTTCATCGCAATCACGGATCATAATACCAGCTCGCAATTCCAAAGTCTGCGCGAATTACAACCCTATTTTGACGATCTATTGCTGATTGCCGGAAGAGAAATCACCACATTCCAAGGCCATGCCAATGTGTTTGGCGTTGTTGACCCTATTGATTTTCAACTGACCAGCCCACGAGCACCAAGTATAAAGACCATAATCGATCAGGCCCATGGTTTGGGCGGTCTGGTCTCGATCAATCACCCGGCCCTGCCATCCGGCGAACAATGCATGGGCTGTGGTTGGACCGCCCAAACCCCTTGGGATCAGATTGACGCAGTTGAGGTGATAAATGGCGGCACGGTGCGCGCATCCAACGGCGTTGTAGAAACACCCCTAAGCGGTATCGCATTCTGGCAGGACTTGTTAGACAAGGGCTATCGCTTGACCGCCATTGCTGGAAGCGACAATCATGATGCTGATCTTGCAGCGGATGAACCGGGCGCTATCGGCTATCCAACCACAGCCGTGTTTGCAAAGGCCAATAGCCAAGGTGCCATTCTGGACGCCATTAGGTCGGGCAAGGTCCTTATTGACCTTGATGGCGTAACCGACCGCGCTGTGAGCTTTTCAGCTCAGTTTGGCAATCAAACCGCCTCGATGGGCGAAACCATGCGCCTAGCCAAGGGCGCTACGGTACAGTTCCATGTTCAGGCAGCGAACCTAATGGGCACCCGGATCGAGGTGGTTGGGGCGGGTGCCGACGCCCCGGTCTTAGCACCGATTAACAAACCGCAAGAGCCGCGGTCCTTTACACTAAGGCTGGACCACCAACGCCGATGGGTACGGTTGAATATCCGCTCCACGGACGGTCGCTTGTTGATGATCAGCAACCCCATCTATTTCAATTTCGAGGACAAGACCCCCTAACCAGAAATAAACACCTCTTTCAGCTCGTTTTTCAAGATCTTGCCATTGGCGTTGCGCGGCAGGGTTTCGGGCCAGAATACGACCTTGGTGGGGACCTTAAAGGCGGCGATGCGTTCGGCGACGAAGGCGCGCAGTTCTTGTTCGGTTGCGCTGGTACCGGGCTTTAGCGTGACCACGGCAGCGGGTTCCTCGCCCAACTGCTTGTGCGGCACGCCAACCAGGGCGGCGTCCATGACGGCGGGATGCTCGTACAGGACGTTTTCGACCTCGACACAATAGATATTCTCACCGCCGCGGATCCGCATGTCTTTGGCCCGGTCGATAATATAGCAAAACCCTTCTTCATCAATAAAGGTCTGGGCTGTGGCTTCGGGCTTGTTCCAGTACAGCTTAGCAACATTGGGGCCCTTGCCATACAACTCGCCGACCTGACCGGCGGGCATTTCACGGCCATCGGCATCGAGGATTTTCATCTCGCAAACCGGAACTGCCGGACCGCAGCTATCTGGCCGGTTTTCATAGTCCTCCCCCTGATGGTGGGTAAAGGTGGCCGAGGTCTCGGTCATGCCCCAACCATTGCCGGGCAGGGATTTGGGAAAGCTTTCGACAATGCGCCGCACCAGTTCCGGTGCCGAGGGCGCGCCGCCATAGGACACGCTTTCCAAGCTCGACAAGTCATAATGGGCTCGGGCTGGGTGCTCGATCAACTGCCAGGCAATGGTCGGCACACCGCCGCAGCCCGTGACCCGCTCGCGCTCGATCAGTTGCATGGCCAGTTCTGGCTCCCATTTGCGCATCAAGACCAGCTTGGCTCCGGCAAACAAGGATGGTGACAGCACCGCAAAACAGCCAGTGGCATGAAAAAACGGCACGGACAAAAGCGTTGCACGTTGCAGCCCTTTGGGGTCGGGCGTCGGCGGGGTTTCACCGCGGCGCAGATAGGTCCGCGCGCCTGATATGGCCGAGGCCATGATGTTGGAGACGATATTGCGATGGGTCCCCAAGGCCCCCTTGGGCTTGCCCGTGGTGCCCGAGGTATAAAAAATCGTCGCATCATCTTCTGGCGTCAGATCAAGGCGTGGCAAGGCCAGTTCCGGCAGGGTCTTCCAGTCATTGGTGGCACCGATCACGTCTTCCAGCCGCACAATCATCGGGTGGGCAATTTCTTCGTTCTCGCGTGAGACATAAACCCGGGTCAGATCGGGACAATTTGGCAGGTGTTCGCGCAAACGCTCCAGTCGCTCGGCATCCAGGATCAGGATCGTCGCCCCAGAATCGGTCAAGCCATATTCGAGCTCTGGCCCGGTCCACCAGGCGTTCAGCGGCGTAACAATCGCGCCGGCAATAGAGGCGCCGAAAAAGGCAACCGGCCATTCGGGGAAGTTGCGCATGACAATGGCGACACGATCACCCTTGCGCACGCCCGTCTTGATCAGGTCATGGGCAAAGGTGAGGCTGGCGCGATAAAAATCCTCAAACGTGGCGCGCTCGTCCTCATAGACCAGAAAATCCTTGGACCCATGCGCACGGCCGGCCAAGAGCACATCGCGCAAGGTCGGCGGCGCATTCTTCCACACCCGCATGGATATGCCGCGAATAACCATCTGTTCCATCTCAAAGGGCTGTCCCGGCGCGGTCAGCAGATCATGGGCCTGGGCGATGGACATGGCGGGCCAGGGCGTTGCGGTCTTCACGGTCATTGGCATCCTCTAGGTCTTAGCGCGACTATTGATCCAAGCGCCTGATCCTTGAACAAGCATAGGCCGGTCCAGACTGTAAACAGTTGTTTGATGCCTTGGTCGTAAATGTTTGCCTAGAGCCCAAACGCGCGCGACTTCAGATGGCAATATTCGCTCAGCGCCCCACTCCGCGCGAAGGCGGGGGGAGGATTAATGCGCGGTTTAGGGCTTTCTGGGTCCGGTTGGGCGTTTGGTGGCCGCGGGTTTTTTGGGGCCGGTGGGGCGGCCAAGCATGGGCTTTTTGGGGCCTGTACGCACACCGCCGGGCTTGGAGCGGATCACTTGGGCGGTCTTGGCGAGCGCACGCGCCTTGGCGCGCGGTGATTTGGTGCCGCCGCCTGTGCCCTTGGGCTTGACCTTGGCCTTGGGGGCTGGCGCGTCAGCAACCTCCATGTCTGGAACCGCTACCGCCGTTGCGGTCCTAGCCGCCGAGGCCTGGGCCCGCGCAGCCCGCTCGCGGCTTGGCTTATAGCCTGCTCGTGACGAAGGCTTACCATCACCGTCGGCATAGGGATTGGCACCGGACTTGATCGTGATGCGCAAGGGCACACCCGGAATATCAAAGCTTTCCCGCAAGCTATTGACCAGATACCGCCGATAGCTTTCGGGCATTTCTGCGGCCCGCGACGAGAACATGACAAAGGTCGGGGGCCGCGCCTTGATCTGGGCCATATATTTTGGCTTGATCCGCCGCCCGCCAACCGAGGGCGGGGCGTGGCGTTGCATGGCCATTTGCAGCCAGTCATTAAGATCGCGGGTCTTAATCTTGGTCGACCAGTCCTTATAGACCTTGCCCACCGCAGGCATCAGCCGCTCAACGCCCTTGCCGGTCTCGGCCGAAAGCGCAATCACGGGCGTGCCGCGCACCTGAGGCAACATGCGTTCGGCGTGTTCGATAAAGGCCGCCAGTTGCGCCTGGGGGTCCTCGACCAGGTCCCACTTGGCCAAGACAAACACAAGGCCCCTGCCCTCGCGCTCGATCAGGTCGGCAATTTGCAGGTCTTGAATCTCGAACGGGTGGGTCGCGTCCATGACCAGGACCACGACCTCGGCAAAGGTAATGGCCCGGATCGTGTCGCCCGTGGACAGTTTTTCCAGCTTTTCGTGAATCCGGGCCTTGCGGCGCAGGCCAGCCGTATCGACCAGCCGAATGGCGCGGCCTTCAAATTGCCAGTCCACCGGAATGGCATCGCGCGTGATCCCCGCCTCAGGCCCAGTCAGCAGCCGCTCCTCGCCGATCAGGCGATTGATCAGGGTCGATTTACCCGCATTGGGCCTGCCAACAATGGCGATCCGGATGGGTTTTTCAGTATCGTCGGCCTCGTCGTCGTCAAGGTCTTCGCCAAAACCCTCATCCGCCGCGTCTAGGGCGTCGGACACCTCGCGCAGAGCGGCATAGAGCTCGGCCATTCCCTCGCCATGCTCGGCAGAAATGCCCAAGGGCTCGCCCAAACCAAGCCGAAAGGCCTCCATGGTCCCGGCCTCACCGGCCCGGCCCTCCGCCTTATTGGCCAAAAGGATAACCGGCCGCGATTTTCGCCGCAGCACCTCGCCAAACAGGCCGTCCAGAGGCGTGACCCCCTCGCGCGCATCCATGACGAACAGGGCAACATCACATTCTTCGATCGCCAATTCGGTTTGGCGGCGCATACGCGATTCCAAACTTTCGTCAGTGACATCTTCAAACCCGGCTGTGTCGATCAGCACCAGATCAAGATCGCCTATCCTGCCGGTGGCAAAGCGGCGGTCACGGGTGACGCCGGGCCGGTCATCGACAATAGCCAGCTTGCGCCCGGCCAGACGATTGAACAGGGTGGATTTGCCCACATTGGGGCGACCGACGATCGCGACTTTAAGCGCCATGAACGCGCGGTCTCCTCAACTAGTCTCAAGATCAGCGACAGTGCCGATCCTTAGCGAATGGCGATCAGATCGCCCTTATCGCTGGCAACATATAGCATGTCATTGACGGCAATGGGCGTTAGCAAGGCAGGTGAACCGAGCTTGAGCGTCTTTTCCAATACGCCCGTGCGCGGATTAAGGCCAACCATCTCGCCCGTGCTGGACACCATCACTAGGCGGTTGGAGGCCAAAACCGGGCCGGACCACAGGGCGCGCTGCTTTTTCTTGCGGTCCTTGTTCAGGTCATTGACCCAATAGACCTGGCCGCTTTCGCGCGAGACACAAATCACCTCACCGGCCTTGGACACCACATACACCACATCGCCCGCAGGCCAGGGCGTCGAGACACCTGAGACTGGCAAGGACCAGCGCGCTGTGCCGGTGCGCAGATCGGTGGCGGCAAACACGCCCGAATGGCTGACTGCAAACACATCGCCCTTATAGATAACCGGACGGCCTGGAATATCGCGAATTTCCGACAGGGCATTGGTACGGCTGGCCCGCGACAGGACTTCCTGCCACAAATCATTGCCATTAATGGTCCGCAGGGCAATCAACTCGCCCGAGGCAAACCCAGCCACCACCGTATCGCCCGACACAGCCGGGCTTGAGGCTTCGAGAATGCGGGCCGATTCCACCAAGGCCTGATAGGTCCAGCCCGGCGCGCCGGTTTCCAGATCATAGGTCAAAAGCTCATTATCGGTCGAAACCACATAGACCTTGCCATTGGACACGGTCGGGGCGGCATGGATCGGGGATTCCACATTGACCTTCCAGGCCGTGGTACCGGTCTTGGCGTCTACTGCGGCAATGAACCTATAGCCGGACGAGACGACCAGCTTGCCATTGGCATAGGCTAGACCACCGCCAAACGCTTCCTTGTCGCGGCGGCTGCGCGTGGCCAGATTGGCGCGCCAGACCTGAGCGCCTGTGGTCGCCAGATGCGCGGAAACCCCCGCCTCGGCATCCATGGTAAAGATCATGCCATCGGCAGCGACCGGCGGGGCCGTGATATGCACACGACGGTTGGACCCGGTACCAAAGCCGCGCTTCCAGGCAATGCGAAATTCGCCGCCGGCGGCAACATGCTCGACGGATTGCTCCTGCGTGCCGCCTGGCAAGGGCCAATCGGTGCGGGTAACGGGATCAGGCAGATAAAAGTCCACGCCCTTGAGCGCATCGGCCACGGCCAGCTTTTCATCAAAGGCAATGATCGAAATCCTTTGACCTTCAGTGGCCTTGACCTTGTTGTTCGCGCCGCCCTTGAACGGGTTCAGATTGCTGATCGAGGCACAACCGGTCAGGCCAGTGGCCGCTATCAGGGCAAGGACAGTTAGGGTCCGTTTCATGGTCATTGGGCGGCTCCAGCCTGGGCTTGCGGCGCGGTCAGTTCAGGGATCATGGCCCCGGCGGGCACGGGTATGGGCTTGGGCAGGGCCCTGGCGGCCTTGGCAATGTCCGCCATGCTCTTGGCCGTTCCCGAATCAATCAGGCTGATGGCGGCAGTGGCGCGCTGACGCATGGCCTCTGGCGCATCGGGCAGCAGGAGCAGGACATTAAGATCACTCTTGGCCTCATCCATCTTACCGACAGCAATCTTGGCTAGGGCCAGAGCCTCAATCGCGGTTGGCCGATAGGGGTGTTTGACTTCCGTCAAGGGCTTGAGCCTTTTTTCGATTTCCGAATAAGACGCTGTGTCCATCAAGGCGAAGGCGGATTTGAGGCGGGCGGCGTCGCCAATAATTAAATTCGGCGCAGCCTCGGCGGCGGCATCAAACAGGGCCACGGCCTCAGCCATCTTGTCCTGATCGAGGCGAATCGCGCCCTGCTGCATCAGGGCCAGGGCCTTATAGCCACCCGCGCCGACATCAACCACGGTCTGAAACTGGGTAAAGGCCGCCGCCTTATCGCCCTTGGTATAGGACTCAAGCGCCTGACCATAAGACTCAGCGGCCTTGCCAGACTGCTTGGTCTGGTAGTCCAGATAGCCATAAACCCCAACCGCAGTCAGCAGGGCGGCGGCGAGTAAGCCAATGATCCAGGGCAAGGCGCGGCGCGCCATGGACTTATACTGTTCGGACCGAAGTTGTTCTTCGACTTCATCAAATACGTCGGACACGCGTGCAGGCTCCGCTCTTGGCCAGGGACAATGAGGTGGGAACCTATCGTCTGTCGGGCTTGGCCGCAATGCAAGCGGTGCAGGTTAAGCTCAAGGCTTGGAAAAATAAGTCTCTTCTTTGCCCGGAAACCGCCTTGCCCGGACATCTTGCGCATAGGATTCGACCGCACGACTGATTTCGCCGCGCAGATCGGCATAGCGGCGGACAAATTTCGGGGTCCAGTCGAACAGGCCCAGCATGTCATCCGTCACCAGAATCTGTCCGTCACAGCCACTCGACGCGCCAATGCCAATGGTCGGCACATTGACCGCAGCGGTCACATCGCGGGCCAGCGCCTCGGCCACGCCCTCGACCACCAGACAAAACGCCCCGGCATCGGCTGTGGCCTTGGCCTCAGCAATCACGCGCTCGCGCTCGTCCTCGGTGCGGCCCTTGGCGCGAAACCCGCCATCGACCAGCACAGACTGCGGCCTCAAGCCCACATGGCCCATGACCGGAATGCCTCGGCGCACCATATAGGCAATGGTATCGGGCACGGTTGGGCCGCTCTCGACCTTGACCGCCTGTGCGCCTGTTTCCTTCATGATCCGCACGGCATTGTCATAGGCCGCTCCTGCCGAGCCTTCATAACTGCCAAACGGCATGTCAATGACCACCAAGGCGCGCTTGGCGGTGCGCATAACGGCCTGGCCGTGCAGGATCATCATGTCCAGGGTCACGCCGACCGTATTGGGCAGGCCATGCACCACCATGCCGACCGAATCACCAACTAGCAAAAGATCGCAATGCGGGTCCATCAGGGCGGCCATGGGCGCGGTATAGGCGGTCAGACAGACAATCGGCTCGCCGCCCTTTCGGGCCGTGATTTCCGGGGCCGAAATCCGGGCAATAGCGGCCTGTGTTTGGGCGGACAAGGGTCTAGACCTCCTCAAGCAACCGTATCAGGGCAAAACCAATGGCCAGAACCATCAAGGCCCCTGACATCCAGACCGCTTCACCACCAAATGGCCATGAGGGCAAGCCCAGATGCGACGGAGTCCAGCGCTCCAAGGTCGCCAAGGCCTGACGGGTTTCAAGGCCGGAAAAGGCCTCAAGGCGTCCCAAAAGGTTCACACCCATGGCCTGGCGCACGGCAATCATGCCGCCGATCAGGCCCGACGCCCCCAGCACCAGATTGCGCACCTGCGACCCCTTGGCCAGACGCGCCTCGACCCTCAGGGCAAAGGCCTCACTATCGGCAAAGCTTGGCGGGGTATGGAACAGGCGTTCGAGTTGATACTTGAAATCATGATCAGCCATGGGCGTCTTGCTCTGATCGGGCCGCAGCATTTGGGGCCAGTTGATGTTTAAGCCGCTCTAGTGCGCGTTTGACATGCGATTTGACGGTACCGAGCGGAATATTCAAGGCCTCAGCCGCCTCGGCATGCGACATACCGGCGCCAAAGCACAGGGTGACACAGGCGCGTTCGGCCACGCTCAAGGCCGTCAAGGCCGTATCAAGGTCCATGCGGCTGGCACTCGATGGTCCAAGCGCCTGCTGGTCGCTGCCGTCCCAGTCTGGTTCAGGCGCGTCGGCCATTAGATCAAGGCGGCGATCCTTCTTCCAGCGACGGATATGCAGCCGCACGGCAATGCGCTTGACCCATCCAGCAAAGCTGCCATCGCCGCGAAACTCACTGATCTGTTCAAAGGCGGTCAAGAAGGCGTCCTGGGCCACGTCATCGGCCAGATCTGGCTCTGCCCCCATGCGGCGCAAAAGGCCGCGCACCGCGGGGCCGTGTCGCCGCACCAGTTCGCCAAACGCCTCGCGGCCGCCCGCAACCGACAGGGACACAAGGTCCATATCGTGCAGGCTGGCCAGCGGCCTTGCCTTTTGAATGCTCATGACCCGCCCCGGACCGCTGGCTCAGCCGCCGCTCAAACCTCGGGCTTATTGCGACCAAAGAACCAGAGGAACAAAAAGCCAAGACCGATAAAGCCTGGAATGGTCGCAGCCGCCACTATGGGATACAGGGCTTCGGGTCCCTCCGTCACCCCAAGAGCGAACCCCATGGCTACCAAACCGAGGGCCACACCGATCAGAATGACAGCGCGGCGCAGATCACGATCGGCAGAATTTCGGGCAATCCGGCCACTGCGATCGCGAACGTCCCGCTGAAGCATTTCAATCATTTCCGGCGGCACTGGCTGGCCTTTTTCATAGGCGATGCGCAGGGTCTCGTGCAGCAAGGCACGGTCGCGGCTGCGCATAATCACCGGAACAATGATGATCGCGGTCAAAAACGCGAAAAAACCCAAAGGAATCAAAATTTCCATAACCAGTCTCCAAACCCTTTGCTGCGGTAACAATGCCACAGGCTTCTGATGGTTAGAGACCCCAGCCTGCCCGTTTAGATGCAACCTATCGCATGAAATCTTTGTAATCTTTGACGCAGCCTGTAATCCAGCGGCCAAACCCCTTGCCCCAGACCGGTAGCGTCCATGACCCAGACCTTTGCAGACCAGGCCCTGACCCTAGACCTGATCGGCGATTATGCCATCCTGACCCTTAACCAACCGGCCAAGCGCAATGCCATGACCAAGGCCATGTGGTCAGCCCTGCCCGATGCTTGCACGGCGGTAGAGGCAGCGCAGGCGGCCAAGGTCTTGATTGTGCGGGGCGCTGGCGAGCATTTCGCGGCTGGGGCCGATATTTCGGAATTTGAAGTGGTCTATGGCACGCGCGAGGCGGCGACCGCCTATCGCAATGCCGTGTCCGGCGGCGTCGATGCGCTCGCCAATCTGTCCAAGCCGACGATTGCCATGATCCGCGGGGCCTGTGTGGGCGGTGGCCTAGCCTTGGCGCTAGCGTGTGACATTAGGCTGGCTGCAAGCGATGCGCGGTTTGGGATTACGCCCGCGCGGCTTGGCCTGATGTATGGTCTTGGCGATACCAAGCGACTGGTCGATGCGGTCGGGGCGTCCGCTGCCAAGAACATCCTCTATACGGGCGAGATCATGACGGCGGACGAGGCTTTGCGCATCCATCTGGTCAATAGCCTGCACGGCCCCGATGCACTTGAGGCCGCCGTGCTAGCCAAGCTCGCCCAGATCACCGCGTCCTCGCAATGGACGGCGCGCAAGGTCAAGCAGGTGGTGGCCATGATCCTGAACGGCCAGGCCACAGAGACCGACCAGACCAAGGCCTGGATACTCGATGCCGTCGAGGGGCCTGATTTTGCTGAAGGCCGCGCCGCCTTTATGCAAAAGCGCAGCCCCAGCTTTCCCTTCCGCTAAGCCTTGCCAGCCCCAGCGCGAAACGGCACTGTCACGCGCAAATCACCGCCGGAGCACGCCATGACCTTGCAAAGCCAAGACTTCCTCGTTTCGCGCGCTGATTTGCGCAGGGCCGAATGGCGCACCCAGCCGGTGCGGGCCCTGAATGACGGCGATATTCTGGTCAAGATCGATCATTTTGCCTTTACCGCTAATAATATCACCTATGGCGTGTTTGGGCAGGCCATGGGCTATTGGAATTTTTTCCCGGCTCCCGAAGGCCTTGGCCGCATTCCGGTCTGGGGCTTTGCCAATGTGGTCGAGAGCCGTCATCCGAGCGTTGCCGTCGGTGAGCGCCTTTATGGCTATTTTCCCATGTCTAGCTATCTGGTGATCGAGGCTGACCGCGTTGGTCCCGCAAGCCTGATCGACAAGGCCGAGCACCGCGCAGCGCTTGCGGCGGTCTATAATAATTACCAGCGGGTCTTGAACGATCCCGGACACACGTCCGAAATCGAACCGGCCCAGGCCATATTGCGGCCCCTGTTCATGACCTCGTTCGTCATCGATGACTTCCTTGAGGATAATGGCTTTTTCGGCGCCAAACAGGTGATCTTGTCTAGCGCCTCTAGCAAGACCTCGCTTGGTCTTGCCTTTGCGCTCAAACATGCCGCCCGCGAGGGCATTGAGATTGTCGGCCTGACGTCCACCGCCAATAAGGCCTTTGTCGAGGCCACGGGCTATTATGACAAGGTGGTGACTTATGACGCGATCACCAGCCTGCCGAAAGACACAGCGGTATTTGTCGATATGGCCGGCGGCGGCTCGGTGCGCGCGGCGATCCATAATCATTTTGCTGAGACCCTTGCCTATTCCTGCTCGGTCGGCGGCACGCATTGGGAGGACCGTGAGGTGCATGACGCCTTGCCCGGCCCCAAACCCACCCTGTTCTTTGCCCCAAGCCAGATCAAGAAGCGGCACACAGACTGGGGTCCGGGCGAGCTGGACAAGCGCGTCGCCGGGGTCTGGAGAGCCTTCTTGGCCGATGTGGCCGGCTGGCTCAAGGTCTCTGAAGGCGTTGGCCCGGCGGCCGTCGAGGCGATCTATTTTGAGGTCCTGGAAGGCCGCGCCCGGCCTGAACAGGGCCATATGGCCCGCATAGAGGCCTAAAGCCCCTGCCCCCGGCTGAAATCTTGATTGATGCGCGCGGCCATCGCTGTCCGGTCCCGACCTTGCGTCTGCGCCGGGCAGCCGAGGCGGCCACCTCTGGCAGTCGCCTGCGCCTCCTGGCCGATGACCCCATGGCCAAGATCGACGTGCCGCATCTGGCCCAGAGCCTGGGCCTGATTGTGATTGAAAGCTTGTCAGACGTTGGCGGCCTAAGCTTTCTGATCGAAAAGCCCTAGGCGGCGTCTGCCTTATTGGCCGCCTTTTGCGCAGCGGTTCGGGCCGTCCAGGCCGCGATCACCGCCTTGGCATTGGCCGCTTCGGTTTCCATGACCTGATCATGGCTGGCATCGCGGCAGGTGATTTCCAGATTCAGGCCATTGGGGTCATAGAAATAGATCGAATGGACAAAGTGATGGTCGATTGGGCCAAAGCACGGCACATTGGCGGCGTCGAGCCTGGCCTTGAAGGCCATCATCTGGTCATGGCTCTCGACCTCCATTGCAAAATGCAGGTCAAAGCCTGACTTCATCTTGAACTTGCCCTCATGCGCGCCCTCAGGCAGGTCAAAAAAGGCGACATAATTGCCGTCCGCTAGCTCGAAAAACAGATGCATATAGGGCAAAGGCCGCCCGGTGCCGGGCTCTTCCTCAAACACCAGGGCCGCCTTCAGGGGCAGGCCCAGAACATCTTCGTAAAAGGCCCGCGTCTCTTCGGCATCGCGGCAGCGATAGGCGCTATGGTGCACGCCCTTAAGCATGGGCAGGGGTCCAGACATGGGCATTCTCCCGGTTTGAGCCGAGGATAGGATCATCCCCGGCTCATCGTAAAGGCCTTAACTAGAGCGCGCCTGCGGTTTTCAGGGCCTCGATCTCGGTGCTGGCAAAGCCCCAGTCCAGAAGCGCGCTTTCGGTATGGCCGCCAATCGCGGGCGGCGGGCCTTGGATCTGGCCGGGGGTTGCCGAAAAGCGCGGCGCGGGCGCAGGCTGGACCACACCCTCAAGCTCGACAAAGGTCTGGCGCGCGACATTGTGCGCATGCTTGGGCGCTTCATCCAGATCCAGCACCGGCGCAAAGCAAACGTCGGTGCCTTCCATCAGATCGCACCAGTCTTTCTGCGTCTTGGTGGCAATCACGCTCGCCAGCTTGGCGCTCAGCTCCGGCCAGGCTTCACGGCTCATCTGGTTGGCAAAGGCTGGATCGGTAATGCCGGTCTTTTCCAGCAAAAGGGCATAGAATTGCGGCTCAATCGAGCCAATCGATACCCATTTGCCATCGCTGCACTGATAGGTGTCATAGAAGTGGGCACCGCCATCGAGCAGGTTGGTGCGCCGATCATTGCCCCACATGCCAGAGCCCTTCATGCCATAGAACATGGCCATCAGGCTGGCCGCGCCATCGCTCATGGCGCAGTCAATCACCTGGCCTTGACCCGTTGCGCGGGCATGGATGACCCCCGCCAGCAGACCAAACGCCAGATAGAGCGCACCGCCGCCAAAATCCCCGACCAGATTAAGCGGCGGTATCGGCTTGTCCTCGGTGCCAATCGCATGCAGGGCCCCGGTAATGGCAATATAGTTCATGTCGTGGCCAGCAGCCTTCGAATAGGGGCCAAACTGGCCCCAGCCGGTCATACGGCCAAACACCAGTTTGGGATTACCCTTTAGCGCCACATCGGGGCCAAGGCCGAGCCGCTCCATCACGCCGGGCCGAAAGCCTTCAAACACGGCATCAGCCCCGTCCATCAGCTTTAGGCAGGCCTCAACCGCCGCCGGGGACTTCAGGTCCAGGGCAATCGAGCGACGGCCACGGCCGGTCACATCAAATTTCGAGCCTCGCCCTGCGCCCTTGCGGTCAATGCGCACGACATCCGCGCCAAGGTCCGACAACAGCATGCCGCAAAAGGGGCCAGGGCCAATCCCGGCAAATTCAACAATCTTCAGGCCTGACAGGGGTCCAGACGCCATGGGGTTTCTCCGCTACTGTTATGGATTAAAGGGTTTGGCCGTCATCGACCGTGATAATCGAGCCGGTCATGCCGTGCGCGCTGGGCCCCACCAGGGTCATGAGCACGCCGTCAAGGTCGCTGTCCAGCATCAGGCGGCGACGCGCAAAGCTCTTGATCTGGGCTTGGCCGCCATCGGTCTTGAACCAGTCGGCATTGATTTCAGTTTCGATAAATCCGGGGCAGATGGCATTGACGGCAATCAGCTTGCGCACCCATTCCTTGGCCAGGCCCTTGGTCAGACTGATCACCGCCGCCTTGGTCGCGCAATAGACCGGCAGTCCAGGCAGCGCGTTTGATCCGGCGATTGAGGCAATATTGACGATCCGGCACAGGCCCTGGGCCGCCAGGCCACTGTCAATCATCCGCCTGGCCGCCTCACGGGCTGCAAAAAACACGCCGCGCGTATTGACCGCAAAGCCAGCATCATAATCCTCGATCGATATGTCGAGCGCCCGGCCCTCGGCCCCCACCCCGGCATTATTGATCAGGATCGAGATCGGCCCCAAGGCCGCCTGGGCCGCATCAAAGACTGGTCCAATCGCCTGAGCATCCGAAACATCAAGGGCAAAGGCCTTGGCCACGCCGCCCTTGGCGACGATCGCCGCAACCACGGCATCAAGCCGGTCGGTGCGGCGCGCCATCAAGGCCACAGATGCCCCAGCATCGGCCAGCAAATGCGCAAACCGAACGCCCAGACCGCTGGACGCGCCCGTAACAATGGCGACCTGACCTTTTAGAAACAGATTATTCATACCGGTCTGGTCCTTATGTGTCATTGCCAAACCTTTTGCGAAGGGCTGGCCTCGGGGTCGGTTCGCCTGTAATGGGCATCACAAACAGGTTAGCGTCAACCGGGGCAGTTCGAAACCATGCCCTTGCGTCAGGGCTGAAGGGAATTTCGTGCAGGATCAAGCGCGCGTCTTATTGGTGACACGGGCAAGGCACGCCCGCCGCGACCTGATCGATGGCCTGGCTGCGCTTGGCTGGCCACTTGCTCTGGCCGATAGCCCTGCTGCGGCCTTGGCGATCTTGGCAAGACACCCGGTCGATCTGGTGGTGATCGACCTGATCAATGCCCCTGAAACGGCCCTTGGGGAAGCGGGCAAGCTGGGCCAGAGGCTGAAGGCGCAGATCGCGCCGCGCACCTTGATGATTATCGCCCTGGCCAATCCAAGATCAGGCCCAAGGCCAGAGGGTCTGGACCTGATCATGCCCCTGCCTCTGCATCCCGGCCAGATGGCCGCACGGCTGGAGGTCCTGGTCCGCCTTGCTACGGCTGAGGACGAAATCGCCTTAAGAACCCAAACCTTTGCCGATCATGGCCATAGCCTGGACCAAGGAATGGACAATGAAGACCCCTATCGGATCTTGATTATTGCAGAGCCCGCGCCGCAAATGCTGGCCTTGCACAATGTCCTGACCCGTTCGGCCAATGCGGTGTCTGCCACATTTAGCAATCATTCCGGCTTTGTGAGCCTGACCAGCCTTGATCCCGATGTCTTGATTTTGCGCCCCGGAACCGATGTCGAAGCCGCTCTCTCCATGGCGACCGCGACCCGGCGCAACAAGGATCACTTCCACCTTCCGATCAGCCTGCTGCTATCAAGCCATGATGAGCTGACGCCAGCGGAAGCTTTTAATCGAGGCATTAGTGATCTGGTCGCGCCCGGCCACGACGAGATTGAAATCGCCGACCAGGCGCTGGAATCGGCCCGCCTCTATCGCCGGATCAGCAAGGCCCGGTCCCTATTGATCGACAGCGGCAAATCCGAACTCATGGACGCAGCCACGGGCCTTTTTACCGCCCAGCTATTTGCCAGCCACCTTCTGCGCCTGAGCAAGGCCGCAGTGGCAAGCCGCCGCCCGCTATCGATTTGTGTCCTGCGCATTGCTGGGCGACCCGATACGGTCAGGGCCAGGGCCGAGGGCTGGCTTGACACGGTTATGCCCCACCTTGGCACCATGGTGGCACGACTGGTGCGCGGCGAAGATACCGCTGCCCGCCTGGCCCCGGACCTGTTTGCCTTGGCCATGCCGGCGACTGATGTCGCCTCAGCCCGGCTGGCGGCGGAACGCGTGGCCGCTGTTGTGGGGTGTACCCAGTTCGGCTCCAGCCAGGGACAATTGGCCTTCACAGTCGGGTTTGACATTGGTGTGGCGGAAGTCAAAGCCGGGGAAGGTGCCGCCAAGGCCTTGGAGCGGGCCGCGAGCTTGGCCTTGCGCAGGCGCGCTAGCTAGGCCAAGCTATCGTCATGCAAACACCCGCCGCCGCCGCCGCCCCGCCCATTCCCATGACCATCGACTTTGTTGCCGATGTGGTTTGCCCCTGGTGTTATCTGGGCTGGCGACGGCTGAAAAAAGCGCTGGCCTTGCGGCCCCATATCGAGGCGACCATTGTCTGGCACCCCTTCCAGCTTGATCCGAGCCTTCCAGAGCAAGGTGTTGATCGCAAAGCCTATATGGCCGCCAAGTTCAAAGACCCTGCAAGGTTAAGCGCGGCCCATGAGGCGCTTAAGACCGGGGCGGTTGAGGATGGCTTGGTCCTGAACCTGACAGAAATTCCGATCTCGCCCAATACCAATGCCGTGCACAGGGTGATCCGCTGGGCCGCCGCTGCGGGCCTGCAAGAGGCGATGATTGAGGCGGTCATGGCCGCCTATTTCACCGATCTGCGCGATATTGGCGATCCCGAGGTCCTGGCCGATATTGCCGATAGCGTCGGACTGGAGCGGATGATGGTCCTCAAGCTCTTGTCCGAAGACGCAGACAAGGCCTTGATCGCCCACGAGCATGGCGTCGC
Source organism: Caulobacteraceae bacterium (assembly GCA_044346445.1). Lineage (GTDB taxonomy): Bacteria > Pseudomonadota > Alphaproteobacteria > Caulobacterales > Caulobacteraceae > CAISGS01. Next base: position 24,511 of record JBIIZD010000024.1, read on the forward strand.
CGTTCAAGCCGGGATAACGGGCGTGCCCTTCACCATCTTTGCCGGCAAGGTTGCGGCGGTTGGCGCAGAATCGCCCGAAAACCTTGCCGCTGCCATGGATCAGGCCCTAGCTGCCTAGGCCAGCCAGCCTTGCCAATTCGGTCAGGATACGCTCAGCCGCGCCAAGCCGCTGATTGGGGGTTTCCCACTCGCCCTTGACCACCACCTTGTGATCAGGCCGCACCCGCCAGGCCATGGCATTCTTGTGCGCAAACGTGATCAGACCCATGGGATTGGCAAAGCTGTCATGGCGGAACGAGACCACAGCCCCCTTGGGGCCAACATCGATCTTGGCCACATTGGCTTGGCGACACAGGCCCTTGATCGCCACCACCTTTAACAAGTGTCCCGCCTCGTCCGGCAAGGGGCCGAAACGGTCGATCAGTTCCGCCGCCATGGCCTCGCGGTCCTCGGCGCGCTCGGCCTCAGACAGGCGCCGATAGAGGGCAAGGCGCACATTCAGGTCGGGCACATAATATTCCGGGATCAGGACCGAGGCACCGGTATTGATCTGCGGCGACCAGCCACGATCCGAAGGCATTTCGATCTCGCCGGCCTTCATCTCATTGACGGCATCTTCCAGCATCTGCTGATAAAGCTCGACGCCAATCTCGCGAATATGGCCAGACTGCTGGTCGCCGAGCAGATTGCCGCCGCCGCGAATATCGAGGTCATGGCTGGCTAACTGGAAGCCCGCGCCCAGATTATCCAAAGATTGCAGAACCTTGAGCCGCCGCTCTGCCGACAGGGTAATGGGCTTGTCGGCCGGGGTGGTCATATAGGCATAGGCACGGGTCTTGGCCCGCCCGACCCGGCCACGCAATTGATAAAGCTGGGCCAGACCAAACATGTCGGCGCGGTTGATGATCAATGTATTAGCCGCTGGAATATCGAGCCCGGACTCCACAATACTGGTGGCCAAGAGCACGTCATATTGGCCGTCATAAAACGCGCTCATCACGTCTTCGAGCTGGGTCGGGGCCATCTGGCCATGGCCGACGACAAACTTCACCTCGGGCACTTGTTCGCGCAAGAAGGTCTCCAGCCTTGGCAGATCGGCAAGGCGCGGCGTGACAAAATAGGCCTGACCGCCGCGATATTTCTCGCGTAGCAAGGCCTCGCGCACCGCAATCGGATCAAACGGCATGACATAGGTGCGCACGGCCAGACGGTCGACCGGCGGGGTGGCAATGATCGACAGCTCGCGAATGCCCGACAAGGCCATCTGAAGCGTGCGCGGAATAGGCGTCGCCGATAGGGTCAGCATATGCACATCGGCGCGCAGGGCCTTTAGCTTTTCCTTATGCTTGACGCCAAAATGCTGTTCTTCATCGACAATAACCAGGCCCAGATCCTTGAACTTGACCTGCTCGGACAAGACCGCATGGGTGCCAACCAGAATTTCCAACTCGCCGGCCGCGATGCCAGCGCGGGTTTCGGCGGCCTCCTTGGCCGGAACCATGCGGGATAACTGCCTGATCTTGACCGGCCAGCCCTTGAACCGCTCGGTAAAGCCCTTGAAATGCTGGCGCGCCAGCAAGGTGGTGGGACACACAATCGCCACCTGCCGCCCACTCATGGCCACGACAAAGGCCGCCCTCAGCGCCACCTCCGTCTTGCCAAAGCCAACATCACCGCAGATCAAGCGGTCCATAGGCCGCCCAGAGCCTAGATCACTCAGCACATCGCCAATCGCATGCAGTTGATCTTCGGTTTCCTCGTAAGGAAAGCGGGCGCAGAATTCTTCGAACAGGCCGTGGGGCGACAAGATCTGTTCGGATTTTTTCAGCATCCTTGCGGCGGCGATCTTGATCAGGCCATCGGCCATTTCGCGCAGGCGAACCTTGGCTCTTGCCTTGCGGGCCTGCCAGGCCGCGCCGCCGAGCCGATCCAGTTGCACATCATCGCTCTCGGCCCCATAGCGGGTAAGAAGGTCAATGTTTTCGACCGGCAGATACAGCTTGGAATCGCCGCCATATTGTAGCTCAAGACAGTCATGCGGCGCGCCCGCCACATCCAGGGTCTTCAGGCCCTCATACCGTCCGATGCCGTGATCAATATGCACGACCAGATCGCCGGGTGTCAGGGACGAGGCCTCGGCCAGGAAGTTCTGGGCGCGGCGGCGCTTGGTCGGACGGGCCAATCGGTCGCCCAGAATATCGGTCTCAGAGATCACCGCCAAGCTATCGGTCTCAAACCCGTGCTCAAGCGGCAGGACCACGCGCTGTGGCCGCTTGGGATCGGCGGCCTTGGCGGCCTGCCAATAGGGGGAATACACAAGATCGCTTAGGCCATGATCGCCCAGCATCCCACCCAGCCGCTCAGACGAGCCTTCGGACCAGGAGGCAAACAGCACCCGCTTACCGCCCGCACTCAAGGCCCGGGCATGATCGGCGGCGGCCTCGAACAGATTGGCAGAATCTTTGGCGCGTTCAGGCGCAAAGCCCCGACCTTGCCGCGCACCCATATCCACCTGCCCCTCGCCATCATGGCGAAAGGGCGTAAAGCGGCGGGACGGATAGACTTCAAACAAACGATCCCACTCGTCGCCAGTCAGATAAAGCTGATCAGGGGCCAAGGGCTTATAGCCGGTGCGAAGCCCGGCCTGGTCACTGCGCGCCTCATAGGCATCCGCGATCATGGCCAGGCGCTCGGCCTGCGCTTCGGGTGCCAGATAGTCCAGACCGATCAGGGCATCGGGGCCCAGATAGTCAAACAAGGTCTCCATCCGCTCATAAAACAGCGGCAGCCAGTGCTCCATGCCCGCTCGCCGCCCGCCATTGCTGACGGAGGCATAAAGCGCATCATCCAGCGGCGCACCAAAGGCGGCGACATAGCCGGTGCGAAAGCGTGAAATGGAATCTGGCTCAACCAGAACCTCGCTGACGGGCAGAAGCGCGACTGAATTGAGCGGCCGAATCGAGCGCTGGGTTTCTGGATCAAAGGCGCGGATGGTCTCTAACGTATCGCCAAATAGGTCCAGTCGAACCGGCTCCTCGGCATTGGGCGGAAACACATCAATCACGCCGCCGCGGATGGCAAACTCACCCTTGGCCGAAACCGTCGAGGCCCGGACATAGCCATTGACGGCAAAATACTGCTCAAGATCGGCAATATTCACCTCTTGACCCGTGGCGGCCAGATAGCTGGCGCGCGCGATCACGGCCCGCGAGGGTACGCGCTGAACAAGGGCCGGAATCTGGGTGATCAAAAGGCGCGGGGCCTTGCCCGAAGGGGCTTGCGCCAATTGGCTCAAGGCCGCCATGCGCTGGGCCGCCACCGCAGCCGAAGGGCCTATCCGGTCATAGGGTAGACAATCCCAGGACGGAAAGCGGATAACCTCGATCTCGGGCGCAAAAAAGGTCAAGGCCTCGGCAAAGGCGGTCGCACGGGCACCATCTCTGGCCACAAACGCGCAAGTCCCCCCCTTGGCCCGCACCAGATCGGCCATGATCAGGGCATCAAACCCTTCCGGTGCGCCCGTCAGGTCAAGGCGGCCAGGATACTGGGCCAGGCGTTTAGCGTCAGACGGCGTTACCACGATGAGTCTTTACCTTAAGTCACCCGCCATCAGGCCGTGGCGGGGCAGTCAGATAGGGCCAATGCCCCGGTCTGGGCAAGAGGGTGTCCAAATTGTTCCATGATCAGTATGGGTTAAGCGCCTTGCCCTACTCCACGTATCGCATGAGCTTTAAATCGAAAATCTTTGATCAAGTTTAGTATTTCACCATCAAATTCAGGCGGCGTTTCAATGCGGCCAACAATCCAGCCATACAGGTCCTGATCCGGGGCCTCGATCAGGGCTTCAAAGGCATCAAGCTGGTCGGTGGTGAATCCATCGAGAAACTGATCGGCAAATGGGCCTATGATCAGGTCGGCTTCGCGAAAACCGCGATGCCAAGCGCGGAACTTGACACGTCTTAGCCGCGCCTGATGGGTGGAATCGCTCATAACCGTACCCTTATGCTCATAAATCTTGCATCGGCATATAGAACGGCGCAGCGTCTGCGACCAGTCGCGGTATGATGGGATTATGCGTCCGGAGATTCTCTTTCCCCTGTTTGCGCCTGCGGCCTCGCTCAAAGGCATAGGCCCCAAGATTGCGCCCCTTGTCGAACGCGCGGCAGGCCCGTTGGTGCGCGACCTAGCCTTTCTTTGCCCGCAAGGCGTGATTGAGCGCAAACGCACGACGGTTCAGGCGGCTCAAGACGGTTTGATCCAGACCCTTGTGGTGCGGATCGACGCCCATATGCCGCCCAGAAGTCGCGGCGCGCCTTGGCGGATACGTACACTGGACGAGACCGGGTTTTTGTTCCTGAACTGGTTCAAGGGTGGCGGACCGCACCTGGAGACCCAGCACCCGCCCGGCGCCGCCCGCGCCGTCAGTGGCAAGCTGGAGCGGTTCGGGGTCGAGGCCCAGATCGCCCATCCGGACTATTTGCTCGATGCTGGACGCGTGGATGACATCCCCCTGATCGAGGCGGTCTATGGCACCACGGCGGGCCTGCCATCCCGCACCCTGCGAAGGCTGGCCCT
>JBIIZD010000106.1:0-7958 GCA_044346445.1 Caulobacteraceae bacterium
GGGAGCGCGCATCTTGCGGCGCAAACGGCTTCATCAGCTTGGCCCAGATCAGGCGCGCGGCCCGCATCTTGGCCACCTCCATGAAATAGTTCATGCCAATCGCCCAGAAGAAGGACAGGCGCGGCGCAAACGTATCGACACTCATGCCCGCCGCAATCCCGGCCTTCACATATTCGATACCGTCGGCCAGGGTATAGGCCAGCTCAAGATCGGCCGTCGCCCCGGCTTCTTGCATATGATAGCCGGAAATCGAGATCGAGTTGAACTTGGGCATTTCCTTGGCCGTAAAGGCGAAAATGTCCGAAATGATCCGCATCGAGGGCAGGGGCGGATAGATATAGGTATTGCGGACCATGAACTCCTTGAGGATGTCGTTCTGAATGGTGCCGGAAAGTTTTGAGGCCGGAACGCCTTGTTCTTCCGCCGCGACAATGAACAGGGCCAGGATCGGCAAGACCGCGCCGTTCATGGTCATGGATACGCTCATCTGATCCAGCGGAATGCCGGAAAACAGGGTGCGCATATCATAGATGGAATCGATCGCGACCCCAGCCATGCCGACATCGCCCTTGACCCGCTCATGATCGGAATCATAGCCACGGTGCGTGGCCAGATCGAAGGCGACCGATAGGCCTTTTTGCCCCGCTGCCAGATTGCGGCGATAAAAAGCGTTGGAGTCCTCGGCAGTCGAAAACCCCGCATACTGACGAATTGTCCAGGGGTTGGTGGCATACATGGTCGGATAAGGCCCACGACCAAAAGGGGCCAAGCCCGGATAGCCTTCCAGAAAATCCAGACCGGCCAGGTCCGAAGCCTGATAACTGGACTTGACCGCGACCCCTTCGGGCGTGTCCCAGATTTCGCCATCGGTAACGGGGCCTGAGCCGTTCAAGGCGACGGCGTCAAAATCAAGCTCAGCAAAGTTCGGAACAGCGGCGGTCATTGCTTTGTTTTACCCCTGGCAGAGCTTGGCTCGGCCCCATCGACTTCATCATCTTCGTCATCGTCAAGAAACGCATCATCATCTTCGTCGTCGTCAAAGACTTCGTCATCGTCATCGTCATCGTCATCGTCATCGTCATCGTCCAGAGCTTCTGGACCGACATAGTCGTCTTGTTCGGGGTCATAGACGTCGTCATCATCATCCTGGTCATCAATTTCAAGATCAGCTTCGAGCAGGGCCAGCCAGGTGTGGTCCTGGTCGGTGACAAATTCGACATCGTCAATAAAGGCCACAGCGGTGCGGCCGCCTGGCAGCATCAGGCCCAAGACTTCCAGTTCTTCGCCGTCATCGCTCTCATGGGACTCGGCCTGCACGGCTAGGGCGGCGAATTCCTCGTCGTCTTCATACCAGATCACCGGCGAGGGCAGGGCCATGTCTATCGGGTGGCCGTGATGGGTATCGGCCAAGGCAAAGACCGCGTCGCCGTCTTCGACATCCTGAGGCCTAGCGCAACGACCATTAAAGGCTGCGATTTTTCTCCAGGTTAGGGCGTCAAAGCCCTTGCGATCCACCATCGCTAAGCTCCAAGAAAGGCCAGAAACTGGCTCAAGGTTTCTGTGATATCGTTTCCAGCATACAAGAAGCCGTCGACCCCCGCGGCGGTCAAGTCGGCTTCTAGATCACCGGGGCGTCCCGCGAGATAAAGCTGTTTTGCTCCGGCGGCCTTCAAGGCCTTGGCCGCAGCTGCGCCACCTTCTGCATACAGACTATCGGCAGAGCACAGTATGGCCATGCTGGTCCCAGAAGCCGAGAATTGATCGGGCGTGCCCAATTGGCTGTCTATCCCGGCTACGGCTAAAAGGTTCTGTGCAAAGCCGGTTCTTGCGGCATGGTCGGCGGCGGTGCCAAGGGTTGCAAGAAACACCGATGGGCGCACGGCTAGGGCCTCGACCCGGTCACGCAGAGCCTCAAGCTGGGCTGAGGCTCGATAGGGCAAGAGGGGTGGGCACTGGGTATCGAGCCCTGGCAAGCGCACTGACGGGCCGCTCACGGCCAGGGCTTTGCGGTCGGGATGCAGGACCTCGACCGGGGTCTCTCTTAGATTGGGATACTCACTGACCCCGACCAGACCGTCCTTGCGCTTGGCAATTGCGGCTTGGCGCTCGGTGCGGGTCTTGGCGACCTGATCGGCTATCATGCCGCAGGTCAGGGCATGGATCAGTCCGCCAGCAGCCTCAATCGCTTGGAATCGTGTCCAGGCCTGACGGGCCAGATCATCGGTTAGGCTTTCCAGGAACCAGGCCCCGCCAGCGGGGTCTGCGACCCGGCCCAGATGGCTTTCTTCCATCAAGACAAGCTGCATATTGCGCGCCTGCCTGCGGGCAAAGGTACTGGCCAGGCCAATGGCATCGGTGAAATTGGCAAGGATGATGCTGTCGGCCCCGCCTGTTGCTGCGCTAAAGCCCGCAGCCGTCAAGCGCAGCAGGTTCACCCAAGGATCATACCGCGTCAGCATCCGGTCCGAAGAGCGCGCCTCGATCAAGGCCTGCTGTTCAACCCCGCAAGCGGCCGTCAGCTTGGCAAACAATAGGCGGGCCGCCCGAATCTTGGCCAGATTGACAAAATATTCGCCATCGACGGCAAGACCCAACACCAGCTTGCCAAAGGCTTCATCCAGCGCCATGCCTGCCCGGTTCAGGGCCTTGGCATAGGTCAGTGCGCTGGCCAGCATGACCGCCAGTTCCTCTATATCGCCGCCGCCCGCCTCATGCACCACTTGGCCGCTGGCCAACATCAGCCGGGCCTTGGGATAGGTCTTGGACAGGCGAACCCCGACGGTCGCAGCCGAGACAATATGGCTCTCAATCGGCCCAGGACTGGCCCCAGTGCGCGCCAGAGTGCTCAAGGGGTCCATATGCAGGCTCAAGGGCGCTTGCGGCGCGCCCTTGGCCAAATTACCAAGCCAGTCGCTGGCCTGGGGCCCCAGATAACCGGCATCAAGCGCGACACAGGCAAGGTCCAGCAAGACCCCGTCCAGCGCCTTGGCCAGATCCGCTTCGCTACCAGCGGCTATGCCGTCCTTGGCGCTGGGATCGATGCACAGCAGCACCGAAGCCGCCCCGCCCACCAGATCGCTCAAGGCCTCGTCATTAGCGACCCTAGGGTCTGGGTGATTGATTCGGGTCCGCAGGTCCCAGGGCCTATCCATGTCACCTGGCAAGGCGCGCGCGGGTGAGCGCATGGTCTGGTCCGCCGTATAGAGCGGTTGCAGGGCTGGACCGTCATAGGCTTTGGAGACGAGTCTTTTCTCGAAAGCGGCCCCTTTTAGGGTCTTTTCAACAATTTCCAGCCATTCGGCGCGAGAAGGCGGCGCAAAGTCTGATGCCAATGGAATGATTGTATCGTCCAAGCCAAGCCCCTTCGTCGTATAGTCTGGTCGTCACAGTCCGAAATGCGCTGTGGACGGGGGGGCGTCAAGGGTTGCTATGCCTTGCACTTGGCCAAGTTCGATCTAAACTGCTGTTTGAGCGAAAAGCCGAGGCCTCGGCAAAATTTCAGGAGTTCGTATTTATGGCACTGCCGCCCATCTTGCGTGATCGCCTTCGTCTGCCGGTGATTGGCTCGCCCCTGTTCATCATCTCGACGCCCGAACTGGTGATTGCCCAGTGCAAGGCGGGCATTCTCGGTTCGTTTCCGTCCTTGAATGCCCGGCCAGTTTCGTTGCTGGATGAATGGCTGCATCAGATTCGTGAAGAGCTGGCGGCCTGGGATCGTGACCATCCCGACACGCCGTCGGCCCCGTTTGCGGTCAATCAGATTGTGCACAAGACCAATAACCGCCTTGATGAGGACGTCGCCCTCTGTGTCAAGCACAAGGTGCCGGTGATCATCACATCACTGGGTGCCCGCGAAGATCTGAATCAGGCGATCCATTCTTATGGTGGCATCACCCTGCACGATATCATCAATAACAAGTTTGCGCGCAAGGCCGTGGAAAAGGGCGCCGATGGTCTGATCGCCGTAGCGGCCGGTGCCGGTGGCCATGCCGGTACACTCTCGCCATTTGCCTTGGTCCAGGAGATTCGCGAATGGTTTGATGGTCCGCTTGCCCTGTCTGGCTCTATTGCCAGTGGCTCGGCAATCCTCGCGTCCCAGGCGGCGGGGGCCGATCTTGCCTATATCGGCTCGGCCTTTATCGCGACCAAAGAGGCCAATGCGGATCAGGGCTATAAGGACATGATTGTTGAGTCGGTGTCCGACGATATTGTCTATTCCAACCTGTTTACGGGCGTGCACGGCAATTATCTGAAGCCCTCCATCGTAAAGGCCGGCCTTGATCCCGACAATCTTCCTGTCAGTGATCCGTCCAAGATGAATTTCGGCTCTGGCGGTAACCAAGAAGCCAAGGCTTGGCGCGATATCTGGGGCTGTGGCCAGGGTATTGGTGCGGTCAAGGAACTTCAGTCTGTGGCAGAATTTGTTGCGCAGCTATCGTCACAATACGAGGCGGCCAAGGCCGATCTTGTCGCCAAGACAGTTCTGACGGCCGGGCATAAACTGGCCCTGAGCGCCTAGTAATCCCCGCAGTTGCGACTGAGGGTTAAGCTCTCCCCGGCAATGGGTGGTGTTCACCGTTTCCGGGGAGATTTTTATTGTGAGCAATGATGCCTCGCCGCGTCTTAGCCTGCCCTATGTGGCGGCTGGACAGGCCCAGAAGCATGTCACCGTCAATGAGGGACTGTCGCGCCTGGACGCGATTGTTCAGTTGGCGGTCGAAAGCCGGTCCTTGAGTGCGGCCCCGGCCAATCCCGTCGATGGAAGCCTCTATATCCTGTCTGCCGCCGGAACCGGCAGTGGCTGGAGCGGCCAGCCGGCGGGTAGCCTGATGCGCTATGAAGCGGGGAGCTGGAGCCTTGTGCCGGTCTGTGAAGGCATGCTGGCCTGGCTGCGCAATGACGATCAGTTGTTGGTCCATGATGGCAGTCAGTGGCAGGTGTTTTCCAGCCTGCTCAAGGTCTTGAACAATCTCGACCGTTTGGGCGTGGGAACCAGCGCCGATGCGAACAATCCCCTAAGCGTAAGGCTGAACAAGGCCTTGTTTACGGCCAAGCCGGTGGCCGAGGGCGGCGATGGCGGGCTGCGCTACACGCTGAACAAGGAAACATCCAATGCCGTCCTGTCCTTCCTGATGCAATCGGCCTGGTCTGGCCGGGCAGAACTGGGTCTGATCGGGTCTGATGACTTGAGCCTTAAGGTCAGTAGCGACGGGTCCAATTGGCAGACAGCGCTGAGTGTGGACCGGACCAGCGGCAAGGTCAGCTTTGCCAAGGGGGCCATGCTCAGCCAGACCGACATATTCACCGCGAGCGGAACCTATTCACCGCCAAGTTGGGCGCGGCGGTTGGAGATCACCCTGATCGGCGGCGGCGGCGGCGGGGCCAGCGGTGCCAGTGGCGATGCCACAGCCAACCGCCTGGGCGGTGGTGGCGGTGGGGCAGGGGCCTTGGTCACCGAAGACTATAATCTGGAAGCCTTGACAACGCCTTTGAGCCTGAGTGTCGGTGCGGGGGGGCTAGGCGGGGCCGGGACCACGGGAACCAGTTCTGGCAATGTCGGCGGTAATGGCGGCGCAACAAGCCTTGTATCGGCAGGGGTCGTCATCTTGTCTGCCAGTGGCGGTTCTGGCGGCACCGTTGTGGGCGGCTTGGGCGGCGCAGGCGGCTTTGGCCTCGCAGCCTCGGGGGGCACATCCATAGCGACCGGCACGGCGGGGTCTGGGGCAGCGGGTCTTGGCGCAGGCCCGGGCGCAGGCGGCGCAGGCGGCGCGCTTGATACCGCGTCCGCTGCCAGGTCGGGCGGCACCGGCGGAGGCGGATACCCTATTGGCGGCGCAGGCCGTGCCAGTGCGGGCGGCGCGGTCGGGGCAAGCGGTGCGACCAAGCCCTGGGCCCAGGGCAGCGGCGCGGGCGGCGGTGGTTCGAGCGCCTCTGCCACAGCTTTACCCTCAATAGCCGGAAGCGGCGGCGCGCCGGGCGGCGGCGGCGGCGGCGGCGGCGCGACCCGAAATACCCTGACCTCGGCCAAGGGCGGCGATGGCGCGCGCGGCGAAATCTGGATTACGGCTATTGGCTAGGGCCAATTTTGCCGTAATCTGTCGCATGATCGGCATTCGACCGGTTAGATGCGAGGACCAAACATGATCCGACTGAGCCTGATCTATGGCGCGACCCTTGTCACCTATCTGGCTTTGGACTTTATTTGGCTGACAATGGCCGCAGGCCTTTACAGGGCCGAGATTGGCGCCCTGATGCGGCCGGTGCCCAATATCGCGGTGGCGGGCGTGTTTTACGCCCTCTATGCGGCGGGTGTGGTTGTGTTTGCGGTCCGGCCCGGCGATTACGGCCAAGGCCTGGTTCAGAGTGTCGGCCTGGGCATTATGCTTGGCTTGGTGGCCTATGGCACCTATGACCTAACCAATTGGGCCGCGTTTCAGGGCTATACCGCCAAGATCGCCCTGATCGATCTGGCCTGGGGCAGCCTATTGACCGGTTTATGCGCCCTGGCCGGACGAGGGGTTGCAATGCGCCTGAGCTAGGCGGTTTTTGCCGTCCTATCGCCCGTTACCCAGCGCCCCAGCGCCATGGAAGGCTGCTCGATCCAGCGATAGGATAATTGCGCCGCCAGCAAGGAAATCCCAACTGTTGCCGCAACCAATACCGCCAAGGGGGCCTTTCCCGAAAACAGGTGAAACACGGTCAAGAGCACAGGCAGGTGCAGCAGATAAAGGCTAAAGGACACCCGGCCCAGCCAGGTCAAAACCGCGCTGGACAGGAGCTTGACCAAACGCACCGAGCCAAAGGCTGCGATCACATACAGCATGGCCGCTAGCCCTGTGGCCCAAAGGCTCAATACCGGCAAGGTGCGCGGCAAAAAGAACAGCGTCCCGCCGAGCACGACCGCTGCCACACTGGCCCAAGGCCCGGTCCTGGCCATCCAGGCGCTGATGATTTGGTTATTGAGATAAAGCCAGGTGCCCGCCGCAAACATCACGCCATATTGCGCCGTGCCGCAAAGGGTCTGAACCAAGGGCGACAGACTGCCTTGCGACAAGGCCAGATTGGCTGCCGCGCTCAAGCCCGCAGCAAGGCTGAGGGTCAAAACCGGTCTGGCGCTCATGCCAAAAAAGATCAGCGGAAAAATCATCGATATGCGCAATTCGTGGATCAGGCTCCACATCACATTGATCAGGGTCATGTCGCGATGCTGATCCGTCATCAGAAAATGGCCCGCCAACATGGCCGGAGCTACCGGATAGGCCCAGGACTGCGTATTGAACCAGACACTCAGGCCCGCGACCGGCCCGGGCTGGATCAGCAGATAAAGCCCTGCAGAGACAAGAACGGCAAAGGCAAATGGCGGATAGATGCGCAAGAATCGCTTGGCGGCAAACCGGCCATAGTCAAATCCGCCCGCATCCTTGCCCAGGCTCGACTGGATAGAGGCCGCCAGAACAAAGCCGCTCAAGACAAAAAACAGCAAGACCGCGCCTGGACCGTCGACCAAGAGCCTTAAGGGCGTGGCGGTCAGCCACCAGGCCAAGGTGCCATGGCCCCGAACACTGGCAGGCAGGGTCAGCAGACAATGGTGCAGCACCACGGCAAGGGCGGCTAGGCCACGTAAGGAGTCTAGGGATTTAAAGCGCATAGCTGCTGGCGAGCCGATCGATGAGGTGACGTTCTGGACTCTGTCGCTTGGGAGATTTTCAAGGTTGCCCCTCGACCGTTTCCGATCGAGGGGCCGCTGGTGCCGCCGGGCAGGATTGAACTGCCGACCTCAGCCTTACCAATGATGCGCTCTACCACTGAGCTACGGCGGCGAAGAGGGGCGGCTATAGCGAATGATGATGGCTAGGTGAAGTCATAATCGTCTTGACCGGTGACGAAAGGTTCGCCACCTGATGGATCGTGACCGAAAAATCGAACCAAACCAAGTCCATGTCTGATCGCACCTTGAG